>JANNQO010000218.1:0-2991 GCA_031400795.1 Rubrivivax sp. | reverse complement strand
TCGTGTTCCTGATCCGCGGCATGCAGCTCAACGGTCATGTCTTCGGCCAGGGGAATGACGACATCGCGACGCTGGTCCGGCGGGCCTACAACCAGATCCTGTTCCTCTGCGAGCGGGAACAGATGGTTCTGAACGACGTCGCCACGCGGCACATTCGGCACTGGATCGGCGGCGATCTGTTGCAAGGCGGGGCCGATCCGATCGCCTCCGGCGCCCCGGCATCGCCATCGTGAGACTCATGACACTAGACTGATGCCGTGCCCCCCCGCAAGCGATGGCTCTGAATTGATTCCGCGCAGCCTGCTCTTCACCGACATGGTCGACAGCACGCTGCTGGTCGAGCAACTGGGCGACGCGCGCGCCGCGCAACTGTGGGCCGAGCATGACCGGCGTGCGCGGCTGTTGCTGGCCAGGCATCGCGGCCGCGAGATCGATCGCAGCGACGGCTTCTTCCTGCTCTTCGACGCCGTCGCCGACGCCGCGCAATTCGCCATCGGCTACCACCAGGCGATGGCCGAACTGGGCGCGAGCGCGCGCGTGGGCATCCACGTCGGCGTGGTCACGCTGCGCGACAACAGCGCCGAAGACGTGGCGCGCGGGGCCAAGCCGGTCGAAGTCGAGGGTTTAGCCAAGCCTTTCGCAGCGCGCATCATGGCGCTGGCCCGAGGCGGGCAGACGCTGCTCAGCGCCGAGGCTCGCGATGCCCTGGGTGCCACGCTGCCCGCAGGCAGCCAGCTCGACAGCCATGGCCACTACCGGCTGAAGGGCCTGGCCGAGCCGGTACAGATCTTCGAACTCGGCCACGAGCGCAGCGCCTTCGTGCCGCCGCCCGACACCGACAAGGCGTATCGCGTGCTGCGCGACGGTGCAGACCGTACGTCTTGGCGCCCGCTGCGTGAGGTGCGCCACAACCTGATCGCCGAGCGCGACGCCTTCGTGGGCCGCAGCAGCGAGCTGCGCAAGCTGGCGCACCGGCTCGACAGTGGTGCGCGCATCCTCACCGTGCTGGGGCCGGGGGGCACGGGCAAGACGCGGCTGGTGCGCGGCTACGCGCGGGCCTGGCTGGGCGATTGGCCGGGCGGCGTGTACTTCTGCGATCTGAGCGAAGCGAAGAGCCTGGCCGGCATCTGTTTTGCCGTGGCCGGCGCTTTAAGCGTGCCGCTGGGCCGCGCCGACCCGGCGATCCAGCTCGGCCATGCCCTCGCGGCGCGCGGGCGCTGCCTGGTGATCCTGGACAACTTCGAGCAGGTGGTCGAACACGCTGCGGCCACACTCGGGCACTGGCTGGATCGCACCGGCGAAGCGGCCTTCGTGATCACCAGCCGCGAGCGGCTGCGCCTGGATGGCGAAGAGCTGTTTCCGGTCGACCCGTTGGCGCCCGACGAGGCGATCGAGTTGTTCGTCGTGCGGGCCCAGAAGCAGCAGAGCGGCTTCGCGCTCGAGGCGGGCAACCGCGGCGCGGTGGCCGAAGTGGTGCGCTTGCTCGACGGCTTGCCGCTGGCCATCGAGTTGGCGGCGGCGCGCGTGCGCGTGTTCACGCCCAGCCAGCTGGTGCAGCGCATGAACGACCGCTTCGCCTTGCTGGCCGGATCGCGCAGTGCGGCGGCCCGGCAGGCCACGCTGAAGACGGCGATCGACTGGTCGTGGCAGCTGCTCGCGCCCTGGGAGCAGGCGGCACTGGCGCAGTGCTCGGCGTTCGAGGGCGGCTTCACGATGGAGGCGGCCGAGGCCGTGCTCGATCTCGGCGCCTGGTCGCAGGCCGAGCCGGCGATGGACGTCGTGCAATCGCTGGTCGACAAGAGCCTGCTGCGCAGCTGGATGCCGGCCGGGCAAGGCCGCTTCGAGATCGACGAGATGTACTTCGGCATGTACCTGAGCATCCACGAGTACGCCCGCGACAGGCTGGAGTCGACGCCGGCGGATGCGCTGCCATTGCAACAGCGGCACGGCCGCTACTTCGCCGGCTTCGGCAGCGATGAAGCGCTGCAAGCGCTGACCCGGCACGGCGGCGCCGAGCGGCGAGCGGCGCTGGCGCTGGAGATCGACAACCTCGTGCTGGCCTGCCGGCAGGCCGTGCAGCGCAACGATGGCGCCGTCGCTGTGGCCTGCTACCGCGCGGCCTGGGACGTGTTCGATCTGCGCGGGCCGCTGTCGCTGGCGGTGCAGCTCGGCGAGTCGGTGCTGGCCGCGCAAGGGCTGGACGCCGTGTCACGCGCGCGGGCTTGCCGCCTGCTCGGCATGGTCGGCACGCGCGTGGGCCGGTCGTTGGCCTCGCAGCCGCTGTTCGAGCAGGCGCTGGCGCTGGCGCGGCAGCTCGGCGACCACCGGCTCGAATGCCAGTCGCTGGCCGACCTGGGCCGGATGCACCACACGCACGGCCACACGCAGCAGGCGCGCGAACATTTCGAGGCCGCGCTGGCCGTTCACCACGCGCAGGGCGGCAGCCCCACCGACCGCTCGAACATCCTGGCCTCGCTGGGCCTGCTGAACAGCGAAGTCGGCGACATGGCGCTGGCCTTTTCGCAGCTCGAGGAGTCGCTGCAGATCCGTCGCCAGCTCGGCCATCTGGTGGCCGAATCGAGTGTGTGCAGCAACCTCGGCTGCCTGTACGCCGAGCAGGGGCGGCTGGACGAGGCGCGCAGTTGCTTCGAGCAGTCGCTGGCGATCGATCGCAGCCTGGGCGACCGTGTCGCCGAAGGCGAGGTGCTGTCCAACCTGGGCTGCTGGCACCGGGATCGGGGCGACCTCGCGCAGTCTAAAGAGCACTTCGATGCGGCGCTGGCGATCCACCGCTCGGTGGGCAACCGCCGCTTCGAGGGTGTGACGCTGGGCAACCTGGGCCGCTTGCATCTCGAGCAGGGCGAGCTGGCGCCGGCGCAAGCCTGCCTGGAGCACGGCCTGGCCATCCTGCGCGAGATCGGCGAGCAGCGCAGCCAAGGCTCGGAACTCGCAAGCCTGGCCGAGCTGTACATCCGCCAGGGCAACCTCGAC
>JANNQO010000217.1:0-3504 GCA_031400795.1 Rubrivivax sp. | reverse complement strand
GTCGAGGTTGCCCTGGCGGATGTACAGCTCGGCCAGGCTTGCGAGTTCCGAGCCTTGGCTGCGCTGCTCGCCGATCTCGCGCAGGATGGCCAGGCCGTGCTCCAGGCAGGCTTGCGCCGGCGCCAGCTCGCCCTGCTCGAGTTGCTGCCGGTGTTCCAGCAAGGCGGCTACCCCGGTTTTTATGTCCAGTGAGTGGGAAGGCCATCTCTACTCGAAAGCCGATGCTTTCGAGATGGTGCGCAAGCACCAGGCGCTGGCGCGGCGAATTCCGGCGGGCTCGGGTGCCGACTGAGCCACAGATTGATGTTGTACGTCGCTTGTACTAACATCGCCGGCGTAACTTCGGAACCTGCGAATGACCATCGCTACACGCAGCGCGAGACTCGGCCTGCGCACCACGCCGCAACAGGAAGCGGTGTTGCGCCGCGCCGCCGAGGTGTCGCACAAGTCGATGACCGACTTCATTCTCGACAGCGCATACCAGGCTGCCGAACAGACGCTGCTGGATCAGCGTTTGTTCATGCTGACGGGGGAGCAGGCATCGGCGCTGCTCGATCTTCTTGATCGACCGGCGCGGGACAACGCCGGCCTGAGAGATTTGTTCTCACGGCGCGCTCCCTGGAGCAAGTGATGGCCGGTGCGCCGCAGGCGCTCGAGGCTCGGCACCTGTTGGAAGGATTCGACTGCGGCAATCCCGGGCTGAACGACTGGTTGATTCGTCATGCGCGGCAGGCACAGTCCAGCGGCTCGGCGAAAACCTACGTGGTGGTTGAAGGTGATCGAGTTGCTGGCTACTTCAGCCTGACGGTCGGGCAGGCGGATGCACTCGAAGTTCCCGAGCGCATGCGCAAGGGAATGGGCAGGTATCCGATTCCGGTGGTGATCCTGGCACGGCTGGCGGTGTCGCTGCAGGACCAGGGCAAGGGAATCGGTATCGGCATGCTGCAAGAGGCGATTCGGCGAACGGTGGCCATCGCCGAGCAGGCGGGTGTACGGGCTCTGTTGACCCACCCTGTCGACGACGCGGCATCGCGCTTCTACGAGCGCTTCGGCTTCGAGCCTTCGCCGATTCGCGCGCAGCAGTTGCTGTTGCTTCTGAAAGACGCGCGGCGACTGCTCAACGCACCAGCTTGACGATGCGATCCGGCCGCCTGAGCGTGAGCTTGGATTGCCCCTGCGGCCCGGCCACTTGCACGTCGATGCGCTCGATGCGCGGGTAGTCCGCGAACAGGCCCACGTCCAGGCTGCGCAGCGCCGGCGGCTGCGCGCACTTGAACTCGTAGCCGGCGTTGAGGCCGGCGTGTTCGCCATTGCCGGCGGGCTTGGCGCCGCTTTCGAGCAGCGGGGCCACCACCTCGGCCTTCATCAGCCCGCAGCCGGCCGCGGCATCGGCACTGAACGGCGGCGGAGGATAGGCGGTTCAAACGCCATTTTTCGCGTCCGTTGGCCGGCCAGACTCGGCACCCGGCGCCCTGATCGCAAGTTTCACTGGCGCACCGGCACGTGGGGGATGACGTGGTCCACCAGGTGCGTCGCCGTCTGCGCCATGCGCCTCGCCCCGCACGAAGGGCAAAAGCCGCGCCGCTTGCGGCTGTTGGCGACCAGCTTGTCGTGGCCGCAGTCACGCCAGCGCAAGCGCAGGAAGCCGTGGGCAGGATGCCGCATTCGAGGAAGGCGTCGAACTCGTCCTTCACAAACTGCGGCAGGTCAGCGCCCGCGGCGGCTTCGGTCTCGGCGAGGAAGGTTGCGGCGTGTTGCTGCACCGTGGCTTGCACGCGAGGCTCCCGAGGTTGTGACCTCGGACGGTCTCGATTCCAGCAGCGCACCTTGTATGTTCAGGCCCGACCAGCCCGGTAGAGTCTGAGCGCCGATGAGGCGGCCAGACCGGTCCGTGCAGTTTCGTCGCGCCTGGGGTGATCGAGCCCGTGATTGAGTACAGAGCGCACGGCCACCGCGCTGGTCTTCTTCAAGCCCGAACGGTTACGCGCGCCAGCGAGCGCGCATGGACAAGGAAGGGATCCGAAGACCATGTCTGCTTCCTCAGTGGTGGTGGGCATCGATGTTGCCAAGGCGCACGTCGATGTCGCGGTGCTGGGCGCCAAGATGGATGCCCAGCGGTTCGACAACGAGGCCGAGGGACACTCGGCGCTGATAGCTGCGCTGGAGCCGCTGGGCGTGGCGCTGGTGGTGATGGAGGCCACCGGCGGCTACGAGGCGGCACTGGCCTGCGCACTGCAAGCGGCCGGCCTGGCCGTGGCGGTGATCAACCCGCGCCAGGCACGCGACTTCGCCAAGTCCATGGGCCGACTGGCCAAGACCGACGCGGTGGACGCGCGCATGCTGGCCGAGCTGGCGGCGGTGCTGCTTCGGCGTGAGGACCTTCAGCGTTTCCTGCGTCCGCTGGTCGACGAGCAGCAGCAGTGGCTGGCAGCGCTGGTGACGCGGCGGCGCCAATTGCTGACGATGCTGCACAGCGAGCGCCAGCGGCTGCAGATCACGCCCAAGGGCCTGCATCCCAGCATCGAGGCCATCGTGGCGGCCATCAAGGCGCAGCTGGACGACATCGAGGCCCAGATGGTGACGCACGTGGGCGAGCACTTCGGTGAACTCGACGGGCTGCTGCAATCGGCCAGCGGCATCGGTCCGGTGGTCAGCGCCACGCTGATCGCCGAGCTGCCGGAGCTGGGCCGGCTCAACCGGCGCGAGATCGCCGCGTTGGCGGGCGTGGCACCGATGGCCAACGACTCTGGCAGCAGCAAGGGCCGACGACGCATCCAGGGCGGCCGCTTCGAGGTACGCCGCGTGCTGTATATGGCGGCACTCACCGCCAGTCGCCGCAACCCGAGCATCAAAGTGTTCTACGAGCGGCTCATTGGTGCGGGCAAACTGCCCAAGGTGGCGTTGGTCGCCTGCATGCGAAAGCTGCTGGGCACGCTCAACGCGATGGTCAGAAGCAACACGCACTGGTGTGCCGACCACAAGCGCGCAGAGTCCCGCGCCTGAACGGAGGCGGCGGCTGTTGGCTGTTGGGCATTGCGTGGGCGTCAAGGGCGGGCGCGCAGGCCGCACGCGGAGCGCAGAGCTCATCAGGCCGCGACCAACGGGAGCGGTCTGGTGAGCACGAGCACCGAACGGGCGAGCACCCGGCGAAGCGAACCCTTGACGCCGGCGCAATGCCCGCCAACGCTCTCGCCAGGCATCGAATGCGGTCTGCCGCATTCGAGCCTGGTAAGCCTTTGGCGTTGAATTCGCGTTCACTGCCCTTGACACAGAAGACGGTTACTCAATCGCTCGGCCTGGCCCGAGCGCCGCAACGCCTCGGCGCGCGCCTGCACGAAACGCTGGAACTGCGGCTCGCGCCGATAGCCCGTCTTTCTCAACTGACCCCCGACACCACCGCCAAGTGCTTGATTTGCTTTGGCCCGAGGCCAAAGGTCTTCACTACACGGGGGCTGCGGCCGGGGCCTGTTGGTGGACTTGAGCAGCCGCGATCTTCGGTGGTGG
>JANNQO010000216.1:0-1907 GCA_031400795.1 Rubrivivax sp. | reverse complement strand
CGCGGCGCTGCTGATGGTGGCGCTGATCGCTGGCTTCTATCTGCTGCGCGAACACTGGAACCATGTGGCGGGGTCCTGGCCCTACCTGCTGCTGTTGGCCTGCCCGCTGATGCATCTGTTCCACGGACACGGTGGTCACGGGAAGCATGACAGTCACAGCCGCCAACCTGGCCAGGAATGAAGCCCATGGATATGCCCACCCACTCCGCGCGCAGCAGCCATGCCGGCCATCAACACGAGCACGACCACGACCATCAGGAGCACTCTGCACCGGGCTCCGCCGACGAGGCGCTGAAGGATCCGGTCTGCGGGATGACGGTCACCACAGACTCGCCGCACAAAGCCGAGCATGCCGGCCGACCCTACTGGTTCTGCAGCACCGGATGCCGCACCAAGTTCCTAGCGGAGCCGCAGAAGTACCTCTCTCCCGTGGCAAGCCCTGCCGAGCCGACTCCTGCTGCTGCCGGCACGATCTACACCTGCCCGATGCACCCCGAGATCCGCCAGGATCACCCGGGCAACTGCTCCAAGTGCGGCATGACGCTCGAGCCTGTCATGCCCAGCCTGGACGACGAAGCCAACCCGGAGCTGGCCGACTTCACGCATCGCTTCTGGTGGACGCTGCCACTGACGGTGGGCGTGACGGTGCTGGCCATGTTCGGCCACCAGCTCGGCTGGATGGCCATGGGGACGCAGAGCTGGGTCGAGCTGGTGCTCTCGGTGCCCATCGTGCTGTGGGCCGGCTGGCCGTTCTTCATGCGGGGTGCGCAGTCCGTCGTCAACCGCAGCCCCAACATGTGGACGCTGATCAGCCTGGGCACCGGCTCGGCCTTCGCCTACAGCGTCGTGGCCACCGTGGCGCCGCAGGTGTTCCCGGAGTCCTTCGTCTCGATGGGCCGCGTCGCGGTGTACTTCGAGGCGGCGGCGGTGATCATCTCGCTGACGCTGCTGGGCCAGTTGCTGGAACTGAAGGCGCGCTCGCAAACCTCGGCGGCGATCAAATCGCTGCTCGGCCTGGCTCCCAAGACCGCGCGGCGCATTGCGGCGGATGGCTCGGAAGAGGACATCCCTCTGGCAAACGTGCATGTCGGCGACAAGCTTCGCGTGCGGCCCGGCGAGAAGGTGCCGGTCGACGGCGTGGTCGTCGAGGGCAGTAGCGCGCTCGACGAGTCCATGCTCACCGGCGAGCCTCTGCCCGTGACCAAGCGCGTGGGCGACAAGCTGATCGGCGCCACGCTCAACACCAGCGGCGCGCTGGTGATGCAGTCCGAGCATGTGGGCTCCGCGACGGTGCTGTCGCAGATCGTGCAGATGGTGGCACTGGCGCAGCGCTCGCGCGCGCCGATGCAGCGCATGGCCGACGCGGTGGCCGGCTACTTTGTCTATGGCGTCGTGGCGGCTGCGCTGCTGACCTACCTGGGTTGGGGCCTGTTCGGGCCTGATCCGAGCTGGGTGTACGGCCTGATCAATGCCGTGGCCGTGCTGATCATCGCCTGCCCTTGTGCGCTGGGCCTGGCCACGCCGATGTCGATCATGGTCGCCACCGGCCGCGGCGCCACGCATGGCGTGCTGTTCCGCGATGCTGCGGCGATCGAGAACCTGCGCAAGGTCGACACCCTCATCGTCGACAAGACCGGGACGCTGACCGAAGGGCGGCCCAGCTTCGAGAAGGCGATCGGCGCGAACGGTTTCGAAGCCGACGAGGTTTTGCGCCTGGCGGCCAGCCTTGACCAAGGCAGCGAGCATCCACTCGCTGCAGCCATCGTGACGGCCGCGCGCGAGAAGAACTTCGTGCTCGACAAGCCCGAACAATTCGATTCCGCATCCGGCATCGGCGTGCGCGGAACCATCGCCGGCAAAGCGCTGGCGCTGGGCAATACCTCGCTGATGGAGCAACTCGGCGTCGA
>JANNQO010000215.1:0-1887 GCA_031400795.1 Rubrivivax sp. | reverse complement strand
AGCCCGCGCCGGCGCGCTGAAGCATCACTGGCCCGGCATCTGCGGCGGGTGCAGCTTGACCGTCCGCCTCGAGCGCTTGCGCATGCGGATGTTGAGCATCTCCACGCCCAGCGAGAACGCCATCGCGAAGTACACGTAGCCCTTGGGCACATGGTGGCCCATGCCCTCGGCCACCAGCACGACGCCGACCACCACCAGGAAGCTCAGCGCGAGCATCTTGATGGTGGGATGGTCCGAAACAAAGCGGCCGATCGGTGCGGCGAACAGCATCATCAGCGCCACCGACACGATCACCGCTGCGATCATGATCCTCACGTCGTCGACCATGCCCACCGCGGTGATGATCGAGTCCAGCGAAAACACCAGGTCGATGATCATGATCTGGGTGATCACCGCGGCCAGGGTGGCCTTGACAGCACTCGAGGCGTGTCCTTCTCCTCCTTCCAGCGCCTGATGGACTTCGCTGGTGCTCTTCCAGATCAGGAACAGCCCGCCCAGGATCAGGATCAGGTCGCGGCCGGAGATCTCCTGCCCGAGCACGGTGAACAGCGGTGCCACGAGGCCCACGATCCACGCCAGCAGCAGCAGCAAGCCGATGCGCATGAACATCGCCATGAACAAGCCGATACGCCGCGCCATCTCACGCTGGTGCTTGGGCAGCTTGTCGACCAGGATGGAGATGAAGATGATGTTGTCGATGCCCAGCACCAGCTCCAGCGCGGTGAGGGTGGCAAAGGCAATCCAGGCCTGCGGGTTGGTCAAGAGTTCAAACATGAAGAAGATCTTGCAAGTGGGTTGGGTGGTGCTTGGGTGGCGCGAGCGGCCGGCTTCAGGTGAGCAGCGTGCTGTCGAGCACTACCCGCACGATTCGTCAAATCTTAATGGGCCTCTTCCCAGTTCCGGCCCACACCGAGTTCGGCCAACAGCGGCACCTTCAACGCAGCCACCCCCGCCATCAGCGCCGGCACCCGCTCACGCACCCAGGGCAGCTCGGCTTGCGGCACCTCGAATACCAGCTCGTCGTGCACCTGCATCACCATCTTCGTCGCGCGCTGCTCGCGGTCCAGCGCCTCTTGCACCGCGATCATCGCCAGCTTGATGAGGTCGGCCGCGGTGCCCTGCATCGGCGCGTTGATCGCTTGCCGCTCGGCACCGGATCGCATCGGGCCGCTGCCGGCCTGGATGTCGGGCAACCACTGGCGGCGGCCGAAGACGGTCTCGACATAGCCGAGTGCGCGAGCGCTCTGCTTGGTCTCTTCCATATAGCGCTTCACGCCCGCGAAGCGCTGGAAATAACGATCGATGTAATCCCGCGCCGCCTTCTGCTCGATGCCCAGGTTGCTCGCCAGCCCGAACGCACCCATGCCGTAGATGAGGCCGAAGTTGATGACCTTGGCGTAGCGGCGCTGCTCGAGAGAGACCTCGGCCACCGGCACCGCGAAGACCTCGCTGGCGGTGGCGCGGTGTACGTCGATGCCGTCGGCGAATGCCTTCAGCAGGCCCGGGTCGCCGCTGATGTGGGCCATGATGCGCAGCTCGATCTGCGAATAATCGGCGCTGGCGATGACATGCCCCGGCGGCGCGATGAAAGCCTCGCGCACGCGCCGGCCCTCGGCGGTGCGGATGGGGATGTTCTGCAGGTTCGGGTCGTTGCTGGCCAGCCGCCCCGTCACCGCCACCGCCTGCGCGTAGTTGGTGTGCACACGGCCGGTGGCGGGGTTCACCATCAGCGGCAGCTTGTCGGTGTAGGTGCCCTTCAGCTTGGCGAGGCCGCGGTGGTCGAGGATGCGCGCGGGCAGCGGGTAGTCGGCGGCCAACTCCTGCAGCACCTCTTCGTCGGTGGACGGTGCGCCGCTCTTGGTCTTCTTCTTCACCGGCAGGCCGAGC
>JANNQO010000214.1:0-17685 GCA_031400795.1 Rubrivivax sp. | reverse complement strand
GGCACTCAGCAGGGCAGCGGCAACATGGATCAGCTGGTGGCGCTGGGCACCACTGCAGCCTACGGCCTGAGCGTGGTGCTGTGGGCGCAGGGCTCGATGCACCTGTATTTCGAAAGCTCGGCGGTGGTCATCACGCTGGTGCTGTTCGGCAAATGGCTGGAATCGCGCGCCAAACGGCAGACCCTGGCAGCGCTGGATGCCTTGCGTTCGCTGTGGCCCGACACGGCCCGTGTGCGGCGCGATGGCCGGGAAGTGATGGTGCCGCTGGCCGAGTTGCAGGTCGGCGACCAAATCGTCGTGCACCCCGGCGAGCGCGTGCCCACCGATGCCCTCGTGGTCGAAGGCTCCAGCCATCTCGACGAATCGATGCTCACCGGCGAGAGCCTGCCGGTGCCACGCCAGCCGGGCGACACGGTCACCGGCGCGTCGATCAACGGCGAAGGCGCGTTGCTGGTGCGCGCCACGGCGGTCGGTGCCGAGACCCGCTTGTCGCAGATCGTGCGGCTGGTCGAATCGGCGCAGGCGAAGAAAGCGCCGACGCAAGCGTTGGTCGACCGGGTCAGCGCGGTCTTCGTGCCGGTGGTGCTGGCGCTGGCGCTGTTCACGCTGCTGGGCTGGGGCCTGGGCCGCGGCGACTGGGCCGCAGCCACGCTGCATGCGGTGTCGGTGCTGGTCATCGCCTGCCCGTGCGCGCTGGGCCTGGCCACACCGGCCACCTTCATGGTCGGCACCGGCCTGGCGGCGCGGCGTGGCATCCTGGTGCGCGACGCGCAGGCGCTGGAGCAGATGCGTGCCATCGAGGTGGTCGCCTTCGACAAGACAGGCACCTTGACCGAAGGCAAACCACGCCTGCTGCAGGCCCTGCCCTCGGCAGTGCTGGACGCCCAGGTGTCGCCAACTGACGGCGCCCGCGCGGCGCTTGGGTCCGGCGATGCCGCCGCGCCACATCCCATTGAAGGCCCTGCTGCGCGCGATGCCCTGCTGTGCCGGGCGGCCGCGCTGCAGCGCGGCAGCGAACACCCGCTGGCCTTCGCGGTGCTGCAGGCCGCCGATCAGGCCCAGGTACCGGCAGAAACCGCGCAGGACGTGCACGCCGTGCCGGGCAAAGGCATAGAGGGCATTTGGCGCGGCCAACGCCTGCTGTTGGGCAGCAGCCGCTGGCTCGGCGAGCTGGGCGCGGATGCCGGCGAGCTCGGGCCGCGCGCGCTGGCGCTGCAGGCCGAAGGCTGCAGCGTGTCGTGGCTGATGGCCGGCACGGCCGCCAGCACCGACCATCCGCCCGTCGTACTGGGATTGCTGGCCTTCGGCGATACGGCCAAGGCCAGTGCGGCGCAGGCCGTCGCCCGGTTGCGCCGCCATGGCTTGCGCGTCGTGCTGATCAGCGGCGACAACCGCGGCGCAGCAGATGCCATCGCTGCCCGCCTGGGCATCGACGAGGTACACGCCGAAGTGTCGCCGGCCGACAAGGCCGCAGCAGTGGCGTCGCTTCGCCACGGGCTGCCCGCTGGCGGCAAGGTGGCGATGGTCGGCGACGGCGTGAACGACGCCCCGGCCCTGGCCGCGGCCGATGTCGGCCTGGCCATGAGCACCGGCACCGACGTGGCCATGCAAAGCGCCGGGCTGACGCTGCTGCGCGGCGACCCGGGTCTGGTGGTCGAAGCCTATGAGCTGTCGCGTGCCATCACCGCCAAGCTGCGCCAGAACCTGTTCTGGGCCTTCGCCTACAACGTGGTCGGCATTCCGTTGGCTGCCTTCGGCGGCCTCAGCCCGATGCTGGCCGGTGGCGCGATGGCGCTGTCCAGCGTCAGCGTGGTCGGCAATGCGCTGCTGTTGGCTCGCTGGCGGCCCTCAGGCGACTGACGCAGCGGCCGGGTGGCCAGACGGCTGGCGTGCGCCGCAGGCGGCCCAAGGCACCGGCATGAGGATCAGCTGCGTGCGTTGCGCGAAGCCACCAGCACCTGCTGCGTCGCCGACGGGCTGGAAGACAGCGCCTCGCGCGCATGCTGCCGAGTCGCCAGCACGTCCACGCTCGCCAGGACCGACGCGGTCGCCATGACAGCCAGGCAAAGGGCAAGGGCTTGTGGCGCAAAGTTCTTGATCATGGTCGACTCCTTGGGGCGGGTTGCTGGTTTGCGATGGGCTGAACTCTAGGAGTCGCCAGCGCGCCGGGCCAGCAGCTTGCGACGGACCGGCGCATCGTGGCGACGAGTTGCAGGCCGGGCGGATGAATGGCGCGCTGTCCCTTGTTTGACGGCCCGGTCGCGACACGCCGCCTATAGTGCCGGGCATGCCTGGACCCTATCTCCCGCGACGCCCATCGATCAGCCGCTTTGTCGAACTGCGCGGCCTGAAGATCCACCTCAACATCTGGGGCGAGGGTGCGCCGGTGAGCGCGTCGCGCCCGCCGCTGTTGATGATGCATGGCTGGATGGACGTGGGCGCCTCGGTCCAGTTCACGGTCGATGCACTGGCCCATGACCGGCTGGTGGTCGCCGCGGACTGGCGCGGCTTTGGCCGCAGCAGCGACTCGGGTGCCGACTGCTACTGGTTCCACGACTACCTGGGCGACCTGGACGCGCTGATCGACCACCTGTCGCCCACTGCGCCGGTCGACCTGGTGGGCCACAGCATGGGTGGCAACATCGTCATGACCTACGCCGGGGTGCGCCCGCAGCGGATTCGCCGCCTGGTCAACATGGAAGGCTTCGGCATGCCACAGACCACTCCCGAGCAGGTGTCCAAACGACTGGCGCAGTGGCTCGACGAACTCAAGACACCCCAGCGACTGCAGCACTACGCCAGCCTGCAAGACGTTGCCGCACGCCTGATGCGAACCAACCCGCGGCTGGCGGCCGACAAGGCGGCGTGGCTGGCCTCGCACTGGTCACTGCAGGCCGCTGACGGGCGTTGCCACATCCTGGGCGATGCGGCCCACAAACGCATCAACCCGGTGCTGTCGCGCGCCGAGGACGCGATGGCCCTGTGGCAACGCATCAGCGCGCCGCTGCTGTGGGTGCAGGGCGACGGCGGCGAATTCGAGACCTGGTGGGGTGGCCGCTACAGCCGCGAACAATTCGATGAACGCCTGGCCGTCGTGCCGCAACTGCAGCGCCTGGTGCTGGGCCAGGCCGGCCACATGCTTCACCACGATCAACCCGAAGCGCTGGCCGCGGCGCTGGACGCCTTCTTCGACAGCTGACGAGCCGGCTCGGGTGCCGGCGGCGCCCGCCGGGCCGCGTGTCAAAATTCGCCCCCCGCACAGAACGCCACGCCTGCAGCCCATGGACATCGAACACATCAACCAAATCGGCAACCTGTTGGCCGACCTGACAGCACGCACCGGCGCGCTAAGGGGGTACCTTTGACTACGACCGCAAGGCGCTGAGGCTCAACGAAGTCAATGCCGCGCTGGAAAACCCCGGCGTCTGGAACGAACCGAAGCGCGCACAGGAACTGGGCCGCGAGAAGAAGACGCTGGAGACCGTGGTCGAGACCATCGACCACCTCAGCGGCGAACTGGCCGACAACACCGAGCTGTACGACATGTCGAAGGCCGACGCCGACTTCGATGCGCTGCTGCACATCGAACAAGCCACGGCAACCCTGCGCGACACGGTCGAGCAGATGGAATTCCGCCGCATGTTCAGCAATGCGGCCGACCCGAGCAACTGCTTCCTCGACCTGCAGGCCGGCGCCGGCGGCACCGAGGCCTGCGACTGGGCGCAGATGCTGCTGCGCCAGTACCTGCGCTACTGCGAACGCAAAGGCTTCAAGGCTGAAGTGCTGGAAGAAAGCGAAGGCGATGTCGCAGGCATCAAGAGCGCCACCTTGAAGATCGAAGGCGACTACGCCTTCGGCCACCTGCGCACCGAGACCGGTGTGCACCGGCTGGTGCGCAAGAGCCCGTTCGATTCGTCGGGTGGGCGGCACACCAGCTTCGCATCGCTGTTCGTCTACCCCGAGGTCGACGACTCGATCGAGATCGAGATCAACCCCGCCGACGTGCGCACCGACACCTTCCGCGCCAGCGGTGCCGGCGGCCAGCACATCAACAAGACCGACTCGGCGGTGCGCCTGACGCACATCCCGACCGGCATCGTCGTGCAGTGCCAGAACGACCGATCCCAGCACCGCAACCGCGACGAAGCCTGGCAGATGCTGCGCTCGCGGCTGTACGAACACGAAGTCCGCAAGCAGCGCGAACAGCAGCAAAAACTCGAAGACAGCAAGACTGACGTCGGCTGGGGCCACCAGATCCGCTCGTACGTGCTCGATCAGAGCCGCATCAAGGACCTGCGCACCAACGTCGAGATCAGCAACACGCAGAAAGTGCTCGACGGCGACCTCGACGCTTTCATCGCGGCGAGCTTGAAGCAGGGGCTGTGACACGCCTAGAATCTCGTGTCACTGACCTGGAGGATCGATGAAGACGCTCAACGTGCGCGAATTGCGTGAACACATGCCCCGACTCAAACAAACCCTTGCCGACGAGCACGAGTTGCTGCTGGTCAGCAACGGCGAGCCGGTGGCGCGGATCCTGCCGGTGTTGCCCAAGCGCAAGGTGGAATCGCTGGCGTGGCTGCGCGCGAAGATGAAGCCCTCCCCGATCAGCACCGCCGAACTGCTGCGCGAAGAACGCGACCGCTGAAGGCGCATGCCGATCTACGTCGATACCAGCGCATTGGCCAAGCGCTACATCTCGGAGATCGAATCGTCGCAGTTCGACGACTTCGTCACTGCCGAGCAGGGTGCGCTTCACATCTGCCCACTGACAGTGACCGAGTTCCATTCGGTGCTGATGCGCCGCCAGCGGATGGGCGAAGTCGACGCCGCGTTTGTCGACGGGGCGCGCAACGCGTTCGCCGCCGACATGGCGGGCGAGCTCTGGCAATGGAACCCCTTCCCGACCGCCGCCTTCGGCGACGCCAGCCTGATCATCCAGGACACCGAGCTGGGCCTGGCGACGCTGGACGCCCTGCATCTGGCCTGCGCAAGGTTGCTCGATTGCAATGCACTGGCGACCGCCGATCGCCGCCTCGCCCGTGCCGCGGTACGACGCGGTCTTCAGGTTCACCAGTTCGCCGACTGACCCAGGCACCCCACCATGCGTGAAAACACCGCTACCCTCGTCAAGCGCGAAGACTACGCGCCGCCCGCCTACTGGATTCGCAGCGCCGAGCTGGTCTTCGACCTCGATGCCGCCAAGACCATCGTCTCGAGCAAGCTGCGCATCGAACACAACCGCGAATCACCGCCCGGCCAGCCGCTGGTGCTGCACGGCGAAGACCTGGTGCTGCTGCGCGTGATGGCCGACGGGCAGAGCCTGTCGTTCCGCCAGGAAGGCGAGCTGCTGGTCATCGAGCAGCCCCCCGCCGCCGACGCGTTCACGCTGGAGATCCGCAACGCAATCGCCCCCGACAAGAACACCGAGTTGTCGGGGCTGTACACGAGCGCCGGTGGCCTGTTCACGCAATGCGAAGCCGAAGGCTTCCGGCGCATCACCTACTTCCTCGACCGCCCCGACGTGATGGCCACCTACACGGTGACGCTGCGCGCCGACAAACAACGCTACCCGGTGCTGCTGAGTAACGGCAACCTGCTCGAACAAGGCGAGCTGGCGGGCGGGCGCCACTACGCGAAGTGGCACGACCCGTTCCCGAAGCCGAGCTACCTGTTCGCGCTGGTCGCCGGCTGCCTGGTGGCGCGTGAACAGCACATCCGCACCCGCGCCGGCAAGGAGCATCTGCTGCAGGTCTACGTGCGCCCCGGCGATCTGGGCAAGACCGAACATGCGATGAACTCGCTGGTGGCCTCTGTCATCTGGGACGAGGCCCGCTTCGGCCTGCCGCTGGATCTGGAGCGCTACATGATCGTGGCGGTGGAGGACTACAACTCCGGCGCGATGGAGAACAAGGGCCTGAACATCTTCAACACGGCCTACGTGTTGGCCACACCGGCAACCGCCACCGACGAGGATTTCTCGGCCGTCGAGAGCGTCATCGCGCACGAGTACTTCCACAACTGGACCGGCAACCGCATCACGTGCCGCGACTGGTTCCAGCTGTCGCTGAAAGAAGGCCTGACGGTCTTTCGCGACCAGGAGTTCTCGATGGACATGGCCGGCAATTCGAGCGCGCGCGCCGTCAAACGCATCAACAACGTGATTCGCTTGCGCCAGTTCCAGTTTCCCGAGGACGCGGGCCCGATGGCGCATCCGGTGCGGCCTGACCAGTACGCCGCCATCGACAACTTCTACACCGCCACGGTGTACGAAAAAGGCGCCGAGGTGGTGCGCATGATGCAAACGCTGGTCGGCCGCGCCGGTTTCGAGCGTGGCATCACGCTGTACTTCCGGCGCCACGACGGGCAGGCTGTGACCTGCGACCACTTCGCGCAGGCGATCGCCGATGCCAACCCGGGCAGCGAACTGGCGCTGCGGCTGGACGCTTTCAAACGCTGGTACGCGCAGTCGGGTACGCCGCATGTTGCGGTGCGTTGCGAGTACGACGCGCAGGCGCGCCGCGCCACGCTCACGCTCGCGCAGAGCTGCCCGGCAACGCCCGGGCAATCGCACAAGGCACCGTTCGTGATCCCGGTGCTGGCGGCGCTGATCGACCACGAAGGCAGCGTGCTCGCGCCGCAACGCTTGCTGGTGCTCGACCAGGCCGAGCACAGCTTCGTCTTCGACGGTGTGGCCGCGCCGCCGGTGCCTTCGCTGCTGCGTGGCTTCTCGGCGCCGGTGGTGCTCGACGATGGCCTGGACGACACGGCCCACCTCGCCTTGCTGGCGCACGACAGCGACGCCTTCAACCGCTGGGAAGCCGGCCAGAAGCTCGCCGCGCGCCGCATTGTCGAGGCCGTGAAGGCGCCCGGCACGCAGCTCCTGGACGATGCTTTCGTCCAGGCCATGCACCGCGTGCTGCGCCATGCCGAGCTGGATCCGGCGTTTAAGGACCTGGTGCTCGCCTTGCCCAGCGAGAAGTTCATCGGCGAGCTGATCGCCGAGCAGGGCGACGCGGTCGACCCACAGCGCATCCATGTCGTGCGCGAGCGCTTTCGCAACCAGCTCGCGTCGGCGCTCGAGGCCGATTGGGCCTGGGCCTTCGAAACGCACCAAGTGCGCGAAGGCTTTGCGGCCACACCCGAGCAGGCCGGCCGGCGCGCGCTGGCGAATCGGGCGCTGGCGATGCTGTGCCTGCGCGCGGCGCAGACACACGATGCGGTGTGGCCCGGTCGGGCCTACCAGCGCTTCAAGGACGCAGGATGCATGAGCGAGCAGCTCGGCGCGCTCGCCGCGCTCGTCAATTCGCATGCCGAACTGGCGCAGCCGGCGCTGGATCGCTTTTTCGCGACCTTCAAGCACGATGCGCTGGTGGTGGACAAGTGGTTCAGGATCCAGGCCGGTGCCGTGGAGCCGCTGGGCGAACGCGCCGGCGCGGTCTTCGCGCGTTCGCTGGCCTTGATGAAGCACCCCGCCTACTCGCTGAAGAACCCGAACCGCTCGCGCAGCATCCTGGCCACGCTGTTCAGCTTCAACCCGGCCGCGTTCCACCGCGCCGACGGTGCCGGCTATGCCTTGTGGGCCGACATGGTGATGCAGACCGATGCCGGCAACGCTAAGCTTGCTTCACGCTATGCCCGCGCAATGGACCGCTGGCGCATGTTGGCCGAGCCTTACCGCGGCGCGGCACGCGCTGCCATCGAGCGCGTGGCGGCCAAGCCCGGATTGAGCGGCGATGTGCGCGAGGTGGTGAACGCGGCGTTGCACGGCGCCGGGACGGCCTGAGGCGCCAGGCACGATGGGCATCCTGACGCTCGTGCGCCATGGTCAGGCGTCGTTCGGCAGCCACGACTACGACCGGCTGAGCCCGCTCGGCGAGCGGCAGTGCCGGCGCCTGGGTGAGTACCTGCGCGGCCGGGGCGTTCGTTTCGAGGCGGTGCTGCGTGGCTCGCTGAAGCGCCACGAGCAGTCGCTGGCGGCGCTGCTCGAGGGGTTCGAGACTTCTCACGAAGCGCTCGTATTTCCGGGTCTGAACGAATACGACAGCGAAGCCGTCATCCGCACCGTGTACAGCGGCACGCTGGAAACGCCGAAATCGGCCGAGGAGTACCGCGGCCACTTCCGGCTGCTTCGCGAGGGCCTGGTGCGCTGGACGCGCGGCGAGGTGCAACCGCGTGGCATGCCCAGCTTCGCCGCCTTTCGCGCCGGCATCGACGCGGCGCTCGCTCATGTCAGGCGTTACGAGGGCGACGTGCTGCTGGTCTCCAGCGGCGGGCCCATCGCCACCGCGGTGACCAGCGTGCTCGGCGCGCCGGCCGAGACGCTGGTCGAGTTGAACCTGCGCATCCGCAACAGCGCCGTCACCGAATTCGCGGTCACGCCGCGGCGCTTGATGCTGCACAGCTTCAACCACTTGCCGCACCTGGACGGCGCCGAGCACGCCGACTGGGTGACCTACACCTGAAGCGGCGACGACGATGCTGAAACGCTGGCAGTTCTGGCTGCTCAACGCCATGGCATCGGCCGTGGCTGCGGCGATGGGCGTGTCGGTATGGGCGCAGCGCGCGAACCGCGAGTTGCAGTCCGAGCTGACACAACGCGCGCAGTATCTGCAGCAGTCAGCGCAGCTCGACCAGGTGCACCGCGAGATGCTGCGCGCGCTCACGCTGCTGGCGCAGCGCGACCAGGACGAAGCGCTGCGCGGCCTGCTCGCCCGGCAGGTGCCGCCGAAGTGAGGGGCCCGCGCCAGGGCCCGTTCGTGCCGTTGCTGATCCTGCTCATCGCGGCGCTGGCCTGGTTCGGATTCCAGGTGCAGCAGCTGCACAAGATGCGCGGCAGCCTCGCAGCAGCACACGACGGACAGGAAGCCGCTGTGCAACAAGCTCAAAGCGCCCGCAATGCACTCGACGCTCTGGCCGCACAGACCCGGCAACTGGCCGATGGCGGCAATGCCAACGCGCGCCTGGTGCTCGACGAACTACGCCGCCGCGGCATTGCCGTCGATGCGCTCACGCCCGCCCTGCCCGCGCCCACCTCGTCAGCCGTCAAGCGCTGAGCATGCGACGGCTATACTTGCGTGCTTCACGCCGGCGTAGCTCAGTTGGTAGAGCAGCGCATTCGTAATGCGAAGGTCGGGAGTTCGACTCTTCTCGCCGGCACCAGAGAACCAAAAGACTCGGCCCTCACCGAGCCGCCTACGCCGCGTACCGCCGCCTATGCACCCTGCGTCACCGGGTATCCGGCCTCGCGCCAGGCTTTCATCCCGCCGTCCAGCGCCACCGCGCGCTGAAACCCCATCGTCCGCAACGTCGCCGCGGCGAGCGTGGAGATGCGGCCGAATTCGCAGCAGGTGACGATGCGCGAGGTCGGGTCGGGCAGCTCGGTATTGACGCGCAATTCAAGCTGGCCGCGCGGCAGCAGCCGGGCGCCGGGAATGTGCGCCGCTTCAAAAGCGTCGCGCTCGCGCACGTCGAGCACGATCAGGTCGGCCAGGCCTGCTTCGACCCGCGAGCGCAACTCGGCCATCGACATGAAGGGCACGATCGCCGCCGCTTCGGCGAGCATCTGCGCCACCGTTTTGCCACCGGTCATGTTCGTGCGCAGCGCCTCGGTGAGGTGGGTCGGCATCTGCAGGTCCAGGCTCTTCATCATCGCCACGAAGGCCGACTTGTCGCGCTGCTGCAGACGCGGGTTGCTCTGGATCTCGACGCCGATCGTCGAATGGCCGCGCCCCTTGTAGTCGTGTGCCGGGTAGACCTCGAGCGCCGGGTCGAGCTTGAGCAGGCGGTCGAACAGGCTGTGGTACAGCGCCTGCGGATCGCCGCTGGGCAAGTCGGTACGGCCGGTGCCGCCGATCAGCAGCGTATCGCCGGTGAAGACCCGGTCGCTGGCCACCAGGCACATCGAATCGGCGGTGTGGCCCGGTGTGTGCAGCACCTGCAGGCGCAGGTTGCCGAGCACGATCATCTCGCCGTCATCGACGCGCATCTGCACCGCCGGCGCCGGGCTTGCGCGGTGCATCACGCTGGGCACATCGAGCTTGTCGGCCAACTGGCGGGTGGCCGAGAAGTGGTCGGCATGCGTGTGCGTGTCGATCACGTAGCGGATGCGCAGGCCGTCGCGCGCCGCCAACGCGAGGTAGCGGTCGATCTGGCTGACCTCGGGGTCGATCAGCGCCGCGGCGCAGGTCCCGGCGCAGCCGATCAGGTACGACTGGCAGCCCCCGGTGGCGATTTGCTCGAAGATCACTTTGGTTGCTTGACGATGCGCAAGTAGGGCTTCGGCGCGCGCCAGCCGTCGGGGAACAGCTTCTTCGCATCGTCGTCGCTCACCGAGCCGGCGATGATCACGTCCTCACCCGGCTTCCAGTTGACGGGCGTCGCCACCTTGTGCTTGGCCGTCATCTGCATCGAGTCGACCACGCGCAGGATCTCGTCGAAATTGCGCCCCGTCGTCATCGGGTAGGTCATCATCAGTTTGATCTTTTTGTCCGGCCCGATCACGAAGACCGAACGCACCGTCGCATTCGTCGCCGCAGTGCGGCCTTCGGACGTGCCGGCTTCGTCGGCCGGCAGCATGTTGTAGAGCTTGGCCACCACCAGGTCGGTGTCGCCGATCATCGGGTAGCTGGGCAGATGGCCCTGCGTCTCCTGGATGTCTTTCGACCAGCGTTCGTGGTTGTCGACCGGGTCGATCGACAGGCCGATCAGCTTGGTATTGCGGCGTGCGAACTCGGGCTCGATCTTCGCCATGTAGCCGAGCTCGGTAGTGCACACCGGCGTGAAGTCTTTCGGGTGCGAAAACAGGATCGCCCAGCCGTCGCCGATCCAACTGTGGAAGCGGATCGTGCCCTGGGTGGTCTGGGCCGTGAAGTCGGGAGCGGTGTCGTTGATGCGCAGGGACATGGTGCAACTCCTGGTTGCGTCTGGGGAGGAGCAGCGTACACCGCCCGGCGGCCGCAGAGAAGCCCCCGACGCACTTCCTGTTCACCACCCCGCCGGCAGCTTCTTCTTCAGCACGATCTGCCGCTTTTCCAGCGCCACGTAGCCACCCTGCGTGAGCTGCGTGAAGATGCGGCTCACCATCTCGCGTGAGGCGCCCACGCGGTCGGCGATGTCCTGTTGCGTGAGGCGCTCGGGCACGGTGCGATCACCTCCCGGCTCGGCTTGGCGCGGCAGCGCCATCTCCTCGAGCAGGCGCGCCACGCGGCTGTAGACATCGTCCAGCGCCAGCCGCTTCACGTTGTGCGTGGAGCGCCGCACCAGGCCGATCAACTTGTAGATCAGGTGCAGCGCGAAATCAGGGTGCGTGGCCAGGAAGTCGCGCACCTGCGCACCGGGCACCACCACGCAGCTGCACGGCTCGAGCGTCAACACCGAGGCCGAGCGCGGGCCGCCGTCGATCGTCATCTCGCCGAAGTATTCGCCCGGGCCATGGGTGTTGTAGACGATCTCGCGGCCCGTGGGCGACGAGCCGTAGACCTTCACCCGCCCTTCGAGCAGGATGTAGATCGAATCGCTGTGGTCGTCTTCGTGCACGAGCACGGTGTGGGCCGCGAAGCGCTTCAATCCGCCACGCTCGGCCATTGCGCGCAACAGCCGGTCTTCCAGCACCGGCATTTCGGACATGTGCACGCCGCGGTCCTTACAAACCGCGCTGGTTGAAGGTGTTGCAGCCGTCCAGCTTGCCGCCCTCCAGCCCGCGGCGGAACCAGCGCATGCGCTGCTCGCTCGAGCCGTGCGTGAAACTCTCGGGCACGACCGTGCCTTGCGAGCGGCGCTGCAAGGTGTCGTCCCCGATCTTCGACGCGGCGTTCATCGCCTCCTCCAGGTCGCCCTGCTCGAGCCAGCCCTTGCCCTTCTGCGAATGGTGCGCCCACACGCCGGCCAGGCAATCCGCCTGCAGCTCCACACTTACCGAGATCTCGTTCATCTGCGCCCGCGAGCTGCGCCCGCGCATGCCGTCGACCTTCTCGGTGATGCCCATCAGTTGCTGGAGATGGTGGCCGACCTCGTGCGCGATGACGTAGGCCTGCGCGAAGTCGCCTGGCGCGCCGAGCCGCGCACGCAAGGTCTCGAAGAATTGCAGGTCGATGTAGACCTTGCGGTCACCGGGGCAGTAGAACGGCCCCATCGCAGCGTCACCGCCGCCACAGGCGGTGGGCGTGCGGCCACTGAACAGCACCAGGCGCGGCGCGGCGTACTGGCTGCCCGAGGCAGCGAGCACACGGCCCCACACGTCTTCGGTGTCGGCCAGCACGGTCGAGACGAAGGCTGCCTCCTTGTCTTGCGCCGGCGGGCGCTGCGCCGGCACCTGTTGCGTGGGCGCCGAGACGCTGCCGCCGCCGCCCGACAGCAAGCCCAGCACGGTGAGTGGATTGATGCCGAAGATCCATCCCGCCAGCAGCGCGATGACGATCGTGCCCACGCCGATGCCGCGCCCGCCGATGCGCGGGCCGCCGCCTCCTCCACCCTCCGCGCCACGGCGGTCTTCCACGTTCTCGCTCTGGCGTTGCCCTTCCCACTTCATCGCTGTCTCCTGGTCAAGTCTTGGGCAAGGTCACGCCGCGCTGGTCCTGGTGCATCAGGTCTTGGGCAACGTGACACCACGTTGCCCCTGATATTTGCCGCCGCGGTCTTTGTAGCTGGTCTCGCAGACCTCGTCGCTTTCGAAGAACAGCACCTGCGCGCAGCCTTCGCCCGCGTAGATCTTGGCCGGCAGCGGCGTGGTGTTGCTGAACTCGAGCGTCACGAAGCCTTCCCATTCCGGTTCCAAAGGCGTGACGTTGACGATGATGCCGCAGCGTGCGTAGGTGCTCTTGCCCAGGCAGATGGTGAGCACATTGCGCGGGATGCGGAAGTACTCCAGCGTCCTGGCCAGCGCGAAGCTGTTCGGCGGGATGATGCACACGTCGGCATGGATGTCGACGAAGCTGCGCTCGTCGAAGGCCTTCGGGTCGACCACCGTCGAATAGATGTTGGTGAAGACCTTGAATTCGGGCGCGCAGCGGATGTCGTAGCCGTAGCTGCTGGTGCCGTAGCTGACGATGCGCTGGCCATCGGCGCCCTGGCGCACCTGGCCCGGCTCGAAGGGTTCGATCATGCCGTGCTGCTCGGCCATGCGGCGGATCCAGCGGTCGCTCTTGATGGTCATGGCGAAGGATTCTAGGCAGTAGGATGCCGCGTCATGTCCGGACAAGATGCAGTGCTGGTGATGGGAGCGGGGGCGATCGGCTGTTTCGTCGGCGGACGGCTCGCCGCCGCTGGCACGCCCGTGCACTTCGTCGGTCGGCCGCGCGTGCTTCAAGCACTTCGGCAACACGGCCTCAGCGTCTCGGACCTGGAAGCCGCCACGCAGGCGGTACCTGCCGCGCGGCTGTCGCTGCACGAGCGGTGCATCGGCTTGTCGGCCGGCCTCGTGTTGTTGTGTGTGAAGAGCGGCTCGACGGCCGAAGCCGCTGCTGAGCTGAGTGCCGCCTTGCCGCCGGGCACGCCGGTGCTGTCGTTGCAAAACGGCATCGGCAACGCGGCGCTGGCGCAGCGCCATGCGCCTGGGCTGGCCTGCCTCGCCGGCATGGTGCCGTTCAACGTGGCCGAGGTGGCGCCGGGGCATTTCCACCGCGGCACCAGCGGGCAGCTCGCCGCGCAAGACCATGCGCTGTTGCGCGCCTGGCAGCCTGCCTTCGAGCGCGCCGGATTGCCGCTGCGGCTTCACGCCGACCTGCGCGGCGTGCAGTGGGCCAAGCTGCTGCTCAACCTGAACAACCCGGTCAACGCACTGAGCGGCTTGCCGCTGCGCGCGCAGCTGCTCGACCGCGGCTACCGGCGCGTGGTGGCCGCGCTGCAAGACGAGGCCTTGGCGGCGCTGGACGCAGCCGGCATCACGCCGGCGCGGCTCACGCCGTTGCCGCCGGCGCGTGTGCCTGCGGTGCTGCGGCTGCCGACTCCGATCTTCCGCCTGGTGGCGGCACGCATGCTGCGCATCGACGAGCAGGCCCGCTCCAGCATGGCCGACGACCTGAAGCGGGGCCGCATCACCGAGATCGACGCGCTGTGCGGCGAGGTGGCCAGGCTGGCCGCCAGCACCGGCCGCGCGGCACCGTTGAACGAGCGCATCAGCGCGTTGGTCAGCGCCTGGCCGAAGCAGCCGCGGCCGATGGCGTCCGGCGAGCTGCTCGCGGCGCTCGAGATGCGCTGACGAGTCAGGTCGTAGTCAGGTCGACCAGACGCGCGGCGGATTGGCGTCGAGTTGCCACAGCTCGCGCCGCCAGGCCGCGCGCACCTCGCGCAGCAGCAGCATCAGCGGCTCGATGCGATCGGCCAGCGCGCGCAGCACCAGCAGCTGCGGGTGTGGCCGCGTGGCACCGGCGGTGACCGCCGCCGCGGCGATGCACTCGCGCGCAGAGAGCAGCGCGCGTTCGATCATCGCGTCCGCCACCGGCGATCCGGCGGCCCACCACAGTGTTGCCAGCGCGCGCTGGCCGGCCAGGCCGAGCGGCGACTCGAGCAGCAGCTCATCTGCGGCATCGATGCGGCCTTGCTCCAGCCACAGGCCGGGAATTTCGATGCGCTGCAGCACGTGGCCGCGCTCGAAGGGCTCACCCGCAGCGGGCAGTCCGAGCGCCAGCAGGTCCCAGCCGAGCATCTGCGCCCCCGCGTCGAGGCGAAAGCGCAGCCGGTTTGCGACGCGCGCCGCGTTGTGCACGATGTTCTCGCCGGGCAGCCATTCGAGTCGCGCGTCGTGGGCGATCCGCACGTCCACCGCCTGCACCGCTTCGTCACCGTCGCTGCGATAGAAACGCGACGCGCCCGGCGTCGTCAGCACGGCGTGGCTGCCTTCGGAGAGCGTGGCGTGCAAACACAAGCGATCGCCGCCCACCACGCCGGCCGGCGGGTGCACCACGACGTGATGGCAGATCGACGGCCCCTCGGGATAGAGCGACTTCAAGACGCGCAGCGGGCCCTCGTGCTCGAAGCTCGCCAGCGTCTGCTCGCCCTGGCGCCGGTAGGCCAGGCGCAACTCGGCGCTCCAGCCCATTCAGCCGGTGACCAGCAGGCCGCGCTGTTCGATGAACGTGACCACGCGCGCCAGCCCCTCGCGCGTCTTCAGGTTCGTCATCACGTACGGTCGCTGGCCGCGCATGCGCTGCGTGTCGGCCTCCATCACGCCCAGATCGGCGCCGACGTAGGGCGCGAGGTCGGTCTTGTTGATGACGAACAGGTCGCTTTTCGTGATGCCCGGCCCGCCCTTGCGTGGGATCTTCTCGCCGGCGGCGACATCGATGACGTAGATGGTCAGGTCGCTCAGCTCGGGACTGAAGGTCGCGGCCAGGTTGTCGCCGCCGCTTTCGATGAAGACGATATCGGCTTGCGGGAACTTCTCGAGCATGCGGTCCACCGCCTCAAGGTTGATCGACGCGTCTTCGCGGATCGCGGTGTGCGGGCATCCGCCGGTTTCGACACCCATGATGCGTTCGGCTTCCAGTGCACCGGCCACGGTGAGCAGCCGCTGGTCTTCCTTGGTGTAGATGTCGTTGGTGACGACGACCAGGTCCCAGCGCTCGCGCATTGCCTTGCACAGCAGCTCCACCAGCGTGGTCTTGCCCGAGCCGACCGGGCCACCCACCCCCACGCGCAGCGGCGGTAGTTTTTTCCGGCGGCCGGGGATGTGGTGCAGCGGACACATGAGCGGAAGAGCCGTGAGTATTGGGTTTCGTGCAGCGCCGAGCGGATGGCCAACATCGGCGCAAAGGCCTGGCGCTGATCGTCGTCGATGTGTCCGGCGGCTTCGGCCAGTACGCTGATGTCCCGGGCCAGCAAGCCCAGGATGCGCTGGCCGGCGCTCTGGCCCAGTGGCAGCGACTTCACCGCCGCCTGCACCATGTTCTCGGCCCAGCCGAAGGCGAAGGCCTGCAGGCTGTCTTGCAGCGGTGCGCCGGCCAGCACGGTGGCCAGCGCGAAGCCGATCGGCCAGCCCGGCGCCGGGCGCAGAGCGAGCAGCTGCGCTGCGCGCGGCTCGTCGCCGTGGCGCTGGCGCAGCCAGTCGGCCAGCGAGCGGCCCATCTGCAGGGTCTGCCGGCGCATCTCCGCGCTTTCTCGGGTATCGAGCAGCCAGTCGTTCAGCGCGACCGTCCGGGTCAGGTCGAACGTTGCCCAGGCGCGGTGGGCGGCGGCCAGCAGCGGCAGTTCAGAGCGACCCTGCGTCAACGCGAGCTGGTCGGACAGCCAGGCCAGGGTACTGGCCTCGTCATGCACCAGGCCGGCGTCGACCGCGGCCTCGAGTCCTTCCGAGTAGCTGAAGCCGCCAACCGGCAAGGCCGGCGAGGCCAACCACAGCAGCGACAGCAGGCTGCTCAATGGTCGTGGCCGGGGTGGTCGTGGCCGCCCTGCTCCGCATACGCACCGGCCTCCGGCTCGAATGCCTCGTTCGCTTCGCTGACGATCAGGTGCTGCCGGCGCAGCATCTCGGCCAGCACATGGTCGGGCTCGAGCTTCAGGTGGTCGGGCTTCACCTCGAGCTGCACATGCCGGTTGCCCAGGTGGTACGCGGCGCGCAGCAGGTCGTGCGCAGAACCATGCTCGCTGCAGTGCCGCACCACCAGCACCGGCTGCAGCAAGGCCTTCACGGCGATGAACGAGCCGTCTTCGGCCACCAGCATGTCACCACCGCGCACGACGGTGCCTCGCGGCAGGAAGACACCCAGCGCCCGGCCTACGGAATCGGTGGCATCGAAGCGGCTCTTCTGGCGTACGTCCCAGTCGAGTTCGACGGTCGCGGCGCGCTGCACAAGCACCTTGGCCAGGCCGTGGGCCTGCGGGATGATTTTGTTCACCGTCAGCATGCCCGGGATTGTCGCGGAAGACCGCGCAGCTGCGCGAGCGGCCTCAATGCAGGGGCGGCTTCTTCGGGCCGGGTTTGCGGAACTTGCGCGGCCGGATCACATTGCCGTCGTGTTCGACGTCGGCGGCATCGTCACGGGCGCGTCGGATGGCCCGACCCGCCTCGCGCCGGGCGCCGCTGCGCGATCGCAACAACAGCCATTGCCGCCGCGTCCACCGCCCCAGGCCGCGCAAGCGCTCGAGCTGGCCGCGCCAGTACCGATCCCAGCGCTGCCGCCTGGTGGGCCCCAGGCCCAGGCGCAGCAACAGTGCCGCACAAATCAGCAGAACCCCTGCGGCAAACAGCTGTTCGATCATGGTCAGCGGCAGTCGGTCAGGCACAGCGCCAGGCGCAGCACATCAGAACAGGAAGTATCGCTGTGCCATCGGCAGCACCGTCGCGGGTTCGCAAGTCAGCAGCTGCCCATCGGCGCGCACGGCGTAGGTCTGCGCGTCGATCTCCATCACCGGCGTGTAGGCGTTGTGCACCATGTGCGACTTGTTCACCGTGCGGCAGCCTTTCACCGCGGCCAGCGCCTTGTGCAGGCCGTAGCTTTCGGCCGACCCTTGCGCCAGCGAGGCCTGGCTGACGAAGGTCAGTGAGCCGCGCGCCAGCGCGCCGCCGAAGCTGCCGAACATCGGCCGGTGGTGCACCGGCTGCGGCGTCGGGATGCTCGCGTTGGCGTCGCCCATCAACGCGCTGGCGATGAAGCCACCCTTCAGCACCAGGCTCGGCTTGACGCCGAAGAACGCCGGGCGCCAGAACACCAGGTCGGCCCATTTGCCGACCTCGATCGAGCCGACCTC
>JANNQO010000213.1:0-26341 GCA_031400795.1 Rubrivivax sp. | reverse complement strand
TGACAAAGGCGAACGCCGAAACCGCGTGGCCCGACGGGAAGCAGCGGCCCGGGCCGTGGTCGGGCGTGAAGATGCGCCAGTGCGAGAAGTGGTCGGCGAGGCCGCCGAAAGCCCACAGATCCCACGGGCAGCTGGTCGGGCTCACCTGCTTGAGCGCCGGTACGGCGAGCACGCAGGCCAGCGTCATCAACAGCCAACGCAGCCGTTCGGGTTGCGGCAGCGCGCCGAACACCACCGCCGGCAACGGCCGCAACACGTTCACGGCCAGCAGTGCGAGCGTGGCGCAGCCGAGCAGTCGCCCGCCGTCGTGCGCCACGCGCTTGAGCAGCACATGGTCGCGCAGCACGAACCCGTCGGCGCTGGCCCAGGGCCGGATCAGCGCCATGTCCAGCGCGCTGGCGTCCCACAACGTCAACAGCAGCAGCGCCACCAGCAGTACGGGCGCGTCGCGCTTCATGGTGCAGCCGCGCGCTGGCAGCCCGCGCCGAGGTCCCACGCCGCTTCGTGCAGCTTCGTGCGCACGTCGAGCAGGCCGAGCAGCGTGTGGAACAGGTGGTCGTGCGCAGCGCTGTGGCGGGCCCGATCGCGCAGGCAGGCCAGGTCCAGCCCGCGCTGGCGCGCGAAGCCGTCGGAGAACCACATCACCATCGGCACCTTCTTCTGCACGTCGGGTGCGATCGCGTACGGCAGGCCGTGCAGCCACAGGTTGCTCTCGCCCAGCGATTCGCCGTGGTCGGAGACGAACACCAGCGCGCTGTCGACGCGGCCTTGCGCGGCCTGCAAGGCGTGCACCAGCTGCGCCAGCCAGTGGTCGGTGTAGCGCAGCGCGTTGTCGTAGGCGTTCACCACCTGCTCGCGGCTGCACAGGCGCAGGTCGTCGTGTTCGCAGGCCGGCTGGAAGTGGGTGAACCCGCGTGGGTAACGTTTGAAATAAGCCGGCCCGTGGTTGCCGATCGGGTGCAGCACCAGCAGCTGCGTGCCTTGCAGCTGGCGCAGCATCTCGGGCAGGCCGCCGAGCAGCGCTTCGTCGAAGCAGCGCCCGCCGGGGCACTGCGCCGCCGGCACCAGGTCGGCAGCGGCCTGCGACACGAGACCGTCGCAGACGCCTTTGCAACCCGACTGGTTGTCGCGCCAGGTCACGCCCACGCCGGCGCGCGCCAGCAGCTGCAGCAGCGACTGCTGGCTGCGGAT
This sequence comes from Rubrivivax sp., assembly GCA_031400795.1. GTDB lineage: Bacteria > Pseudomonadota > Gammaproteobacteria > Burkholderiales > Burkholderiaceae_C > Rubrivivax. Next base: position 25,150 of record JANNQO010000213.1, on the reverse strand, counting down.
GCGCCGCTCGTCGTAGTCGCGCCGGCCCACCGGTGCGAACAGGCAGGGCAGCGAGGTCTCGGTGTTGGTGCCGCAACTCGTCACGTCAGCGAAGTTGATCACCGGCAGCCGGGCCAGCTGCGGCGTCGTGTCGCGGGCATAGCCGCTCAAGCCCCAGTTGGCCGCGCGCGCCGTCTCACCCACCACCAGCACGACCAGCGTCGGCCGCGGCGCCGGGCTGGCCAGCCGGGCGTCTTCACCGATCGGCTGGCGCGGTGCCGAATGGCTGCGGGTATCGGCGCTGGCCACCGCGGCCAGCGACCACAGCACGTTGGCCGGCGTGATCAGGTAGCGCGTTTGCTTGTGATTGCGCATCAGCGAAGCCAGCGGCGCGAACTGCGCCAGTACACAAGCCACCAGCAGCGCCGCCATCAGCGCCATGAATCCGAGGCGGATGGGCAGTGCCCGCCGCCACGGCCGCTCCAGCGGCTGCACGCGCCACAGCAGCAACAGCGGAAGGCCCGCCAGCAGGGCCAGCGGCCCGAGCATCGCCGCGCTGAACAACTCCGCCGCTTCGTGTGCGTCGGTGCGCAGCACGTTGCGCAGCATCGTCGGGTCGAGCACCACCGACGGATGCTCGGTGAAATAGGCCGCGAAGGCGGTGGCCACGATCAGCACGGCGAGCAGCGGGCGCACCGTGTGGCGCGTCGCCAGCGCGGCCAGCAGCAACGCGTGCAGCGCGGTCAGTCCGAGCACCCACGACAGCAGCGTGGCCCAGCCCGTGCTGCCGGCGAGCGACTGGTCTTGCATCACCACGCCCAGCAGCGGCCGGTTCGCGGCCAGCACCCAGAACAGGCTGCACAGCAGCAGCAGGCGTTCGATGGACCAGACCGCGCGCTGGCGCGACGCGCGGGCAATGGTGGCGACGGGCTCGGCCACCGCGGCGAGCCTGGGTGCGGGCAACAGCATGGGGCGCGATTGCAGGTGCCCCACCTGAAGCCAAGCTGAAGCTGCCCGCTGGGGCACCCCGCACAATCCCGGCATGCGCTTGTTGCTGCTCGAAGACGATGCAATCCTCGGCGAGGCCTTGCGCGATTTCCTCGCCGCCGAGGGCCATGCCGTGTGGTGGTGCAACAGCCTGGGCGAAGCGCTGGCGGCCGAAAGCGAGGCCTTCGATGCCTGGCTCGTCGACTGGCAGCTGCCCGATGGATCGGGGCGCGACTGGGTGGCGCGCCAGCGCCGGCAGGGGCAGTGCACTCCGGCGCTGATGCTCACCGCGCGCGACCGCCTCGACGACCGCGTTGCCGGTCTCGACGCCGGTGCCGACGACTACCTCGTCAAGCCCGTGGCCCCTGAAGAACTGGCGGCGCGGCTGCGCGCGCTGCAGCGCCGTTTGTTACCCGCCGGCCCGCTGCGTGCCGGCGACGTGCACATCGATCTGCAAGCGCGCACGGCCTTCACGGCCGCCGGCCGTGCCGAACTGACGGCGCGCGAATGGTCGCTGCTCGAGGCGCTGGCGCAGCGTGCCGGGCGCATCGTGGACAAAGGCGACCTCGAACAGCTGGTGCTCGGCCATGCCGGCGAACTGCACAGCAACGCGCTCGAAGTGCATGTCTCCAGCCTGCGCCGCAAGCTCGGCCGCGAGATCATCGAGACGGTGCGCGGGCTGGGCTACCGGCTCAGCCTGGACCGCGCGCACGCATGAACGCACTGCCCTCGGTGCGGCAGCGCCTGTCTCGACTGCTCGTCGCCGTGGCGCTGGTGTGGGGTCTTGTCGTGTCGGTGGTGGTGTGGGTGGCGCTGGCGCACGAGGTGGACGAACTGCTCGACGACACCTTGCGCGGCGCGGCCGAAGCGCTGGCGGGCTTGATCGAGCCCAGCCTCGCGGTGCTGCCCCCGGCACTTCCCGTGACGCCGCCCAGGGCCGACAGCGACGAAGAGCATTTCGCCTGGCAGCTGCTGGACCCGCAAGGCCGCGTGCTGCTGCACTCGTTGCGCGCACCGGCGGCGCCGCTGCTGGCGCTGCCCGTGGCCGGCTTTGCCGACGCCCCGCAGTGGCGCGTCTTCGGCCAGCGCTTCGTGCACAGCGGGCACCTGCTGTACGTGGCGCAGACGCGCGAGGAGCGGGTCGAGGCGCGGGTTGAAGTGGCGCTGGTCTCGGTGCTGGCGGCGCTGGTCGTGGGCCTCGTCAGTGCGGGGTGGCTGCGCGCACGCATCACGCGCGAGTTGCAACCGCTGGCCGACAGCACGCGTGCCTTGCAGCAGTACTCGCCGCTCGCGCCCGGCGCGCCGCTGGCCGGTGCCACGCGCGCCGAGCTGGCGCCGATGCATGCCGCCATCGAAGACCTCGGCCAGCGTCTGGCGCAGCGCGTGGCCAACGAACGTGCCTTCTCGGCGCATGCCGCGCACGCCCTGCGCACGCCGCTGGCCGGCATCGACGCGCAGCTTGCGGTGGCGATGCGCGAGGCGCCGCCCGAACTGGCGCCGCGCCTGGCCCGCGTGCGCCAGGCCGCGGATCGGCTGACGCGGGTGGTGACGGCGCTGCTGGCCCTCTTTCGCAGCGGTGTCGAATTGCACTGGCGGCGCATCGAACTCGGCCCGCTGCTGGCGCGGCTGCCGTTGGACGGGCTGGTGCTGCAGATCGCGCCAGGCGCCGAACTGCAAGCGGATGCCGACCTGCTCACCGCGGCGCTGTTGAATCTGCTGGACAACGCATTGCGCCACGGCGCCACCCGCGCCGAGCTGAGTGTGCGTGACGGTTCCGCCGGCACGGTGCTGTGCGTCCAAGACAACGGCCGCGGCATGCCGCCCGAGCGCCGCGCTGCCTTGCAAGCCGCGCTGGACGCGCAAGCCTACGAAGGCGTCACGGGCCTCGGCCTGATGCTGGCCGACATGGTGGCGCGCGCGCATGGCGGTGCACTGCGCCTGCCCGAGGTGGCCGAGGGCTGCCGGGTCGAGATGCAACTCGGGCTGCCGCCGGCGGCTGCGGCGTGAGCGTGCCCGGGCTCGCTGGGGGCTTTAGCGCCCTGATCTGTCCGCGGCTCCCTCTGGTGTAAGGTCTTGCTGCTGGCGCCGACTCTCGGCGCGGTGGCGGGTGATTGCGAGCCCCTGCCTTCCGGCCCCGCCGGTTCCCTTCAACCCCTGTAGGAGCTTAGTTCATGAACTCACGTTTGATCGTCTCTTCCGCCGTCGCTTCCGCTTTCGCGATGGGCCTGCTTGCCGTTGCCACCCAGGCCAGCGCGCAAGAGAAGGCCAAGGAGAAGTGCTACGGCATCTCGAAGGCCGGCCAGAACGACTGCGCCAATCTTGCCGGCACGCATTCGTGCGCCGGTCAGTCCAAGCTCGATGGTGACGCCGGCGAATGGAAGTACGTTGTCACGGGCACCTGCAAGACCATGAAGGGCCTGTCGGCCGACGAAGCCAAGGCAAAGATGAAGCAATAGGCGGCGCAGCCCGGAGTCTTCGCATGCACACCGGCATCGGCCTGCGCCAACCACACCACGAGGCGCTGCTCGCCGGCCCCGTGGTGGCGCCACTGGCCTTCGTCGAGGTGCATTCGGAGAACTTCTTCGCTGACGGCGGGGCTGCGCTGGCGGTGCTGAAGCAGGCGCGCGAGCGTTGGCCGGTGAGCCTGCATGGTGTCGGCCTGTCGCTCGGCTCGGCCTGCGGCATCGACCCCTGGCACCTGGAGCGGCTGGCGCGCCTCGTCGAGCGCATCGAGCCGCTGCGCGTGAGCGACCATGCGTCGTTCGCGCGCGCCCCGCGCCGCGGCGGTGCGGCCCCGGTGCATGCTGCCGATCTGTTGCCGATCGCTTTCACCGACGCGGCCCTTTCGATCATGGTCGGCAACGTGCAGCAGGTGCAAGAGCGGCTGAAGCGGCCGATCCTGGTGGAGAACCTCAGCGCCTACCTGCACTGGGCCGACGACCGCATTGCCGAGCCGCAGTTCTTCAATGAGCTGGCGCAACGCAGCGGCTGTGGGCTGCTGCTGGATGTGAACAACCTGGTGGTGAATGCGCTGAACGAGCAGCGTGACGAGGCTGCGGCAGTGGCCAGTGCCTCGCGCTGGATCGACCAGATCGATCCAGCCATCGTCGCCGAAATCCACCTTGCCGGCTATCACGACAGCGGCGCCATCGTCATCGACGACCACGGCAGCCGCGTGCACGAACCGGTGTGGCTGGCCTACCGCCATGCCATCGAGCGGCTCGGCGCCCGGCCGACGCTGATCGAGTGGGATACCGAGGTGCCCGCGCTCGAGGTGCTGCTCGACGAAGCGGCACGCGCCGAAGCGATCGCCGCAACACCATGAGCCGCAGGGCCGCTCCCAAGGCGAATGCCGCAGTGCGAAGCACGGAGGCTACCTGATGAGCACCGGCCTCGACAAGGAAGCGCTGCGCCAGCAGATGCTGTTGCGCGCCCTGTGGCGCGACGCGCGGCCCGGCGTCGTGGCGGGCTGGCTGCGCGATGGACACGAGCGAATTCCGCGCGGACTGACGGCGTACCAGGCGAATGCCGCCGCGCTGGCCGAGCGCGCGTTGGCTGCTGCCTTCCCGACTGTGCAGCAGCTCATCGGCGAGGCTTCGTTTGCGGCGCTGGCGCGCGCCTTCTGGCACCGCCATCCGCCCGTGCGGGGCGACCTCGCGTGGTGGGGTGATGCCTTGCCGGCCTTCGTCGCCGACAGCGAAAGCCTGGCCGGCGAACCTTACCTCGCCGATGTGGCGCGTCTCGAATGGGCGCTGCATGCCGCCGAAGGCGCTGCCGATGGCGAGGCCGCGCCACGCGGACTCGATCTGTTGGCGCGCCGCGATCCCGACCGCGTCGGCATGCGTTTTGCTGCCGGCCTGGCGCTGATCGAATCGCCGCATCCGATCGTCGCCATCTGGCACGCCCACCAGAGTACGTCCGGCGACGACGACAGCCGGTTTGCGCCGGTGCGCGAGGCTTTCGCCGCCGGCCGGGGCGACAACGCCTTGCTCTGGCGCGATGGCCTGCGCGCCCAGGCGCAGGCGATCTCAGACGACGATTCGCGCTTCACGCGGGCCCTGCTCGCCGGCCGCTCGCTCGGCGCCGCGCTGGCCGATGCCGCGAGCAGCTTTCAGTTCGAACCCTGGCTGGTCCGCGCGCTGCGCGAGCGCTGGATCGCCGCCATCGACACCCGGAGTCCTTCATGAAGTTGCCCCTGAAACATCTGTCGCTGCTTTGGCAGCAAGCCTTGCGCGTGGCCGAGTTCGGCCAGCCGCTGGCACTGCTCGGCGCACGGCTGTTCGTCGCCTGGGCCTTCTTCGCCTCAGGCCTGACCAAGCTGCGCGACTGGGAGACGACGCTCGCGCTGTTCATGGACGAATACAACGTGCCACTGCTCCCGACCATGCTCGCCGCAATGCTGGGCACGGCCGGCGAACTCGTGCTGCCGGTGCTGTTGGCCTTCGGCCTGGCCGGGCGCTTCGCGGCGCTGGGCCTCTCGGCAATCAACATCGTCGCGGTGCTGAGCCTGGCCGAGATCGCACCCGCGGCGCTGGCCCAGCACCAACTCTGGGGCGTGCTGCTGGTGGTGGTGGTGCTGTGGGGGCCGGGGCGCTGGTCGCTCGATGCGCGCATCGCCCCTGGGCTATCGTCGCGCCTCCTCGGCCAACGCAGCACTGCTTGATGAGCACCCACCGTCGCGACCTGATCGGCGCGGGCCTGCTGGCCGCCGCGCTGCCCGCTTGGCCGCAAGGCGAGGCCTGGGCCGCCACCGAACGCGCCGCACGCGGTCAGACCGTCTACTTCAACGCCTGGGGCGGCAGCGACCGCGTCAACGCCTACCTGCACTGGGCGGCCGCCGAGTTGCAGCGCCAGTTCGGCATCCGGCTCGAACACGTGAAGCTCGCCGACACCGCCGAAGCGGTGAAGCGCGTGCGCGCCGAGAAAGCCGCTGCGCGTGCCGACGGCTCGGTGGACATGGTCTGGATCAACGGCGAGAACTTCCTGGCGATGAAGCGCGAGGGCCTGCTGCACGGGCCGTTTGCCGAAAGCCTGCCGAACTTCGCGCTGATCGACGTGGCCGGCAAGCCGACCACGCGCATCGACTTCTCCGAGCCGGTCGAAGGCTACGAGGCCGCCTGGGGCATGGCGCAGCTGACCTTCTATGCCGACGGCGCCAAGGTGAGTCGATTGCCTCGAACGTTGGCCGAGCTGCTCGATTGGGCCAAAGACAACCCGGGCCGCTTCACCTACCCCAAGCCGCCGCAGTTCCACGGCACCACCTTCGTCAAGCAGGTCTGGCTGGACACCATCGCCGAGCGCGCGCTGCTCTACCGGCCGTACAGCGCCGATGTCTTGAACAGCGCCGGCAAGCCGCTGTGGGCCAAGCTCGACGAGCTGCACCCGCTGCTGTGGCGCGCCGGCAAGCAGTTCCCGGCCAGCACCGCGGTGATGCGCCAGATGCTCGCCGACGGTGAACTGCACATGGCGTTGACCTTCAACCCCAACGAAGCGGCGAACCAGATCGCCTCCAAAGGGTTGCCGGCGAGCGTGCAGAGCTTCCAGTTCGCCGGCGGCACGATCGGCAACACGCATTTCCTGGCCATCCCCTTCAATGCCCGCGCCAAGCCGGCGGCGCTGGTGGCGATCAACTTCTTGCAGTCGCCGGCGGCGCAGGCGCGCAAGGCCGACATCCGCCACTGGGGCGACCCCACGGTGCTGGCGGTGGACAAGCTGCCGGCCGAATTCATGGCGCTGTTCGCCGACGGCGTGGCCGCGCCCGGTTCGGTGCGGTCCAGCGCGCCGGTGCTGCGCGAGCCGCATGGCAGCTGGGTCGACCCGCTGGAGAAGGAATGGCTGCGCCGCTACGGCGCTTGACGGTTCTTGCGGCGCGCGCTGCCGCAGTCCTGCTGTTCGCTGTGCCGTTGCTCGCGGCGCTGCCGCTGGCACTCATGGAGGGCCTGCAAGCCGCCGGCTGGCGTGCCTTGCTCGACGACCCGCAAACGCTGCCCGCGCTGCGCGCCAGCGTCTTCACCGCGCTGGCCAGCACGCTCGTCGCGCTGGCGCTTGCGCTGGCCATCGTCACCGCCTTGCACGGATCAACTGCGTGGCGGCGCGTGGCGTCCGCGCTGGCGCCGCTGCTGGCGCTGCCGCATGCGGCCTTTGCCATCGGGTTGGCCTGGTTGATCGCGCCCTCGGGCTGGGTCGCGCGGCTCGTCGCACCGCTGGCCGGCTGGTCGTCGCCACCGCCCTGGCAGACCGTCAACGATGCGGCCGGCCTGGCGCTGGTGGCGGTGCTGGTGTTGAAAGAGCTGCCCTTCCTGCTGTGGAGCGTGGCGGCGCAGCTGGCGCGGCCCGAGGCGGCTGCGCTGCTGGCGCGCGAGATCGCGGTGGCGCGCTCGCTCGGCTACACGCCGCGCGCCTGGTGGTGGCGCATCGGTTGGACGCTGTGGCTGCCGCGGCTGGCATGGCCGCTGCTGGCAGTGCTGGCCTACTCGTTGACGGTGGTGGACCTGGCGCTGATCGTCGGCCCCGGCGCACCGCCGACGCTGGCGGTGCTGGCCTGGCAAGGGCTGGCCGATGGCAATGTCGAGCGCAACGCGCAGGGCGCGGCGTCGGCGCTGCTGTTGACCGGCGTGCTGGCGTTGGTCGTGGTGGCGGCGCTGCTGCTGTGGCGGCTGCTGCTGCCGGCCTGGCACGCGTGGGCGGCATCGGGGCGGCGGCCGCGGGCTACATCACGATCAGCGCGGCCGGTACTGGCGCTGTGTTTCGCGGTGGCCGGGGGCTACGCCGCCGTCGGGCTGGCCATCATCGTGCTCTCGTGGGCCGGGCCCTGGCGCTTTCCGGCGTTGTGGCCGGCCGAGGCCAGCGCGGGCGCCTGGCAGTTGGTGGCCGAGAGTTCCACGACGGTCGGCTTCACGGCGCTGCTGGCGCTGCTGGCCAGTGTCGGCTCCGTGCTGCTGGTGGTGGCCTGGCTCGAAGCCGCACCTGCGCGCTGGGACCGCGCCGCGGCGCCCTGGGTGCTGGCGCCGCTGGTGCTGCCGCAGCTGCTGTGGCTGGTCGGGCTGTACCAGGGTGCACTGTGGCTGCGGCTGGACGGCACGCTGCTCGGGCTGTGGTGGGTGCATCTGCTGGTCAGCCTGCCCTACGTCTACACGGCGCTGGCGCCGGCCTGGCGCGGCTTCGACCGGCGCTACGAGTGGACGGCGCTGGCGCTGGGGCGCAGCCGGCTCGTCTTCTGGTGGCGCGTGAAGTGGCCGCTGCTCGCCGCGCCGCTGGCCGCCGCGGGAGCAGTGGGCTTCGCGGTCAGCATCGCGCAGTACCTGGCCACGCAGTTCATCGGCGCCGGGCGCCATGCCACGCTGACCACCGAAGCGGTGACGCTGGCCTCCGGCGGCCAGCGCAATCTGGCGGCAGCCTTCGCGCTGTTGCTGGCGCTGCTGCCGCTGATCGGCTTTGCGCTGGCCGGGTGGGTCGCCCGGAGGTCATCGCGCAGCGTGTAGGCTCTTCGCATCGTCATCGCCGGAGCTGCGCATGGGCTGGTTCTCGAAATCCGATCCGAAGTTCTTTCTCGCCACCGTGGTGCCCGAAGGCGACAGCGCCAGGGTGGCGCAGTTCCTGGGCGTCGTCAACGGCGAAGCGATCATCGGCGCCAACATCTTCCGCGACTTGTTCTCGTCGGTCCGCGATGTCGTCGGCGGGCGCGCCGGAGGCTACGAACGAGCTTTGTCAGGCGCGCGTGACGCGGCCTTGTCCGACATGATCGAAGCCGCCAGGGAACTCGGCGCCGACGGCGTCGTTGGCATCGATTTCGACTACGAGGTGCTCGGCGAAGCCAACGGCATGATGATGGTGGCGGTGAGCGGCACGGCGGTGAAGATGGCGTGAGCCACCGCACGCCCCGTGCGCACGGCTGTCAATCCACCCGCCGCACCCGCGGCGACCTGGTTACCCCGTCGAACTCGATGAAGTAGCTGCCCATCGAGCCGCGGCGGATCTTCACCGCCAGGTCGCGGCCGCGGCCAAAGGCGCTGCTGTCGTCGCTGATCTCCCAGACCTGGCCGTTGGCCAAGGTGAAACGTTGACGCGGGCTCCAGCCTTCGAAGGGGCCGGGCACGCGGCTTTCGAGCACGTCGATGTCGCTGGCGTCGAGCTTGGGCGGGCGGCCGAACTCGACCACCTTGGCCGGGTCGGGGGTGCTGGGTGACCGGGCCTGGCGCTGGCGAGCGCGGCTCGTGAGTTCGTCGAAGCAGGCCAGCCGTGCCGCGGCCTCGGTGTTCTGCGCGCAGCGCAGCAGCGTCGCGTCGTCGGTCTGGGCGGTGGCAGCCAGCGGCGCCAGCGCGGTCAGCAGGCCGGCGCAGAAGAGGGTGTTCGGTTTCATGGGCGCCGCATCGTGCCACAGCGTTGTGACCGATTCACAAGCACCGCGCGGGCCGGCGCGGCGATTTCTGAGGCACCATCGGCCTGCTCACCCGCGAGACCGATCCATGGTGCAGAAGAAGACGCGCGCCGCGCCCGAGGCCTGTGCGCACGCCGCCGCCGCCCCCGCCACCCGGTGGGCGGCGCTGGAAGAACGTTGCGAAGCCGAGTTGCGCGCCGGCCGCGGCGATGCCGCTGCCGAAGCCGCGCTGGCGCTGGCGGCGCTGGCCGAGGTCGCGCCGCCGGCGTTGCGGCGCAGCTGGCGTGCGCTGGCGCTGGCGCAGCGCTCGCGCGTGCAACTGCGCCGCGCTGATCCGGCAGGCGCCGTCGCGCTGGCGCAGCAGGCCTGGGCGGGCCTGCGAGGCAGCCGCGATCGCGCCGCTGTGGCGCGTGTGCGGCTGCGTCTGGCCGAGGCCTTGCTGCGCCACGCCGAGAACGAGCGCGCGATCGAGGCCGCCGATGACGCTGCGGCGCGCTTCGCCGCACTGCACGATGAACTGCGACAAGCCCATGCACGCTGGACCAGCGCCTGCGCTCACGACAACCTGGGCCGCAGCGAGATCGCGCGCGGCGTCTGCCGCGAGGTGCTGGCGGTGGCCCGGCGCCTCGCCGACCCCACGCTCGAAGCGCATGCGCTGAACATCCTGTGGCGCCGCCATGTCGACCTGGCGCAGCGCGTGCAGCACCTGCGCATCGCGCTGCGCCTGTACCGCGCCGGTGGCGATGTCTCCGGCCAGGCGGCGATGCTCAACAACCTGAGCGTGGCCTACGGCACGCTCGGCCTGTACCGACAGGGTTGCCGCACGGTGCGCCAGGCGATCGCACTGCGCGAAGCCGCCGGCGCGCACGCCGAGGTGGCCAACGGCTACGCGATGCTGGCCGAGTTCCAGATGCGCATGGGCCAGCAGGCCGCCGCGCGCGCCTCGTTCGAGCACCTGCAAGGCCTGCAGCGCGAGCACTATTCGCCGCTGCTCGAGGCGACCTTGCCCTGGTCGGCCGGGCAGCTGGCGCTGAGCGAAGGCGATGCGCATGCCGCGCTGCCGCTGTTCACGCACAGCGAGGCGGCCCTGCGCGGCCAGGCCAACGACAGCTACCTGATGATCCTGCTGGCCGACCTGGCGCGCGCGCGGCGACTGGCCGGCGACCTGCCCGCAGCGCTGGCCGCGGCGCGCGAAGCGGTGCAGCGCCTGGAGCGTCGCGGACCGGCCACGCTGGCCGCCGGCGGGGTGACGCCGGTGCGCATGTGGTGGCGGCTGATCGAGACGCTGCAAGCTGCCGCCGAGCACGACGCCGCCTGGGCTGCGCTGCAACAAGGCCACGAAGCGCTGCTGCGCGGCATCGCCACGCTCACCGACGAGGGCCTGCGCCGCACCTATCTGAACAAACCCGAGGAACACCGGCTGCTGGTATTGGCCTGGGTCGCCGAAGGCCGCCGGCGCGGACTGGCCGACACCCGGCTGGCGCTGCATCTGGCCAAGCGAGCAGCGGGCGATGCACGCGAGCCATTCGCGCGCCTCACCGACATCAGCCTGCGCCTGAACGAGCTGCACCACAGCCAGGACCTGCACGAGTTCCTGATCGACGAGGCGATCGAACTGAGCGGCGCCGAACGGGTGCTGCTGGTGCTCGATGGCGAGTCCGGGCCGCAGGTAGCCGCCGGCGTGCTGCCGGCGGGCGAGGATCCGCAGGCACTGCTGCAGGCCATCACACCGTGGCTGGCCGAGACGCGCCAGACGCACCGCCCGGCGCTGCGCCACGGCCCCGAGGGCGCGCCGGCGCTGGACCAGCGCAGCTGCCTGATCGTGCCGCTGGTGGCGCAGCAACAGCTGATGGGTTTTCTCTACGCCGACATCGAAGGCGTGTTCGGGCGCCTGCACGGCGCCGACCGCGACCTGCTGGCGATGCTCGCCGCGCAGGCTGCGGTGGCGCTGGCCAACGCACGCTGGGCCGAGGGGCTGGAGCGCAAGGTCGAGGAGCGCACTGCGCAGCTCGACGAACGGGTGCGCGAGCTGGAAGTCATCAACACCATCCAGCAAGGCCTGGCCGCCGAGCTGGACTTCAAGGCCGTCGTCGAGCTGGTCGGCGACAAGCTGCGCGAGGTCTTCGGCACCGGCGACTTGAGCATCAACTGGTGGAACGCCGCGCGCGGGCAAGTGCACCACCTCTACACCTGCGAGCATGGCCGGCGGCTGCCCATGCGAGCGCCCTATGCGCCGCGGCCCGGCGGCGCGGCGGCGCGCATGGTGGCCACCCGCGAGCCGATGGTGGCCAACACGCCGGCCGAGATGGTGGCGATGGGCTTGCACGTGCGCCCGGGCACCGACATGTGCCGTTCGCTGGTGGCGATGCCGATGGTCGCTGCCGATCGTTTTCTCGGCTCGATCACGCTCGAGAACCACGAGCGCGAGAACGCTTTCGGCGCGGCCGAACAGCGCTTGCTGCGCGCCGTGGCGGCGAGCCTGGGCGCAGCGATGGAGAACGCGCGCCTGTTCGACCAGACGCAGCGCAACGCACGTGAAGCCGCGGCGCTGGCCGAGGTGGCGCGCGAGCTGTCGTCGTCGCTGGACCTGGCCGAGCTGATGCAGCGCATCGCGAGTCACGCCAAGGAGCTGCTCGGTGCCGGGCACAGCGCGATCTTCCTGCCCGACAGCTCGGACGCCACCGCGCCGGACGGCGTGCCTACCTACCGCGCCATCGTCGCGCAGGGCGAGGTGGCCGAGCACTTGAAGGCGACCACCGTGCGCGCCGGCCAGGGCATCATCGGCCACCTGCTGCACAGCGGGCAGCCCGAGCTGATCAACGACACCGACGCCGACCCGCGCGCGCTGCTGCTGCCCGGCGCGCCGAACCGCATCGGCGAGCGGCTGATGGTGGTGCCGCTGCTCGGCGAGGCGCGCGTGCAAGGCGCCACGGCGGTGTGGCGGTGCGGCGGCGAGCCCTTCGTCGCGCAAGACCTCGAGCTGCTGCAGCGCCTGGCGGCGCAGGCGGCGGCGGCGCTGCGCAACGCGCACCTGTACCAGGAAGCCTGGCAAGCACGCGCCGCGGCGGAGAACGCCAACGAAGCCAAGAGCGCCTTCCTGGCGACGATGAGCCACGAGATCCGCACGCCGATGAACGCGGTGATCGGCATGAGCGGGCTGCTGCTGGACACGCCGCTCACCGGCGAGCAGCGCGAGTTCGCTTCGACGATCCGCGACAGCGGCGACGCGCTGCTGACGATCATCAACGACATCCTCGATTTCTCGAAGATCGAGGCCGGGCGCATGGACATCGAAGCGCAGCCTTTCGACCTGCGCGAGTGCGTCGAATCGGCGCTCGATCTGATCGGCCCGCGCGCCGCCGAGAAGCACCTGGACATCGCCTACCTGTTCGAGACCAGCGAGTACGGCGAGGTGCCGCCGGCGGTGCTGGGCGATGTGACGCGGCTGCGTCAGGTTCTGCTCAACCTGCTCTCCAACGCAGTGAAGTTCACTGACTCCGGCGAGGTGGTGGTGTCGGTGCGTGCCGGGGCGGACGACGCGCTGCACTTCGAGGTGCGCGACACCGGCATCGGCTTGAACGAACAGGGACTGGCGCGCCTCTTCCAGTCGTTCAGCCAGGCCGACAGCAGCACGACCCGCAAGTACGGCGGCACGGGCCTCGGCCTGGCCATCAGCAGGAAGCTCGCCGAGCTGATGGGCGGCTCGATGAGCGCATCGAGCGACGGCCCCGGCCGCGGCGCGCGCTTCGCGTTCAGCCTGCGCGCGCCGGCCGCGCCACCGGCCCAGCTCACGAACGGGTCGCGCCGTGCCTTCGGCGGCGAGCAGCCGGTGTTGCGCGGCAAGCGCTTGCTGGTGGTGGACGACAACGCCACGCACCGCCAAGTGCTGATGCTGCAGGCCACGCGCTGGGGAATGCATGCGCGCGCGACCGCCGCGCCCGAAGAGGCCTTGTGCTGGCTGCGCGACGGCGAGCGGTTCGACCTGGCCATTCTCGACATGCTCATGCCCACCATGGACGGCGTCGAACTCGCGCGCCGCATCCGCCGCGCGGGGCATCGGCTGCCGCTGGTGCTGTGCACGTCGCTCGGTCGCCGCGAAGCGGACGCCGCCGGCTTCGCCGCCACGCTCACCAAGCCGGTGCGGCAGAGCCAACTCTTCGATCTGTTCGTCACGCTGCTCGCCGGGGGCGTCGCGGCGACCCCGCTGCAGCCCGCGGCAGCGCGGCTGGACGCGGGCCTGGCCGAGCGCCATCCGCTGCGCATCCTGCTCGCCGAAGACAATGTCGTGAACCAGAAGCTCGCGCTGCGCCTGTTGCAGCAGATGGGCTACCGCGCCGACCTGGCTGCCAACGGCATCGAGGCCATCGAATGCCTCGAGCGCCAGACCTACGACCTGGTGTTGATGGACGTGCAGATGCCGGAGATGGATGGGCTGGAGGCGTCGCGGCGCATCACTGCACGCTGGCCGCGAAGCACCGAGCGACCGCGCATCGTGGCCATGACCGCCAACGCGATGCAGGGCGACCGCGAGCAGTGCCTGGCCGCCGGCATGGACGACTACGTGACCAAGCCGATCCGGGTGGACGCGCTGGTCGAGGCTTTGAGGCGCGTGCCGTTGCGCGGCCAGGGGTGACCATGCGGACTTGGTGCGGTGATGGCGGCCCGGAAGCGGCGTCCTGGATGAATGCGTCATGAACGCACGCCGCCGCGCCGCTGCCGGTTCGCTCACCGAACTTCGCGAGCGCGCCGAGCGTGCGCTGGCAGCGGCCGAGATCGCGCCCGCGCTGACCGCTGCGCAGGCGCTGCTCGAACGCGCCGCGCTCACCGGCACGCTTGCCGAGCGTGTGCAGGCCACCATCACCGCGTCGCGCGTGCACGCCACCGCCGGACGCACCGACACGGCGCTGGCGCTGGCGCAGCAAGCCGTCACCCGTGCCGCAGGGCGTCGTGTGCCCGCCGCAGATGCGCTGCTGAACCTCTCCGAAGTGCAGACGCGCTGCCGCCGTTTTGCCGACGCGCTGACCAGCGCGCAAGCCGCTGCGCAGGCCTTCCAGCGCATCGGCGACGAAGCGCGACTGGCGCGCGCGCTGTGGGCGCAGGCGGCGGCGCTCTCGCCGCTCGGGCGCCCGCAGGAACGCACCGAGATCGGCCTGCGCGCGCTCGCGCTGGCGCGCCGCCACGGCGAGCGCATGGTCGAGGCGCTGGCGCTGAACATCCTGTACCGCGACCACGTCGATCTGGCGCAGCGCGTGCGCGGTTTGAACCAGGCGCTGGCCAGCACCCTGGCGGCCGGACAGTTGCTTGCGCAGGCGCCGGTGCTGGTGAACCTGGCGCTGGCGTATCGCGCCGTCGGCCTGACACGCCGCTCCACCCGCATGGGCCTGCGCGCCCTGGCAATCCGCCGCGCGATGGGCGACTTGCCCGGGCAGATCAACATCTGCAACGTGCTGCGCGCGAACGCCACGCGCTCCGGCGACTTCGACGCCGGGCAGCACTGGCGCGACGAGCTGAATGCGCTGCTCGCGCAGGTGCGCGACCCGCTCTTCGACGACGGCTCGCACTGGGAAGACGGCATGGTGCAGATGGCGCGCGGCGCCGCCGCGGCGGCGCTGCCGCATTTCGAGGCGGCGGTGCGCCATTTCGAGCCTTTGCAGGCCGGGCAGCCGTTCCTGCCGGTGATCCTGGCGCAGCTCGGCGAGACCCTGCTCGAACTCGGCCGGCCCAAGCCGGCGCTGCTGGCCACACAGAAGGCAATCGATCTGCACGAAAGCCGCGGCGGTGCCGACCTCGGCGATGGCGCTTCACCGGCACGGCTGTGGTGGCTGCACGCCTGTGCGCTGAGCGCCAACCGCCGCCGCGCGCAAGCCGGCGCGGCATTGCAGCACGCGCACGCCCTGCTGCTGACCAGCGTGCGCGGCCTGGGTGATGCCGGCCTGCGCCGCAGCGTGCTGCATCGGCTGCCCTCGCACCGCGAGTTGCTCGCCGCCTGGCTGGCCAACGCGCGCTCGCGCGGCCTGCACGGCGAGCAGCTCAGCGAGCACCTGCGCGGCGACACCGATCACTTCGAGCCCTTCGCGCGGCTGGCCGATGCTGGCCTGCGCATGAACGAGATGCACGACGCCGAAGGGCTGCACGGCTTCGTGATCGAGGAGGCCACCGAGATTTGCGGTGCCGAGCGTGTGCTGCTCGTGCTGGACGGCAGCGGCGGCGCACGCATCGCCGCGGCCGAGGTGCCGGTGGGCGAGAGCGCGGCGGCGCTGCTCGAGGCCGTGACGCCGTGGCTCGACGAGGCCCGCCGCACGCGCAGCGCCAGCTTGCGCCACGGCCCCGACGGTGCCGACGCGCTCGCGCAGCGCAGCTGCATCGTCGCGCCGCTGGTGGCCGAGCAGAAGCTGCTCGGCTTCCTCTACGCCGACCTCGAAGGAATCTACGGCCGCCTCGCCCAGAGCGACCGCGACATGCTGACGATGCTTGCCGCGCAGGCCGCGGTGGCGCTGACGAACCTGCGCATCACCGAGGACCTGGAGCGCCAGGTGGCCGAGCGCACGATGACCCTGGACGCCCGCGTGCGCGAGGTCGAGGCCATCAACGCCATCCAGAAGGCGATGGGCGCGGCGCTCGACTTCCAGGCCATCGTCGACGCGACGGGCGACAAGCTGCGCGAGGTCTTCGCTGGGGTATTCGTCGGCATCCGCGTCTACCACCGGGCTTCCGACACGCTCCACTACCTGTACATGCGCACCGCGGACGGTGTGCGCATCGAAGTGCCCGCCGGGCCGCTCGACGAGCGAGGTTTTTCCGCGGAAGTGATTCGAACGCAAAGGCCGCTGGTGATCAATGCAGACCTGATGGGCACAATGGCCCGCCGTGGTGCCACCGTGACCTTGCGGGGGCGAGACCCGAAGTCGCTGGTCATGGTGCCGCTCATGGCCAGTGGCGAGGTGCGGGGCCTGCTGGAGTTGCACGACGTCGCGCGCGAGGACGCGTTCGACGAGTCGTCGCTGCGCTTGCTCACGACCATTGCCGCCAGCATGGGTGTGGCGTTGGAGAACGCCCGGCTGTTCGCCGAGACCCAGCAAGCACTGGCGCGCCAGACCGCCACCGCCGAGGTGTTGCAGGTCATCAGCGGATCGATGGCCGATGCGCAGCCGGTGTTCGACAAGATCCTGGGCAGTTGCCAGAAACTGTTCGCCAGCGACGAGCAGGGCATCCTGCTGGTCGGCGACGACGGTCTGCTGCACTTGGCAGCGCACCATGGGCAGCAGCATGAGCGGCTGCGCCGCATCTTCGGCGCCGGCATGCAGGGCCAGCCGGAGGGCGGACGCCTCGAGCCGACCGGCTCGCTGCATGTGGTCAATGCTCTGGCGCCCGAAGCGCACTGGGCGCTGCGCGCGGTGGCCGAACAGCTCGGCATCGGCCCGTATTCGCAAGTCCTGGTGCCGCTCGAGTGGGAGCAGCGGCAGGTGGGTTCGCTGTACTGCATCCGCATGCCGGCCACCGGCTTTGCCGCCCACGAGATTGCGCTGCTGGAGACCTTCGCCGACCAGGCGGTGGTCGCGATCCAGAACGCGCGGCTGTTCAATGAGACCAAGGAGTCACTCGAACGCCAGACCGCCACGGCCGAGATCCTGAAGGTCATCAGCGGTTCACCCACCGACACGCAACCGGTGTTCGATGCCATCGTGATGAGCGTGGCGCGGCTGTTCGGCCGCAAGGCTGCTTTGCGCACCGTCGACAGCGACGGGCTGCGGCGCAGGGCACGCAGCTACGAACTCACGGCCGACGAGTTCCACGGCCCCGACGTGATATCGATCGATCGCAGCAGCATCGTCGGCCGCGCGGTGCTCGATGGCCACGCACAGCAGGAGCCGGACACGCTTGCGCCCGGCGCGACGCCCTTCGGCCAGGTCTACGCGCGCAACCTGGCGTTTCGCTCGATCGCCTCGGCGCCTTTGATGCTCGAGGGTGCGGCCATCGGCGCGATCTCGGTCTCTTCGCCCGAGCCGGGGGCGCTGTCGGACAAGCAGATGGCGTTGCTGGCACTGTTCGCCGACCAGGCCGTGATCGCGATCCAGAACGCGCGGCTGTTCAACGAGACCAAGGAGGCGCTGGCGCGCCAGACCGCCGCTGCCGAGGTGTTGCAAGCCATCGGCAACTCGGTTTCGGACACAGCTCCGGTGTTCGAGAAAGTGTTCCGGAGTTGCCACGACTTGCTCGGTGCGCAGCGATGCCTGATCTTCGAAGCCGGAAAAGCCGGCAACTCGATCGCGGTTGCTGCGGCCTCGGGCGACGAGGACGGCGCTCTACGCAAGGCGCTGCCTCGGGTCGCATTCACTCAATCGGCAACCTTCGTGGCGTTGAGGGAGCGCCGGGTGCTGTCGTTTGCGGACGTGGGCGCCGACGCGAGTGCGCCAAGGGAACTCGCCGAAGCCGCCCGGCGCTGGGGTCGCGACTTCGCCGTTGCGGTAGCTCCGATGATTCGAGGCGGCGACTTGCGTGGATCGCTGCTGGTGCTGCGCGAAGCTGGACGCGGTTTCTCAGAGGCCGAGACCGCGCTGTTGCAGATGTTCGCCGCGCAGGCGGAGATCGCGATGCACAACCGCGACACCTACATCGATCTGCGCGAGTCGCTGCAACAGCAACGGGTGACGGCGGACGTGCTGAAGGTGATCGGTGCATCCCCCACCGACATCGGCCCGGTCTGCCGCGCCATCGTCGGCGGATTGGGCCTGGTGTTCGCCGAGTCGGCGGCCTGGGTCGTGCTTCGGGACGGCGAGGCGATGAACGTCGTCGCGACCACGCCCCACGAACTGGCCGCCGATCCTGCCTGGACCCCGATGCTTACCGGCGCTCTGGAGCGCGACAACTTCAACGCCGTGGCGATCCTCGATCGGGAAATGGTGGACCACGACATCCGCCGCAGCACGCGTTCGAAGCCGCCTGGCTGGCACCGCTTCGCGCCCACCGGCTACCCTGCCATCACGGTGGTGCCGATCCTGCACGACGACCAAGCGGTCGGAGCCCTCGGGGTGGCTCGGCGCCAGAAAGGCTTGCTGGAGGACAAACATTTCGAACTGCTGTGGACGCTGGCCGAGCAGGCGGCGATCGCCGTTCAGAACGTGCACCTCTTCAAGCAGACGCAGGAAGCGCGCGCCGCGGCGGAGAGCGCCAACGAAGCCAAGAGCGCTTTCCTGGCGACGATGAGCCACGAGATCCGCACGCCGATGAACGCCGTGATCGGCATGAGCGGGCTGCTGCTGGACACGCCCTTGAATGCCGATCAGCGCGAGTTCGTGGCGACGATCCGCGATTCCGGCGACTCACTGCTCACCATCATCAACGACATCCTCGATTTCTCGAAGATCGAGGCCGGGCGCATGGACATCGAAGCGCAACCGTTCGACCTGCGCGAGTGCGTCGAATCGGCGCTCGACCTGATTGCCGCCCGGGCGGCCGAGAAGCGCCTGGACATCGCCTATGTCTTCGAAGGCGAGGTGCCCGCGGGCGTGGTGGGCGACGTGACGCGGTTGCGCCAGATCCTGCTCAACCTGCTGTCCAACGCCGTGAAGTTCACCGAGCGCGGCGAGGTGGTGCTGACCGTCCACGCGACGGGCGATCAACTTCACGTCGCCGTGCGCGACACCGGCATCGGCTTGAGCGAAGCAGGCAAGAGCCGCCTGTTCCAGAAGTTCAGCCAGGCCGACAGCAGCACCACGCGCAAGTACGGCGGCACAGGCTTGGGCCTGGCGATCAGCAAGCTCTTGGCCGAGCTGATGGGCGGCACGATGTGGGTCGAAAGTGAGGGAGCCGGCCGCGGCAGCACCTTCCGCTTCACGGTCCAGGCGAGCGCCGCCGAGCTGCCGCCGGGCACGCGGCGCGAGCACAGCGGCGTGCAGCCGGCGCTGCAAGGCAAACGGCTGCTGGTGGTGGACGACAACGCCACCAACCGCCGCATCCTGGCGCTGCAGACGGCCAAGTGGGGCATGGTGGTGCAAGACACCGGCAGCCCGCACGAGGCGCTGCGCCTGCTGCAGGCCGAGCCCTTCGAGCTGGCCATCGTGGACATGCACATGCCCGAGATGGACGGCAACGAACTCGCGCAGCGCGTGCGCAGCGCAGGCCATCGCCTGCCGCTGGTGCTGTTCACGTCGCTGGGTCGGCGCGAGGCGCGTGACAGCCTCTTCGCCGCTACGTTGGCCAAACCGCTGCACCAGAGCCAGCTCTTCGACACGCTGGTCACGCTGCTGGTGCCGGACGCAGTGCCGAAACCCGCTGCAACAGCGGCCAAGCCGAGCATCGACGCCGGCATGGCGCAGCGCCACCCGCTGCGCATCCTGCTCGCCGAAGACAACGTGGTGAACCAGAAACTGGCCATGCGGCTGTTGCAGCAGATGGGCTACCGAGCCGACCTGGCTGCCAACGGCATCGAAGCCATCGAGTGCATCGAACGGCAGGCCTACGACGTCGTGCTGATGGACGTGCAGATGCCGGAGATGGATGGGCTCGAAGCGTCGCGACAGATCACCTCGCGTTGGCCGCTACCGATACAACGTCCGCGCATCGTCGCGATGACCGCCAACGCGATGCAAGGCGACCGCGAAGAATGTCTCGCCGCCGGCATGGATGACTACGTGACCAAACCGATCCGCGTCGAGGCGCTGGTCCAAGCGCTGCACAAGTGCGCTTTCAATCCGGGTATCGGGAGAGTCTGATGGGCCGCAACAGCGCCGCCACACCACCCTCGGCCCAGTCACGGGGCCGCAGGCGGCTGGGCGGTCGGCAGCTTCAGAAGCAGATCAGGCAGTGCAACCCTCACCGTCTCCCACACCACCACGAGGTTGATATCGAAGTAAGCGTGAGCGATGCGGTTGCGCATGCCGCGCATGCTGCGCCACGGCACGTCCGGATGGGCTGCGGCAAAGTCTGGATGCTGGTCCATGAGCTTCGATGCGGCCTCACCGATGATGACCAGGCTCATCACCACAGCCTGCTGAGTGCGCCGGTCACCGAGGAACGCGTCCTGGTCCATGTCTTGCGCAAAGCTGCATGCATCGCTGGCGGCTTGCCGAATGTGCTCGAGGTAATCGCTCAGGCGATCCAGGGTCATACCGGTTGCGCCTCCGCCAGCACCTGGGCACGAAACCTGGGGGGCAGGTCCGCTGGCGTGAGGAGGTCGACTTGCACGCCGAGCAGCGACTCCAGCTCGACCTGCAGTCCACCCAGATCGAACAAGGTCGCGCCGGGCAATGCATCCACGAGCAGATCGAGGTCGCTGTCGTCTGCGTCGGTGCCGCGCAGCACCGACCCGAAGACGCGCGGATTCGCAGTTCGAAAGCGGCTCGCTACTTCGCGCACGGCATCTCGCTTCGCCTCGAGTGCAATGGAAGGTCGCATGGCATCAATCCTCGTTCAGGCTGGCTGGGATGTTAGGGGATCGAAGGTACGGCGACGAATCTGGCCGAAACCTGCAAGCCGCGTCGAAGCATTGGTGCGCGTGCCACCTGGACGAGGGCGCTGAGATGGGCCGGCGCGAAAACCCGAAGCCGACGGCACTGCCAGCGCTGCGCGACGTGCTGGCGCTGGCCAAAGCAGGCCGCCCGGCGCGGGCCGTCGAGGCGGCTTCGGCCGCGCTGGCGCTGCCGGGCCTGGCGACCATCGACCGCCTGCTCCTGCTCGAACAACGCGCCACCTGCCTGGCGATGTTGATCGAACCCGAGCGTGCCGAGGCCGATGCGCGCGCGATGTTGGCGGTAGCCAATGCCTCGCGAGAGGCCGCGCATAGCGCGCGCGCACTGGCTACTTTGTCGAATGTGCAGGTGAGCGCCCAGCGTTGGGTTTTGGCCGCCGAGAGCGCTGCCGCCGCGCTGGAGGCGGCGCATCGCAGCCGGCAACCGGCGCTGATCGCGCTGGCCTCGCTGCGGCTGGCCACGGCCGAGGCTTCGCCGTCGCACGCGAGCGCCAAGGAACTCGCTGCGCAACACGCCACGAAGGCGGCCACCATGTTCGAGGCCTTGGGCGATGCCGCCCGACAAGGCCAGGCGCTGCGTGTGCTGGCCCGGGTGCGCCTCGCCCAGGCCGACACCCCCGGGCACCGTGCCATCGCGCAGCAAGCGATCGAGCTGGCGCGCGCCAGCGGCGACCGTGCGGGCGAAGGCCGCGCATTGGCCGTGGCGGACCAGGGCAGTGCCGACCTGGGGATGCGCATCCGCGCGCTGCGCCAGGCCTCGCAGGTCTCGATCGAAGCCGGTGACCGGCAGGCCGAAGCGGGCATCTATCACAACCAGTGTCAGGACTATGCGAGGCTCGGGCTGCACCGGCGCGCGCGGCGTTTGATCCAGCGCGCGATCACGATGCGCGCCGGCAGGGTCCGGCCAGCCGCGCTGGTCCAGCAGTACGTCATCGCTTGCCTGCTCGAAGTCTTCATGGGGCACGAGACGGCAGCGCGCGAGTTGCTGGCCCGGACGTTGGACATTCACCGGGCCGACTTCGAACCCGGCAATGTCGGCCTCTTGAAGTGGGCCGAAGCCACGCTGGCGATGTTCTTCGAGCCACCGTCGCCGCGTGTGGTTGCGATGTTTCGCAGCATGACGCGGCCAGTCGCGCGCACGTCCTACTGGGGACTGCCCAATATGCTGGCGCGCCAGGCCGACGCCCGCTTGGCCGCAGGCGACTCAGCGGGCGCGTTGCGCGATGCCACGGCTGCGGTGCGAGCCTTGCGTGCGCGGCAGGGGCAGACCGGCGGCGGCATGGAGTCCGACGCAATCGTCTGGTGGCAGCAGTACCGCGCGCTGCAAGCCAGTGGCCGCGATGCCGCCGCCGTGCAGGCGCTCGAATCGGCCTATGCCACGCTGCTGCAAGGCATCGCCACGCTGCGCGACGAAGGTTTGCGGCGCACCTACCTGCACGCGCCGCCGGACCATTCAGCGCTGTTGCGCGCCTGGGTCGACCACGCGCGGCGCGGCTCGTTGCCCGAGCCGCGCTACACGGCGCATCTGGCCGGTGCCAGCGAGTTGCGCGAGTCGGTCGAGCGCCTGGTCGACACCGGCCTGCGCATGAACGCCCTGGCCGGCGTGGCCGAGTTGCAGGAGTTCTTGATCGAGGAGGTGGCCGAGCTGCTCGGCGCGCAGCGTGTGCTGCTGGTCCTCGAAGAACCCGACGCAGCGCACCTGGCCGGCGCGCAGCTGCCCCGCGGCGAGCAGTCCGATACGCTGCTGCAAGCCGTCACGCCCTGGCTCGACGAGGCGCGCATGTCCCGCGTGGTGCGCTTGCGCCACGGGCCCGAAGGCGCGCTGGCGATCGACCAGCGCAGCTGCCTCGTCGCACCGCTGGTCGCGCAGCAGCAGCTGCTCGGCTTCATCTACGCCGACCTCGAAGGCCTCTACGGCCGTTTCCACGACACCGACCGCGATCTGCTCGCCACGCTGGCCGCGCAGGCCGCCGTGGCGCTGGCCAACCTGCGCGCGAGCGTCGGGCTGGAGCGTACGGTGGCCGAGCGCACGTCGCAACTGGAGCAGCGCGTAGGCGAGCTGGCGCTCATCAACAGCATCCAGCAGGGCGTGGCCGCCGAGCTGAACTTCCAGGCCATCGTCGAACTGGTCGGCGACAAGCTGCGCCAGGTCTTGAAGTCCGACGACATCGGCATCCGCTGGCACGATCCACGCGACGGCCTGCTCCACCATCTGTACGTCTACCAACATGGGGTGCGCCAGCAGGTGCCCCCGAGCAAACCGTCGCCCACGGGTGCATGGCGCCAAATGGTGCAATCGCGGCAGCCGGTGGTGGCGCATGGCCAGGCCGAAATGGTCGCCAAGGGGCTGCTCGAAGCACCGCACACCGCGGCCTGCAAGTCCTCGATGGGCGTACCGTTCCTGGCCGGCGAGCGAATGCTGGGGTTGATCACCGTTGAAGACTTCGAGCGCGAGGATGCTTTCGACGAGGCCCAAGTTCGCATGCTCAGCACCGTGGCGGCGAGCATGGGCCAGGCGCTGGAGAACGCCCGTCTGTTCGACGAGACGCAGCGCTTGCTGAAGGAGACCGAAGCCCGCAACGCCGAGCTGGCGGTGATCAACGGCATCCAGCAAGGCATGGCCGCTTCGCTGGACTTCCGCGCCATCATCGAACTGGTGGGTGACCGCCTGCGCACGGTGTTCGGCAGCGAGAACCTGGCCATCACCTGGCGTGAAAAACCCACCGAGCTGGCGCACATGCTCTACGTCATCGAGCATGGCCGGCGCGTTCATCCGCCGCCGATCACGCTCGATCCCGACGGCCCGTTCATGCGCGCGCTGCACGCCAATCAGCCGGTGCTGGCGAACAGCCGCGAAGCGATGGACGCGCTGGGCCTGCGCCCGCCCGCGGGCCTCGCGCCGAGCCTGGCCACGCTCACCGTGCCGATCTTCGCCAACGGCGAACTGCTGGCCGGCATCACGCTGGACAGCCATGACCCGGCGCGCAAGTTCAGCTCGGACGATGTGCGCCTGTTGCAAACCGTGGCCGGCACGATGGGCATCGCGTTGGAGAACGCCAGGCTGTTCGACGAGACGCAGGAGGCTCTGCGACGGCAGACCGCTACCGCGGACGTCCTGCGCGTCATCAGCGAATCGCCCACCGCTTTGCAACCGGTGTTCCAGGCCATCGCCGAGCACGCCCGCACGCTGTGCCAGGCGCAGGTGGGGGTCACCACGCAACTCGATGGCGATGTCGTGCGGCTGGCCGGCGTGCGCAGCCTGTCGGCGGCGCAAGAGCAGGCCATGCGCGGCCTGTTCCCCATTGCGCTGGCGCAGGCGCCGCCCAACATCCGCCGTGCGCTGGCCGAGGGCGTGCCGGTGCAGATCGCCGACATCCATGCCGAGCCCGGCTATCGGCGCGCCGACGAGGTGCAGCAAGCCGGCGTGCGCAGCATCTTGTCGGTGCCGCTGCTGCACGAAGGCCACGCCATCGGCACGATCGGCGTCGGCCGCAACGAGCCGGGCGTGTTCCCGGACGCCGCAGTGACGCTGCTGCAGACCTTTGCGCGCCAGGCCGTGATCGCGATCCAGAACGCCCGGCTGTTCAAGGAGGCGCAGGAAGCCCGCGCCCAGGCCGAAACCGCCAACGAAGCCAAGAGCGCCTTCCTGGCCACGATGAGCCACGAAATCCGCACGCCGATGAACGGCGTGATCGGCATGAGCGGGTTGCTGCTGGACACCCAGCTCGATCACGAGCAGCGCGACTTCGCGCGCACCATCCGCGACTCCGGCGAATCGCTGCTGACGATCATCAACGACATTCTCGACTTCTCCAAGATCGAGGCCGGGCGGCTCGATGTGGAGGTGCAGCCTTTCGAGTTGCGCGAGTGCGTGAACTCGGCGCTCGACCTCGTGCGCCACCGTGCCGCGGAGAAAAAACTTTCGCTCGTCGTGGCCATTGCCGACGACGTACCGCACACGGTGAAGGGCGACGTCACGCGGCTGCGCCAGGTGCTGCTCAACCTGCTGTCGAACGCGCTGAAGTTCACCGAGCAAGGCGAGGTCGGCCTCACCGTCACCAGGGGTTCAGGAAACGAACTGCACTTTGCCGTGCGCGACAGCGGCATCGGCCTCACGCCCGAAGGCATGGGCAAACTCTTCCGCAGCTTCAGCCAGGCCGACAGCAGCACCACGCGCAAGTACGGCGGCTCGGGGCTCGGCCTGGTCATCAGCAAGCGGCTGGCCGAGATCATGGGCGGCACGATGAGCGCCGAAAGCGCCGGCCCGGGACTGGGTTGCACGTTGCGCTTCCACATCCAGGCCGAAGCGGTGGCCTCGACGCCGCAGGCCGCGAAGGCGA
>JANNQO010000212.1:0-12417 GCA_031400795.1 Rubrivivax sp. | reverse complement strand
TATGGCCTACACTCGGCTCTCCGTTCAGAACCCATGGGAGTCCGTTATGGCCGCCACCGCCTCGCATGCCGCCGAAACCGGGCTCGAGCAACTGCAGCGCAAACCCGTTTCAGACGTCAAGCGTGAAGGCTGGCGTGGCGTCATGAAGGGCGTCGGTGCTGCCGGCAAGCTGCTCATGACCAACCACGATCGGCCCGAGGCTGTGATCTTGTCGCTGCAGGAATTCCGGCGGCTCACCGAGTTGGCCGAGAGCGCGCTGCGCGACAAGGAGCACAAGCTCGAAAAGCTGAGTCAGGCCTTTGACGCCGAGTTGGCGGTACTCAGGCAAGCCGACGCAGGCAGCCGGCTGAGGCGGGCATTCGGCGCGCCACTGGCGCTGAAGGGCAAAGTGATCGCGGGCCGCAGTTACTGATCAACCCATGGCCGGCAAGCGCGCCGCAGCACCTGCAAAGCGGCAAGAGAAGAAGGAACGGTCAAAGCCCGGGCCGAAGTCCGGGTCAAAGCCCGCGTTGCCTTTGGCAGCCCGGCCAAGGCATGGAGTCCAAGCCTCCAGGCCTGTGCTGCTCGTTCTGGCCGGCGTCAATGGTGCGGGCAAGAGTTCCATCGGCGGCAACGTGATGCTGCGCCGGGCGGGCATGACCTGGTTCAACCCCGACACCTACACACAGCTGCTGATGGAACAAGGCGGCCTGGCCTTGGCCGAGGCCAATCCGTTGGCCTGGCAACACGGCCTGGACTTGCTCGACCAGGCCGTGGCTGCGGGCCATAGTCACGCTTTCGAGACCACCTTGGGCGGCGCCACGATGACGCAAAGAATCGCAGCGGCTGCCAGCACGCACGATGTGCTGATGTGGTTTTGTGGCTTGTCGTCCCCTGAACAGCACATCGCCCGCGTGGCCAAACGGGTGGTTGCCGGCGGCCACGCCATCCTTGACGCCAAGATACGCGAGCGCTGGGTGCAAGCGCCGCTTCACCTCATCGAACTGATGCCGCATCTGAACGAACTGCGGGTCTTCGACAACAGCGCCGAGGCCGGGACCGGCCAAGCCGTCAAGGATCCGCGGCTCGTCTTGCACCTGTTGTCCGGTGTGCTGCAGTTCCCGGCGGCACTGGCAGACCTGCAGCGCACACCCGCCTGGGCCAAGCCCATCGTCAAGGTGGCTCGAGACCTGGCGCGTGATCGGTAGTCGCGGACTCAATGCCGTCACCGGGACACCCCAATCAGCAGCTACGAGAGATGCTCAGGATGATCACCAGACGCATGATCGGACGCCGGCCCTTCATCTCTGCCACGGGCGGGACAGCAGGGCGATGGCCAATGCCAGTTCCAAAGCCATCGTCAGGGATGGAAAGACCATTTCCCAGAGCCCCAACGGATGCCCAGCCGGTGCTCAGATGGCCTGCCTTGTTGAGATGCGGCTGCGTACGAACGAGGGCGCGCGCGTGATCGGGCGCAGGCCGCTGGCCAGCGGTGCTGCGCTGCTCTGGCTGCTCGCCCGCAGCCCGGCGCTCGCTCAGCGCGCCAACAGGCTGCCGCGCGTGGCCCGCATATCCACCGAAGCGCCGCTGGCGGAAATGGTGGGCCCCGATCCGATCAACCGCGAGGCGCGGGCCTTCGTTCACGGCCTGCGCGATCTCGGCTGGGTCGATGGCCGCAACGTGATCATCGAGCATCGCTCGGCCGAGGGTCGACCCGAGCGCCTGCCCGCGCTGCTGCGCGAGCTGGTCGACCTGCCGGTCGATGTCATCGTCACGGGCGGGACTGCCGCGGCGCTGGCCGCCAAGAGAGCCACCGACACGACGCCGATCGTCGCCATCGGCCCCGACCTGGTGGCGCTGGGCCTGGCGGGCAGCCTGGCGCGACCCGGCGCCAACGTCACCGGGCTGACTTTCTATGCCGGTCCTGCAATGCTTGCGAAGCGGCTGGAATTGCTCAAGCTCGCCGTGCCTGCTGCAACGCGTGTCGCCATCGTCCGCCCGCGCGCCGTCCCTGGACAGCCGAACTGGGGGCCGGAAACCGCCGCGGCGGCTGGTGCGCTGGGCGTCGTGCTGTCGGTGGCCGGGGTCGACGGCCCGGAAGACTTCGACGCCGCATTCGCGGCGCTGTCGCGCAACCGACCCGACGCGATCTTGTGTACCGAGTCGCCGGTGATCATCGGCAACCGGGCTCGCATCATCGCGTTCGCCGCGCGCGAGCGACTGCCGGCTATCTATGGGCTGCGTCTGTTTGCCGATGCTGGCGGGCTGATGTCGTACGGAACCGACCTCGCCGAAACCGAGCGCCGCGCGGCGCTGTACGTCGACAAGATCCTCAAGGGCAGCAAGCCGGGCGAACTGCCGATCGACCAGCCGACCCGGTTCGATCTCGTCATCAACCTGAAAACCGCCAAGACGCTGGGGATCACGATCACGCCGTCGATATTGGTTCGTGCGACCGAGGTGATCGAATGAACCCGCAGCGCAGATGGTTGGCGGCTGGCGCGGTTTGCGCGTCAACCCCAGGCAAAGCGTGGCTGGTCGAAGTGTGCGACCCGCGTGACGCGGCCGGCCTGCAGTTCGCGCAACTGGTACAGGAAGGCCGCGGTGGGTGCGGCAATCCAGTGGCGGCCCATTGGCATGCGCAGCACCGTGGTGTTGGTGGCTGGCACGCGGTTGAGGATCGGCGCATCCGCGCGCGCGAACTCGGCCAGCCGGATGCGGTGGATGCTGGCCACTTCCTCCGGGTTGGCCTGCATGCCCGGTGCTGCGCCTGCCCACATCACCAGCGGTGTGATGACGTAGCCCGAGCGCGTGGCGTAGTCGTCCAGACGACCAACCACGTGCGCGGGCGTGAGCGTCAGGTTCACCTCCTCGCGCAGCTCGCGCAAGGCCGCTTCTTCCGGCGTTTCACCGGCGTCGACGCGACCGCCTGGCAGCGCCCATTGCCCGGCGTGGCGCTTCATGCGCGCGGCACGGCGGGTCAGCAACACGGCGGGCTCGAGGCTCCACTGAGCGGGCCGGGCCAGCCCGTCCACTTCCGCGCCCAGGCCTTCTTCCACCACGACCAAGGCCACCGCGGCATGCCGCCGGCCTTCGAGCGGCAGCGACTGCGGCGTGAAGGTGTGGAGCTGGTCGCGCAGGCTCTGCAGCATCGGCCGACGGTAGCGCGTTTCGCGGCTGCGGCCTGTCACCCAAGACACCGTGCGGCCAGCGTTGAATTCCCGGTGGCGGACGCGATCGCGGCGGTGAAGGCTTTCAAGCCGGTGAAGGGCAGCTATCACGCGCTGCTGCGCATGTTCTGATGCGGCCCGGGTCCGCCTTGCGCCGTACGCTGCGGCGCCGATGCGGTGCTGAAGCTGGATGCGCCCTGGCACGACGGGGGGCTCAGAACATCGCCTTGAAGCTCACCCCATAGGTGCGCGGTTCGTTGATGAAGCCGGTGAGATTGTTGAAGTCGATGCCGCCGACGACGCGGATCTGGTTGCCCACATTGCGCACGAAGGCCGCCGCTTCGTACTTGCCGCTGCCGAACAGATAACCGGCCCGCACGCCGCCTTCGAGCAGCGACTTGCCGGTGAATTCGGCGCTCTCGTAGAGGAAGAAGTTGATCTTGCTGCGGTAGCTCCAGTCGGTGGCGACATAGGCCTCGCCGCCGGCCATCGGGATGTTGTAGCGGGCTCCCAGGTTGAACACCACCTTCGGCGCCTGCGGCAGCGGGTTGCCGTTGATCGAGACGGTCGGCGAGAACTTGCCGATGGCTGGATTGGCCGGCGCGATCACCGGGTCGAGCACCGTGCAGCCGCTGCCGCAGGCGTCGATGCGCAGGTTCGAATCCTGGATCTTGGTCTTGTTGTAGCTGGCGCTGGCTGAGAGCAGCAGCTGGTCGGTGGCGAGCAGCTGGAAGTCGAGCTCGAAGCCCTGGCCGGTGGTCTTCGCCGCGTTCACCAGCTGGTTGAAGTTCGCCGCTCCGCCCACCGCGGTGAGCTGCTGGTCCTTGATGCGGTACTGGAAGACGCTCGCCGCGATGCGCGCACGGCGCTCCAGCAGGTCGGCCTTCAAGCCGGCTTCGAACGAGCGCACGGTTTCGGATTTAGCCACCGAGAGGGTGTCGCCGAAGAGCAGCCGGCCCTGGATCGACGGTGCGCGAAAGCCCGTGGCGGCGCGCACGTAGGCGTTCATGTCCTTCGTCAGCACCCAGGTGCCCGAGGCGTCGAAGCTGGTGTTGGACGCATCGGTCTTCGCGGTGCGCCGGCCGATGAAGGCCGGGCTGAACGGCGGCGCCTGAAAGCGGTCGGCGAAAAAGTCTTTCTTGTCCTTGGTGTAGCGCAGGCCGCCGCGCACGCGAAAGGTCGGCGAGACCTCGTAGTTCACCGAGCCGAACACCGCGTAGGCCTGGTTGTCCTGGTCTTGCGTGGCATAGCCGTTCTGGACGTTGCCGCCGATCGAGCTGTAGTTGAAGCTGTCGATGTTCAGCTTCTCGTCGAAGTAGTACAGGCCGGCGATCCACGACAGCGGGCCGCTGGCGGTGGACTCGAGCCGGAACTCCTGCGTGAACTGCTTGTGCTTGGGCATGCCATCGGCGGATTCGGCGTCGAAGGGGATGAAACCGGGGCCGGAACTCGGCAGGAACACGGCGCCGAAGCCGCCATCGATGTCGCCGCGGCTGAACGCGTCCACCGTCTCGTAGCCGGTGATCGAGGTCAGCGCCATGCCGGGAAGCTGCCAGCGCAGCTTCAGGCTGGCGCCGGTGTTCTGCACCTTCTGCTCGTTGATGCCGTCGTAGGAAACCTTGGCCGGGTCGAAGCCGGCCACCAGGTCGTTGGTCCTGGGCTGGATGATGTTGGCGCGGAACAGGCGCGCCGAGCCTTTCAGGTCACGGCCGTGCACGTTCAGGAGCGCGCTGAAATCCTTGCCCGGCGTGATGGAGAACTGGATGCGCGCGGCGTTGTCGTTGAAGCCTTCGAGCTCTTTCGTGGGGCCGGTGGCGAAGGTGTTCTTCGCCCAGTCGTCGCGGTTCTGCGATTGCAGCGAAACGCGCATCGCGGCGTCTGCTGACAGCGGCACGTTCAGAGCACCCTCGGCGTTGACCATGCTGTAGCGGCCCAGGCTGAGCGAGCCGTAGCCCTCGAACTTCTTGCCCGGCTTGGCGGATTCGAACTTCACCACGCCGGCCGGCGAGTTGCGGCCGAAGAGCGTGCCTTGCGGGCCGCGCAGCACCTCGATGCGCTCGAGGTCGAAGATCGGGAAGCCCTTCAGGATCGGGTTCTCCTGCACCACGTCGTCGAAGACGAGGGACACCGGCTGCGAGGCGTTCAGATCGAAATCGGTGTTGCCCAGGCCGCGGATGTAAAAGCGCGGGAAGGCGCGGCCGAACGACGATTCGATGTTCAGGCTCGGCACGCGGCCCGACAGCTGGCGGATGTCTTGCCCACCCGAATTGAGAATCTCCAGCGATTCGCCGGCCAGTGCCGAGACCGAACTGGGCACGTCGCGGATGTTCTCCACGCGGCGTTCGGCGGTGACGGTAACAACTTGCAGTTTGCCGTCGGCGGCGGTTTGTGCGGTGGAATCGAGTGTGCCGAGGGCCAGCAGCGTGGCTGCGGCGAGGGGGTGGTACTTCATGGATCCTCCAGCGGTTGGTACCCATGACGATGCATGCCGCCCGGCGCGCTGTCCAGAAATCGCAGCGCTGCTACGCTCGATCTGACGCCACCACACCACACCACGATGTTGAGCCCCGAACAAGTGCAGGCCTGGCACCAGGATGGATTCCTGGTGCTGCGCGGATTCAAGCCCGCTGACGAGCTCGCCGCGCTCTCGACCCGCTCGCGCGAAATCGTCGATCGGTTCGACCCCGGCGAGCACGCCGCGGTGTTCTCCACCGTGCAGCCCGGGCGGCTGGGCGACGAGGCGCTGCTTGTTTCGGCCGACCAGGTGCACTGCTTCTTTGAGGAAGAAGCGTTCGACGCACAGGGCGCGTTGAAGCAGCCGAAGGCGTTGTCGATCAACAAGATCGGCCACGCGCTGCACGACCGCGATCCGCTCTTCGATGTGTTCTCGCGGGATCCGCGGCTCGCCGAGATCTGCGCCGACATCGGCCTCGCAGACCCGCGCCTGTGGCAATCGATGGTCATCTTCAAGCAGCCCTCGATCGGCGGCGAGGTGCGCTGGCACCAGGACGCGAGCTACCTGATCACCGAGCCGGTGAGCGTGCTGGCGTTCTGGTTCGCGCTCGAAGACGCGACGCTTTCCAACGGCTGCCTGTGGGTGCAGCCCGGCGGTCACCGCGGGCCGCTGCGCGAGCGCTTCGTGCGTGATGCGCCGGGGGGTCGTTCGCTGAAGCTGGAACAGCTCGACCTCACGCCCTGGCCGGATGCCTCGACCGCTGCTCCAGTCGAGGTGGGGGCCGGTTCGCTGGTGATGTTCCACGGCCTGCTGCCGCACTACAGCGCACCGAACCGCTCGGCGCAGTCGCGGCTGGCGTACACGCTGCATGTCACCGATGGCGTGGCCGGCTACTCGCCGCTGAACTGGCTGCAGCGGCCGGCGGACTTCCCCGTCAGGGGCTTCTGAGTTCCACCAGATCCCACAGATTGCCGTAGAGATCCTGGAACACGGCCACTGTGCCGTAAGGCTCTTCCTTCGGTGGCCGCACGAAGACCACCCCGCGTTCGCTGTAGCGCGCGTGGTCACGCCAGAAGTCGTCGGTGTAGAGGAACAGGAAGACCCGCCCGCCGGTCTGGTTGCCGAGGCGCGTGGCCTGCTCTTCGTTCGTGGCGCGCGCCAGCAGCAGGCGGGACTCGCGCGCCCCGGGCGGGGCCACGATCACCCAGCGTTTGTTCTG
The DNA here is from genome assembly GCA_031400795.1 of Rubrivivax sp. Classification (GTDB taxonomy): domain Bacteria; phylum Pseudomonadota; class Gammaproteobacteria; order Burkholderiales; family Burkholderiaceae_C; genus Rubrivivax. Next base: position 5,594 of record JANNQO010000212.1, on the reverse strand, counting down.
CGCTGGTTGTTCGGTGTCTTCGATCAGCTCGAAGCCGAGCACATCGACGTAGAAGCGGATCGCTTCGTCGTAGTCGCGAACGATGAGCGCGACCAGGGCGAGGTGCTGGGGCATGAACTCAGCGCAGGGCCAGCGCCTGCTCCAGATCGTCGATCAGGTCGCCGCAGTCCTCGATGCCCACCGACAGGCGCAGCAGGTCGGGCGGCACCGGCGTGCCCGCGCCTTCGACGCTGGCGCGGTGCTCGATCAGGCTCTCGGTGCCGCCGAGTGACGTGGCGCGCTTCCACAGCTGCGTGTTCGCGGCCAGCGCGATGGCGGCGGCTTCGCCTGCCTTCACACGCAGCGACAGCATCGCGCCGAAGCCGCCTTGCATCTGCCGCGCCGCGACCGCATGCCCGGGGTGCGTGGGCAGGCCGGGGTAGAGCACCGCCTCGACCAAGGGGTGGCCGTGGAAGTGCTCGGCGATGCGCTGCGCCGAGGCCGCCGCGGCGTGCACACGCAGGTACAGCGTGCGCATGCCGCGCAACAGCAGCCAGGATTCGAACGAACCGAGCGTGCCGCCCAACTGCGCGCGCACGCTGCGGATGCGCTGCCAGGCTTCGTCGTCGACGCGCGTCACCAGCGCGCCGGCGATCAGGTCGCTGTGGCCGCCCAGGTACTTGGTGGCGGCGTGCATCACGACGTCCGCGCCGAGCGCCAGCGGCTGCGTGAAGACCGGCGTGCCGACGGTCGAATCCACCGCCACGCGCGCGCCGGCGGCACGGGCCAGCGCCACGGTGGCGGCCAGATCGGTGATCGTCCACAGCGGGTTGGCCGGCGTCTCGACCCACACGAGCCTTGTCTTTCCCGGCCGCAGCGCCGCGCGCAGTGCGTCGGGCGAGCCCATGTCGATCAGCTCGACCGTCAAGCCCCAGTGCGTGGCGAAGTTCATCAGCCAGTTGCGCAGCGACCAGTACATGACCTTTGGCGCGATCACGTGGTCGCCCGGCGCCAGCGCCTGGAACACCGCGGTGGCCGCGGCCATGCCCGAGGCGAACAGCAGCGCCTGCTCGCCGTGCTCCAGCCGCGCCAGCAGCGCCTCGGCCTGATCGAAGGCCGGGTTGTCGGCGCGTGCGTAGATGCGGCCCGAGCGGTACTGGTTGTCGGGGTCGCGCAGGTAGGTGGTGGAGACGTGGATCGGCGGGATCACCGCACGTGTTTGTTCGTCGATCCAGCCCAGCGCCTGCGCGGCGAGGGTGGCTGGCTTGTGTATCTTGTCAGTCATGTTGAACGTTGTTTCTTCGGGAGTGTCGCCGCCTGCTCGCCCAGGTCCCACCACAGCGCGGCCATCATCGGCAGCGCTTCCTGCACCACCGGCAGCAGCAGGTGCTCGTCGGGCGCGTGTTGCTGGCAGGCGGTGTAGCTGTGCGGGATCCACACGGTAGGAAGACCCAGGCCCTCGGCGAAGACGTCGTTGGGCAGCGAACCACCGAGGTTGGGCAGCAGCGCCGGCGCCTTGCCGGTGCTGCGCTGGAGGCTTTCCAGCGTGAAGCGCACCCAGGCGTTATCGGGGTCCAGGCGCGTGGCGTTCATCACCATCGCGTCGCCGACTTCGATGTCGCCGAAGCCGCGTTCGCGAAGGTGGCGGCGCACGACGCCGCTGACGTCGCGCACGTCGGTGCCGATCACGAAGCGCATGTGCATCGTCGCTTTCGCGCTCGGTGGGATGGCGTTGATCGGGTATTGCGGGTTGCCGGTCTGGTAAGCCAGCACTTCGAGCGTGTTCCACGCGATGACGCGTTCGGTGGGCGTGAGGCCGGGCTCGCCCCAGTCCGGGTCGACCTCGGGGTCGCCGGCGTCGCCGCCGAACGACAGGCCGCGAAGCGCAGCGCGAACGTTGGCCGGGATCGGCGGCGGGCGCAATGCTTCGACGAGGATGCGGCCTCGGCCATCCACCAGGCTGGCGATCGCGTTGGCGAGCACCGTACCCGGGTTGCGCAACAAGCCGCCCCAGTTGCCGGAGTGGTGCGCACCGTCGCGCAAGGTCAAGCTCAAGTCGAAGTTCACCACGCCGCGCGTGCCGAGGAACACCGTCGGCCGGTCGCGCTGCAGGCGCGGGCCGTCGCTGGCGATCAGCACGTCGGCGGCGAGCGACTCGTGTTGCGCGGCGCAGAACTCGGCCAGGCCCGGCGAGCCGGTCTCTTCGCCGGTCTCGATCAGCCACTTGACGTTGAAGCCGAGCTGGCCGCCGCGCACCTTCAGCACCTGCGCGAGGGCGGCGATGTTGATGCTGTGCTGGCCCTTGTTGTCGGCGCTGCCGCGGCCATACAGGCGCTCGCCGTCCTGCGTCAACTCCCACGGTCCGGCGCCGCGTGTCCAGCTCTTGTCCTGGCCGCGAATCACGTCGCCGTGGCCGTACATCAGCACGGTGGGCAGGTGATCCGCTTCGTGGCGCGTCGCGATCAGGAACGGGCCGGCCGTGGGCCGGTGATCGGGCAGCGGGTTGGCGTGGATGCTCGCCGTGAAGCCGAGTGCCGCGAGCGAGGGGGCGATCTGATCGGCGAGGTAGGCGTGCAGTGCCGGCGGCGACTCGGGGTTCTGGCTCTCGGTGCGGATCGCGATGCGGCGCGCCAGGTCGCGCACGAAAGCGCCGCTGGCCAGATGCTCGCGCGCCGCTTCGACCGCGGCTTGTCGGGTCATTCCGGCTTGCCCACCAAGGTGAAATGTTCAACCACCGGCGGCACCGCGAAAAACGGCCCGACGATGGCGCGCCACTGCGCGAGCAGGGGCCCCTGGCGAAAGCCGATCGTGTGGTCTTCCAGCGTCTCCCAGAAGATCTGCAGGATGTAGCGCTCGGGGCTTTCGATGCCTTTGTTGACCTTCCAGCCCTTCATGCCCTTGGCTTGCACGATGACGGTGGTGAGGCCACGCTGAATGGCTTCGTCGAAAGCGGCCTGCTGGCCGGGCGGGATGCGGATGTCGGCGATTTCGAGGATCACGGTGGGCTCGCAAGTCAACGGGTAGCGTGAGCATGCCACGACCTGGCCCCTACACCCCCACGTACTGGTGCAACACCTCGGGCGCAGCGCGCAGTGCAGCCGAGTCGCCTTGCCACACCACGCGCCCCTTCTCGACGATCACGTGACGATCTGCCAGGTTGAGCAGCGGCGCGATGTTCTTGTCGATGACGATCATCGCCAGGCCCTGGCTGCGCAGCGTGGCCAGGCAGCGCCAGATCTCGGCGCGCACCAGCGGCGCCAGGCCTTCGGTGGCTTCGTCGAGGATCAACAGCTTCGGATTCGTCATCAGCGCGCGGCCGATGGCCAACATCTGCTGCTCGCCGCCCGACAGGTGCGCGCCGAGGTTCTTCTCGCGTTCCTTCAAACGCGGAAACATCGTGTAGACGGCGTCCAGCGTCCACGCGCTGCTTTGCCGATGCCGGTTGCCCGCGGTGGCCACCAGGTTCTCGCGCACCGAGAGGTTCGGGAACACCTGCCGGCCTTCGGGCACCAGGCCCAGGCCTTCGCGCGCGGCGCGGTAGGGCGGCTGACCGTGCAGCGCCTGTCCGCCCATCGTCACGCTGCCCGCACGCGGCGTGAGCAGCCCCATGATGGTCTTCACGGTGGTCGTCTTGCCCATGCCGTTGCAGCAGATCAGCGTCACCACCTCGCCGGCGTTGACTTGCAGCGAGAGGCCGAACAGCACCTGGCTCGAACCGTAGGCGGTCTCGATGCCTTGAACGTCAAGCAGCGCGCTCATCTGGCCCCCAAGGCGCTTCGCGCCGTCCCCCCAGGGGGGAGCGAGCGCCTTCGGAGCGGCCGTGCGGCGCTCATCTGGCCCCCAAGGCGCTTCGCGCCGTCCCCCCGAGGGGGAGCGAGCGCCTTCGCAGCGGCCGTGCGGCGCTCACGCCACCATCTCCTGGTCGCCGAGATAGGCCTCGCGCACCTCGGGGCTGGCGCGGATCTGGTCGGGCGTGCCGCTGGCGATGGCGCGGCCATAGACGAGCACGGTGATGCGGTCGGCGAGCGCAAACACCGCGTCCATGTCGTGCTCGACGAGCAGGATCGTGTAGCGGCCTTTCAGCTGCTGCAAGAGCGCCACCACGGCCTCGCTCTCGGCGTGGCTCATGCCGGCCATCGGCTCGTCGAGCAACAACAGCTTCGGTCCGGTGGCCAGCGTCATGGCGATCTCGAGCTGGCGGCGCTGGCCATGCGACAGCGATCCCACGCTGCGTGCTTCGAGGCCCGCCAATCCCGTCAGCTCGATCGCCGCGCGCGCCGGCTGCAGCAGCGTTGCGTCGCTGGCCGCGCGCTGCCAGAAATGGAAGCTGTGCCCGGCATGGGCCTGAACCGCCAGCGCGACGTTCTGCAGCACCGTGAACTCGGGGAACACCGAGGTGATCTGGTACGAGCGGCCGAGGCCCGCGAGCGAGCGCCGGTGCGGCGGCTCGGCAGTGATGTCGCGGCCGTCGAAGACGATGCGGCCTTCGTCCGGGCGCAACTCGCCGCCGAGCTGGTGGATGAGCGTGGTCTTGCCCGCGCCGTTGGGGCCGATGATGGCGTGGATCTCGCCGGCTTCGAGCTGAAACGAGAGATGGTCGGTCGCCGTCAAGCCGCCGAAGCGCTTGACCAGGCCGACGACCTCCAGCGCCGCGGTCATGTTCCTGCCTCGCGCGCAACGAGTCGCCCGTACAGCCCCTGCTTCAACACCAGCACCACGGCGACGATGAAGAGGCCGATCAAGGCCAGCCAGTGCTGGTTGATCAGCTTGTCGAGCCACGGCACGCCGAGCTTGATGGCCGGCAGCAGCTCTTCCAGCAGCAGCAGCGCGGTGGCGCCGAACACCGGGCCGACCAGCGTGGCAAGGCCGCCGAGCACGATCATCACGATCAGCTCGCCCGAGACTGTCCAGGCCATGTACGACGGTGCGACGAAGCGTGTGAGATTGGCCATCAACACGCCGGCCACCACGCAGCCCAGCGCCGAGATCACGTAGGCGGTGAGCTTGTAGCGCAACGTCGGGAAGCCGAGTGCGGCCATGCGCCGCTCGTTGCTCTTGCAGCCGCGCAGCACCATGCCGAAGCGGGCATGCAGCAGGCGGTGGAAGAGCCCCAGCGCTGCCAGCAGCGCGGCGAAGCAGGCGTAGTACAGCACGCTGTTGTTCGAGAGGCCGAAGAGCCCGAAGTCGCTGCGCGTGCGCACCGGCAGGCCGTCGTCACCGCCATAGTCCTTCAGGCTCACGACCAGGAAGAACAGCATCTGCGCAAACGCCAGCGTGATCATGATGAAGGCCATGCCGCTGGTGCGCAGGCAGATCGCGCCCACGGCGAGTGCCAGCACCGTGCCCGCTGCGAGCGCTGCGGCCAGATGCACGAAGCCGTTGCCGATGCCGTGGTGCGTGAGCATGCCCACCGCGTAGGCGCCGACGCCCAGGTACATGGCGTGGCCGAAGCTCACCAGCCCGCCGAAGCCGAGCACGAGATTCAAGGACACCGCGGCCAGCGCGAAGATCAGGATGCGGGTGAACAGCGTGACGTAGAACGGCTGATTCAGCAGCGCAGCGGCTACCGGAACGAGCGCCAGGCCGACGAGCAGCACGCCGACCGCGATCTGGCT
>JANNQO010000211.1:0-4480 GCA_031400795.1 Rubrivivax sp. | reverse complement strand
GCAAGTCAACAAGCTGTCAGACCAACAGATTCGGCGCTGGATCAAGGCCGGGGCACCTGTAGCCAAGGCGGACGGCGACGGGCTGACGTTCACCCTGTCGGCAGCGGGCACAGCGGCATGGGTGCTGCGCTACCGCCACGGCGGCAAGGGCCGCGAACTGACGCTGGGCCAATACCCCGATGTTTCGCTGAAGCTGGCCCGGCAGCGGGCCGGCGATGCCCGCGCCGAAGTTCAAGCCGGGGTTGACGTGGCGCGCGAGCGGCAGCGGGAGAAGACCGAATCAGCGGCCGCCAAGAGCTTCAGGCAACTGGCCGCCGACTACATGGCGAAGGTGTTCCCGACGCTTGCCGCCAACACGGTGAAGCAGCGGCGGCAGCATATCGAGGGCGTCATCTGCCCCAAACTGGGCAGCCGGCCGGCGCGCGACGTGACCACCGCCGACGTGGTGTCGCTGATCGAATCCGTGGGCCGCACCAAGACCGCCAACGTCGCCGAACTGGTCTTCACGGCGCTGTCGGAAATCTTCAAGCATGGGCTGGCTCGGCATGCGGTGATCGTGAATCCCTGCGCTGGGGTGTCAGTGGCGGCGATATGCGGCAAGACCGAGCCACGCCGGCAGCGGCTGAAGCTGACCGAAGCCGAACTGCGCGCGGTGCTCCCCGCGCTACCCATCATCGGCGCCGACAACGCGATGGCCGTGAAGCTGCTGCTGCTGACCTGCACGCGCATCGGCGAACTGGCGAAGGCCGAATGGGCGCATGTGGATTTCGACCGCGCCGAATGGTTCGTGCCCGACGCCAATTCCAAGACCGGCAAGGGGTTCACCGTGCCGTTGACACTGGCCGCGCTGGCGTGCTTCACGGCCCTGCAACCGCTGGCCTGCGGTTCGCGGTTCGTGCTGCCCGCGCGCCAGACGCGGCGCACCCGCAACCACGGCGGCGCCGAAGTGCCGTTCGAGCAACGCACGCTGAACGCCATGCTGCACAAGCTGTGCGACGCGCTGGGCGACAAGGTGCGGCGCTTCACCCCGCACGACCTGCGATCCACGGCGCGCAGTCACTTGGCCGCGCTGGGCGTCAACGTGATCGTGGCCGAACGCTGCCTGAACCACTCGCTGGGTGGCCTGGTGGGCGTGTATGACCAACACGACTACATGACCGAACGCCGGGCCGCGCTGGAAACGTGGGCGTCGTTCGTGCTGGCCTGCGAGACAGGCGAAGCCTGGCACCAGAACAACGTGATCCCGATTCGGGCCGCTGCATGACGCCAGCGACCTGACCCGTTCGCCACGCCTAGCCCGAGGCTGATCCCCGAGGGCGAAAACCGGTTCACCTTCACCGGCTGGCGTGGCACCCAACGAAGGGGCGCACGAAGGGGCGCTGAATGGACTTCCCGAGCTACGTGCCGAATGCGGTGCGGGTGAGCATGGCCGCGCGGCTTGAAGGCGACCGAATCGAGCCCTCGGGCTGGATTTCGGCCCTGGCGAGTGCCGAGGCTGAACTGAAGCGAGTTCAGCAGATGCAGCAGGACTACAGGCACGACGAAGCCGTGTCCAACACGCTACGCATTGAGCACGCCGAAGCAACTGCGCACCGCGACCACCTGGCCGCCGAGGTCGCCTGCTGTCAGCGCCTGGTTCACGACGCGCGCATGCAGACTGCCTATGCGCTGCTGGTGCGCTTGCCGAACGTCACCGACGCCGACCTGTCAGGGTTCATCTATGCGGCATGGGCGGCACGTATGGACTACGCCAAACACCGCGACCAAGTGAAGGCGGCCGACGAGCTGGCGCGCGAGGTGTCAAAGGCGGCCGGCGCACTAGCCGACTTGCTGCGCAAAGCCGAGGGCTTCGTCGGCCCTTTCCTGCCTTCGGAGTTCTTCAGCATCCAGTCGCTGTTGGAGAAGACCGAGCACGACTACAGCGACCGGAACTTCTACATGTGGCCGGGCATGCGGCGTGTCGTCTTGGGCGAGCCACCGCACGATTCGGGCGCGGTGACCGCTCCCGATCCAGTGCCAACCGAACGGACCGAACCGACCGAGATTGAGATTCGATTTGTCACCCCAGGCGAGGCCAAACCGATAGACCCCGCTGAAGCCGCGCGGAATGCACTCAGGTACGCATGGGGGACTGCGCCAAGCATGTCCCGAATGATTGCCACGATGCAGCGGGAAGCCCTGAACTACACAGCGGCCGAGTCGGGCCATATCGCGGCGGCGCTGGCATCTCAAAAGCGCAATCCGAAGTACGAATACCTGCGGGCCTTCGGCGCGTTGCTGCGCGACGTACACCGCATGGAACTGACGACCGACACCATGAATGCGATGGCGACCACCGCCACCGTGGTGTTGAACGAGCCCGACCTTGTGGTGTCCTATGACGACGTGAGGAAAGCACTCGCCACCATCGCAAGCTGACCCGCTGGAAGATTCGCGCCAGAACCCAACCCGAAATCGTCCGGAGGCCCCGCAGATTCGAGGCTGAACTTCCTGCTGAACATCTTCGACCCGCAGCGGGCTGATACCTAGATTCCATGTCGTTCCTTCACCCCGTTTCACGAGGTATGACGACATGGCACAAGACCCCCGCCCCTTCGGCGAACTGCCCGCAACGGGCTACGTTCGCCAGTCCCAACTGATCCCCGCCCCGGTGCCGTTTTCGTCGGCGACGCTGTGGCGCCGGGTGAAGGCCGGGACGTTCCCCAAGCCGGTGAAGCTGTCCGAGCGTGTGACCGCCTGGCGCGTGGAAGACGTGCGCCAGTGGCTTGACGCCCAGGCCGCGCGGTGAGGCCGGCATGGATGCCCAAGACCACGGCACTGTGCCGGGCCTGGCCGCGCCTGAGCTGGCCCACCACGATGTTGTTGACCTGGCACCGCTGGGCACCGCTGCTGCGCATGCTGTGGTGACGCCCACCAGTGAAAAGGCCCCCGACGCGGCAAACGTCGGAGGCCCGGTGCAGACAGAAACGCAGTGCCCGATTTTCGAGCAACCCGCCGACGACGGCAAGAGGTTCGCCACGCTGCGGGCCGAGCTGGCGCGACAAGCCTACTGCCTGCACGAGCTTGCCGACGGCAGCTATTTGGCGACGAGGTGGAACTGTTGCAGGCCGCTGGCCGACCTGCGCGCGGTGGCCGTTTTCGTGCGCCTGGTGGGAGGTGCACTTTGAGCGCGCAGACAGTTTCATCATCTGGGCCGAATGAAACCCCCCAAAGCCCCTTAACCACTCCCGACGACCTGGCCGACATCACCAACGCGGAGTTCTTGGCTGCCATATTCGCTGGGCTTGGTGCCGAAGAGCGCCCCATGGTGCTCGGCATCACCGGCGCCATCAACGGCAGCACCAAGTGGCCGGCCGGCACCGCGTGGACACCAGAAACCGCCACCGCCAACGCGGTGATGAACTGGTTCTTCACGCTATCGACCTACCGCCCGCGCGACGGCAGCTATCGGCGCAAGAAGGATCAGTTCGCCCGCTCGTTCGGCGTCTACCTTGACGATGTGGGCACCAAGGCCGCGCCGCGTGAACGCCTGGATGCCTGCCCGCCGTCCTACCTGATCGAGACCAGCCCCGGCAACCACCACGCCGGCTATCTGTTCGACGAGCCCTGCAATGACCTGGCGCGCGTCGAAGCGCTTCAGGAGTCGCTGGTCCAGGCCGGCTTGTGCGACCCCGGCGCCAAAGGACCATCGGCGCGCGTTGGCCGCATGCCGTGCGCGATCAATGGCAAATATGACCCGCCACATTTGTGCAGGCTGATCGAGTGGCACCCGACCCGGCGCTACAGCATTGACGCAATGATCGAGCGGCTGGAATTGGAGCCAGTGGCGCCGGCCGGCGCGCGCCGCAAGACCAAGACCACCAACAACAAGCGCGCCGCCAGCGACCACCACGCCGAAGGTGACGTTTACCGACCCCGTGCCGCCGAGAACGCTGTCATCACCGCGCTTCGCCAGCGCGGCCGATACAAGAGCCCCTTGGGCAACGGCGTTCACGACATCACCTGCCCATGGGTGCATGAGCACACCGACCACCTGGACCACGGCACAGCGTACTTTGAGCCGAGCGACCTTTACCCGGTGGGCGGCTTCAAGTGTCAGCACTCCCACGGCGGCGAAAAGCGTGTCGGCTCGCTGTTGGAGCATCTGGGCCTGAGCTTCACCGAGGCCAAGCACAAGCCGACCATTCGGGTGCAGGCCGGCGAGCTGCACCGCGTGGTTGACGCGGCCGAGCGTGAGCTGGCGGCCGGCGGCCGGCACTACCAGCGCGGCGGCCTGATCGTCAACGTGTTGACCGACCCCGGCACCGGCGCCACCGCCATCAAGGCCACGTCGGCCAACGCGCTGATGAGGTCTCTGTCGGCTTGCGCCACATGGGAGCGTTTCGACGCGCGCAGTGACGCCGATGTCGTTACTGACCCGCCAGCCAAACATGTCAACGTGCTATGATCGAGGGAAAGACGATGAAGGAACATTTGCGAT
>JANNQO010000210.1:0-12314 GCA_031400795.1 Rubrivivax sp. | reverse complement strand
GCCGACCAGTGGCTGCTGGTGCTGGTGCTGCTGGTGCTGCCGGTGCTTTTCAAGCTGGGTCTGGTCACCGCGCTGGCCCGCGCCTTTGGCGCTGCGCCGGGGACGGCGCTGCGCACCGGCCTGTACCTCGCGCAGGCCGGTGAGTTCGGCTTTGTGCTGCTGGCGCTGGCCGGGCAGAACGGGTTGCTGCCGGTCAACCTGCAAAGCCCGGTGCTGGCAGCGATGGTGCTCTCGATGCTGGCCACGCCGCTGGTCGTGATGTACAGCAACCGCATCGTGATGCGGCTGGCCGCCAGCGACTGGCTGTTGCAATCAGTGCAGCTGACCAGCATCGCCAAGAAGTCGATCCGCACCGAGGCCCACGTGATCATCTGCGGCTACGGCCGCAGCGGGCAGAACCTGGCGCGACTGCTGGACAGCGAGCACATCCCGTACATGGCGCTCGACCTCGACCCCGACCGCGTGCGACAAGCCGCCGCAGCCGGCCAAAGCGTTGTGTTTGGCGACGCCGCGCGGCTCAAGAGCCTGATGGCCGCCGGCCTGGCGCGCGCCACCGCGGTGGTCGTCAGCTACCCCGACACAGCCTCGGCGCTACGCATCCTGAGCGTGGCACGCGCGCACGCGCCGCAGGTGCCGGTCATCGTGCGCACGATCGACGACAGCGATCTTGAACGCCTGCGCGCGGCCGGCGCCACCGAGGTCGTGCCCGAGGCGATCGAGGGCTCACTGATGATGGCCACGCATGTGCTGGCGCTGGTCGGCGTGCCGATGCGGCGCGTGATTCGCGTGGTGCAGGAGCAGCGCGACGCGCGCTACGGCCTGCTGCGCGGCTGGTTCCACGGCGCCGACGACGACACGATCGAAGAGCTGCAGCAGGCGCGGCTGCAGTCGGTCACGCTGCCCGACAAGAGCACGCTGGCCGGCCAACGCCTCGGCGAGTTGCAGCTGGTCTCGATCGAGGTCGGCATCGTCTCGGTGCGACGCTCGCACGGCGCCGTGCTGCCGCCGAGCGACGCACTGGAACTCGCCGGCGGCGATACCGTCGTATTGTCTGGTCGGCCCGAAGCCTTGGCGCTGGCCGAAAAACAACTGCTGGATTCGTAAATGAAGTTTGTCTCTCGCCGTGAACTGTTGCAGGGCGCCGCGGCGCTCACCGTCACACCGACGCTGCACGCGACAGCAGCACCATGGCCGGAGGCCGCGATCGACGCGCTGCGCGGCGGCGGTGTGGTGGCGGCCTTTAGGCATGCCAGCGCGCCGGGCACGTTTGATCCGCCCGGTTTCAGACTCGACGACTGCAGCACGCAACGCAACCTCGACGCTGCTGGCCGCGACCAGGCGCGGCGCCTGGGCGAGCAGTTCCGCCAACTCGGGCTGCAGCCGACGGCGGTGCGGTCGAGTCCGTGGTGCCGCTGCCTCGACACCGCCCGGCTGGCCTTTGGCGACGGTGTGCAGGCCTGGCCGCCGCTGCGCTCGACGCGGGCCGGCGACGCCGACGAGGCGCAACAGGTGCGTGAGTTGCGGGCTGCCGTGGCGCAGGTGCGACCACCGGGCACAGGCCGCTTCGAAGTCTGGATCAGTCACCAGTTCACGCTGGGCGCGCTGGCCGGGCAGAGCCTGGCATCGGGCGCCGGCTTGGTGTTGCGCGCCGACGGCGCTGGCGGCGTGACGATCGTCGCGGCGCTGCCAGCCGAGTTCTGAAGGCAGCAGTCGGCAACGTCGTCCTGATTCGACGCACGATTCGCACCGTCTTCGCGGCAGCGACCAGCAATGAAAAAGCCGCCCGCAGGCGGCTTCGGCCGGCGGCGCGGTCGGCCGCTCAGGTGATCGGCAGCTGACGCGACAGGTTCGCGCGCATCCGAGTGGCCATCACCGCGCCGGCGGCTCGCAGCGCCTCCAGCGCGACGGCGGGCACGCGGGCACCGAGTTCTTCAAAGCGCGGCAGGCGCAATGCCCAGGCAATGCAAGGCGTCATGGCCTCGACACTGGCGGTGCGGGCGCCGTCGGCAAACAGCCCCGGCTCACCACAGATCGACCCCGGCCGCAGGATTGCGATCTTGCTGCTGCCCGGCGCACCGCCGACAGCGTAGACCTGCAACGAGCCCTGACCCAGAAAGTAGACCGTGCGATCGGGCTCGCCCTGCTTGAGCAACAGGTCACCAGAACGCACCTCATGGCGGGTCAGGTACTGGGCAAACACACGCCACTGCGACAGATCGAAACGCGGACGATAGGCATCCTCGGCGTTGAGCGACTGAATCGCGAGTACCAGTTCGTCGTGGGTCATGGCCTGAGCTTGCGCTTGTCTTGTCGTGGGTCGGATGGCAATCCCGATTATCCGCGCCGGCCCGACGCACCCGCATCATGGTGATCGGGGGTGGGTCGACCGATGCGCGTGAACTGCGTCACGGCTCACTTGCCGATGCAGAAGCGGCCGAAGATCTCGCCCAGCAAATCGTCGGCCGTGAACGCCCCGGTGATGGCGCCGAGCGAGTCGTGCGCGAGGCGCAACTCTTCGGCCAGCAGGTCGAGCGCGCCGTCGCGTTGCCCCGCCAGACCCTGCGCCTGCAACAGGTGCGAGCGCGCCGCGTCGAGCGCGTGCAGATGTCGCGCGCGGGCAATGAACACGCCCTCGCCGCCCGGCTGCCAGCCGGCCAGTTCAAGCAACCGCGAACGCAGCGCGTCGAGCCCGGCGCCGCTGTGCGCCGACAGCGCGAGGTGCGACTCGTCCTGAAGGTCCGGCCCCGCCGCGACCGGCGCCAGGTCGAGCTTGGTCTGCACATGCAACACAGGCACGCCGGCCAGAGCGCCAAGCCGGCGCGCGATCTCGGCGTCGGCCGCCGCGTAAGCCGGCTCGCTTGAGCGCGTCAGGTCGTGCAGGAACAGCACCGCGTCGGCACTGCCGATCGCATCCCAGCTGCGGGCGATACCGATGCGCTCGACCTCGTCGTGTGTGTGCTCGCGCAGACCGGCAGTGTCGACCACGTGCAGCGGCACGCCTTCGATCTGGATCGTCTCGCGCACCTTGTCGCGCGTGGTGCCGGGGATCGGCGTGACGATCGCCAGCTCGGCGCCGGCCAGCGCGTTAAGCAGGCTGCTCTTGCCGGCATTGGGCTGGCCGGCCAACACCACGGTAAGACCCTCGCGCAGCAACGCACCTTGGCGCGCGCGGGCGCGCACCGCGTCGAGCGCCTCGAGCACGCGGCCCAGCCGGCCGCGCGCATCGGCTTTTTCAAGGAAGTCGATCTCTTCCTCGGGGAAGTCGAGCGTGGCTTCGACCAGCATGCGCAGGTCGATCAGCGCGTCGCGCAGTGCGCCCACCTCGCGTGAGAATGCACCGGCTAACGCGCGCCCGGCCGAACGCGCAGCCGCCTCGGTGCTGGCGTCGATCAGGTCGGCCACCGCCTCGGCCTGAGCCAGGTCGAGCTTGCCGTTGAGGAAGGCACGCTCGGTGAACTCGCCCGGCTCTGCCACGCGCAGGCGAGGCAGGCAATCGTCTTGCTGCGCTGCCTGCAGGCAGCGCACCAGCAGCAGCTGCAGCACGATCGGTCCGCCATGCGCCTGCAGTTCGAGCACGTCCTCGCCGGTGTAGCTGTGCGGGCCGGGAAAGAACAGCGCCAGGCCGCGGTCGATGGCCTCGCCGTGCGCGTCGATGAAGGGGCCGTGGTGCGCATGGCGAGGTTGCAGCGCGCGGCCGGTCAGCGCCTGCGCAAGCGGCATCAAGCAACGCCCCGAAACGCGCAAGATGCCGACTGCGCCGCGGCCGGCGGCGGTGGCAATGGCAACGATCGGGTCGTGATGGCGCGGCAGCATGGACCGATTGTGCTGGGCCCGATGACACAACGCCCCGCGGCGCGAGCCGGCGGGGCGTTGGCGGGGCGCGTTCAGCGCGGGTTCAGTTCACGCCAAGCCGGCGGTTGATGACCCACTGCTGCGCGATCGACAGCACGTTGTTGGTGATCCAGTACAGCACCAGGCCAGCCGGGAAGAAGAAGAACATCACGCTGAAGACCATCGGCATGATCCACATCAGTTTGGCCTGCATCGGGTCGGCCGGCGTCGGGTTCAGCCAGACCTGAAACAGCGACGATGCGGTCATCAGCAACGGCAGGACGTACCAGGGGTCCTTGGCGCTCAGATCGGCAATCCAGCCGATCCACGGCGCATTGCGCATCTCCACGCTCGAAAGCAGTACCCAGTACAGCGCGATGAAGAACGGCATCTGCGCCAGGATCGGCAGGCAGCTGCCCAGCGGATTGACCTTTTCCTCGCGGTAGATGCGCATCATCTCCTGCTGCATCTGCTGCGGGTTGTCCTTGTAGCGCTCGCGCAGCTCCATGACCTTCGGGTTGACAGCCTTCATGCGCCCCATCGACTTGTAGGCGCTGGCATTGAGCCAGTAGAAGGCGATCTTCAGCAGCACCACCAGCGCAACGATCGCCCAGCCCCAATTGCCGAACACGCCGTTGAGCTTGTCGAGCAGCCAGAACAGCGGCTTGGCGAGCACCGTGAACCAGCCGTAGTCCTTCACCAGCTCCAGGCCCGGGGCCAGCGTGGCGAGCTTGTTCTCTTCCTGCGGGCCAGCGAAGAGCGTCGCGTCGAGCACCTTGCTGCTGCCCGGCGCCACGTCGCCCAGCGGCGTCACGATGGCGATCGAGTACAGGTTGTTGTCGACCTTGGCGGTGCGGAACTCGCGCGAGGCGTTGCCCGGCAGCAGCCACGCCGACGCGAAGTAATGCTGCACCATACCCACCCAGCCGTTGTCGGCTCGTTTGGCGTGTTCGGCCTTGCCCTTTTCTATATCCTTGAAGTCGATCTTGTTGAACTTGTCGGCATCGGTGAAAAGCGCCGGGCCGGTGAAGGTGAAGTAGAACGACGATTCGCCCTCGGGCGGGTTGCCGTCGCGCGCCAGCTGCAAGTACAGCTGCGGCGAGACCGGAGTGCTGCCGTCGTTGATGAACTCGTGCCTCACGCCCACCGTGTACTGGCCGCGCTTGAAGGTATAGGTCTTGGCGACACGGCGGCCTTCCACCGGCACCGACTCGAAACGCAGCTCGATCTGCTCGGCGCCCGAGGCCAACTGGCGGTCCCCGGGCAGCGCGCGCATCGGCGTGTGGTGCGTCGGCAGCCTGATGTCGGGCTGGGTCGTCACGAAGCCGGTCTGCGCCAGGTAGACACGCTTGTCGCTCTGATCGAACAGCACGACATTGCGGCTTCGATCGGCCTGGTCGCGGTAGCCGAGCAGCTCCAGCTTCACCAGGCTGCCGCCGGTGCTGTCGAAGCTGGCCTCCAGCACGTCGGTACGCAGCGTCACCCGCTCGCTCGCCGGTACCGCGGAGACTGCGGCAGCTGCCGGCACCGCTGCCACACCCGGCACCGGCAACGCCGCGGCCTGTGGCACGCCCGCGGCGGGTGTCGCCCCCGGCGCCGGCGCCGTGGCTGGCGGGCGGGTGGTGGGCCCGAAAATCGACGGCTGCCCGCTGTGTTTGTTCCACGCGTCCCACAGCAGGACGAGCGACATCGTAAAGACCACCCACAGCAGGGTGCGGCGAATGTCGGTCATGTCGGTGTTCTCTAGGAAGGATGGCTCGGGTCGTCGGCCGTGGTGGCCCGCACGAAACGGGTGAAGAGCTCGGGGCAACGCTCGGGCACCGGATCGATGCCGCCGTCGCACCAGGGATGGCAGCGCAGCAGCCGCCCGCCAGCCAGCATGGCACCGCGCAACGCGCCATGCTGTTCCAGCGCGTGCAGCGCGTAGCTCGAGCAGGTCGGCTCATAGCGGCACACGTCGCCGACCCAGGCCTTGAAAAACAGCCGGTAGCCCTTGACGAGCAGGATCAGCAGTTGCTTCACGACAGGCTCAGCCGCCGCATCAGCCCCTGCAGTTCATCATGTGCCGCAGAACGCAGCGCCGCCGAACTGGCCGAGGCGAATCGGACCACCGGGAAGGGCTCGCGCAGGCGCACCAGCCATAGGCCCGCGGGCAGGCCCGCTGCCCGTGCCTGGACCGCTGAACGGATCAGCCGGCGCAACAGATTGCGCGTCACCGCGCGCTTGGCATGGCGTTTGGGCAGCACGGTGCCCAGCCACTGCGAGCCGTCCAAGTTATCCACAGCGCTGTCGAGCATCGGTTCATCACCTGTTGATAACTTTGGCTTCCCCGCCTCGGAACCCCGCGTCGCGTTCACGTCCGGCCGCTGCGGCAGGTGATGAACCGCGAAGTGAGCGCTCCGCGATACGGCAGGACTTCCCAACAGGCGCTCGAAGTCGGCCTTGTGCACAAGGCGCCCGAGCATGGGGCCCGCCCGGGACTGGCGTTCAGACCTGCGACAGCAGCTTGCGGCCCTTGGCGCGGCGCGCATTGATGACGGCACGGCCGCCGCGCGTCTTCATGCGCACGAGAAAACCATGCGTGCGGGCACGGCGGATCTTGGATGGTTGGTAGGTGCGCTTCATGGTGCTCGCTCGCTCGAAAATGCTGAACTTCGGGAAACCTACGATTACAGCAAAAAAGCCTATTGCGGTCAAACACTTGCACGTGAAAGCGCGCATTCCGGCGGGGATTGACGCCAGGCCCGAATATGTGGATAACCACCTCCCCGCCACGCCGAGCCGAGCCTTCAGGCGGGTCAAGAAAAGAAGATCTCCACATATGACACCCGACCTCTGGCAGGCCGGCTGCGAGCGTCTCGCGGCCGAGTTGCCCGAACAGCAATTCAACACCTGGATCCGCCCGCTGCCCGCCGGCAGCGTGAGCCTGGACACGCCCGACGCCGCCGTGATGTCGCTTCAGGTGCCGAACCGCTTCAAGCTGGATTGGATCCGCGCGCAATACGCCGGCCGCATCGAAGCGGTTTTGTCCGACCTGGCGGGCAAGCCGGTGCGGCTGGAGCTCACGCTCGCGCCGCGCGAGCTGCCGGTGCGCCCCGCCGGTACGGTGAGCGCCAATGCCGCGCACGTGCTCGACGCCATCGCCGCCGCCGCCCGACCAGCGCACAACGGCATGCCCTCGGGTGCCGTGAACGCCGTGCGTGCCGCTGATGCATTGGCAGGCGCCCCGAGCGCGAACCGGCAAAAGCTGAACGCCGCTTTGACCTTCGACAATCTGGTGGCCGGCCGCGCCAACCAGATGGCACGCACTGCCGCGCTGCATGTGGCCGGCGCGCCGGGTGCCATGTACAACCCGCTCTTCATCTACGGCGGCGTCGGACTGGGCAAGACCCACCTGGTGCATGCGGTAGGCAACGCGTTGTTGAAAGACCGTCCCGAAGCGCGCGTGCTGTACCTGCATGCTGAGCAGTTCATCAGCGATGTTGTGAAGAACTACCAGCGCAAGACCTTCGACGAATTGAAGGCCAAGTACCACTCGCTGGACCTGCTGCTGATCGACGACGTGCAGTTCTTCGCCGGCAAGGACCGTACGCAGGAGGAGTTCTTCAACACCTTCGAAGCGTTGCTCGCCAAACGCGCCCACATCATCATGACCAGCGACACCTACCCGAAGGGGCTGGTGGACATCGACGAGCGCCTCACCAGCCGCTTCGACGCTGGGCTGGCGGTGGCCATCGAGCCGCCCGAACTCGAGATGCGCGTGGCGATCCTGATCGCCAAGGCACGTGCCGAAGGCACCGAGATGCCCGAGGAAGTGGCCTTCTTCGTGGCCAAAAACGTGCGCGCCAACGTGCGTGAACTCGAAGGCGCACTGCGCAAGGTGCTGGCCTACTCGCGCTTCAGCCAGAAGGACATCAATATCGTGCTCGCGCGCGAAGCGCTGCGCGACCTGCTGTCGATCCAGAACCGGCAGATCGGCGTGGAGAACATCCAGAAGACCGTGGCCGACTTCTACAAGATCAAGGTCGCCGACATGTACAGCAAGAAGCGCCCCGCCTCGATCGCGCGCCCACGCCAGATCGCAATGTACCTGGCCAAAGAGATGACCAAGAAGAGCCTGCCTGAAATCGGCGAGTTGTTCGGCGGGCGCGACCACACCACCGTGTTGCACGCGGTGCGCAAGATCGGCGGCGAACGCACCCACAACAGCGAGTTGAACCAGCAGTTGCATGTGCTGGAACAGACCGTGAAAGGCTGAGCGGGCAGGCTCGGGACAAGCCGGGGACAACTCGCGCACAACCGCATCGTTGTCCACCGCTGAGGCGCCAGCCGCCGACTTGTGCAGATTCGCAAGTCGCTTTCCAGGCTTGCCGCGCACAGGGTTCGCCGCCTGCTAAACCCCTGTCGGAACAGGCGAAAATGGCGTTGTCCCCAGGAACCCTGGCGCTCTACTACGACTACCAGTTTGAATAACTGGAATACACAGTGAAGAAGAGGAAGACATGATCGTTCTCAAGGCCGCCCAGGAACAGGTGCTCGCGGCGCTGCAATCGGTGGCCGGGATCGTCGAGCGGCGCCACACGCTGCCGATCCTGGCCAACGTGCTGATGCGCAAGAACGGCGCGGCAATCGAGTTCACGACCAGCGACCTGGAGATCCAGGTGCGTACCCAGGCCGAACTCGGTGGCGACCCGGGGCCGTTCACGACCACGGTGGGCGCGCGCAAGCTGGTCGACATCCTGCGTGCACTGCCCAGCGACCAAGTGGTGAGCTTGTCGGCGGCGCAGAACAAGCTCACGTTGCAGGGAGGCAAGAGCCGCTTCACGCTGCAGACGCTGCCCAGCGAAGACTTTCCGCTGGTCAACGAAGCGGTCGATTTCGGGCCGGTGTTTTCGGTACCGCAGAAGGTGCTGCGTGACCTCGTAAACCAGGTGCATTTCGCGATGGCGGTGCACGACATCCGCTACTACCTGAACGGCATCCTGTTCATCGCCGAAGGAAAGACGCTGACGCTCGTGGCCACCGACGGGCACCGCCTGGCGCTGGCCCAGGACACGTTGGCCGCCGACGTGGCGACGCGCCAGGAAGTGATCCTGCCGCGCAAGACCGTGCTCGAGTTGCAGCGCCTGCTGAAGGACGAAGACACGGCCATTGAAATGCGCTTTGCCGGCAACCAGGCGCGCTTCGCTTTCTCGGGCATGGAGTTCGTCACCAAGCTCGTCGAGGGCAAGTTCCCGGACTACAACCGTGTCATCCCGAAGAACCACAAGAACATCCTCGCCGTGGGCCGCGAGCCGCTGCTGGCCAGCCTGCAGCGCGCGGCCATCCTGACCAGCGAGAAGTTCAAGGGTGTGCGCGTCAATGTCGAGCCGGGCGTGATGCGCATCAGCTCCAGCAACGCCGAGCAGGAAGAAGCACGCGAAGAGCTCGAGATTGACTACAACGGCGACCCGATCGAAATCGGCTTCAACGTCACCTACCTGATCGATGCCTTAGGCAACATGGCGCAGGAAATGGTGAAGATCGAGCTGCAGGACGGCAATGCGAGCGCGCTGCTCACCGTGCCCGACCGCGCTGGCTTTCGCTATGTGGTGATGCCGATGCGCATCTGAAGCCGCCGACCCTCGCCAAGCAAGCGGGCTGCGGCCCGCTTCGACGTTTCTTGTTGGACCCTGTATGAGCACCGAGACCCCCGACGATCCCACTCCCACCCCCGAACCGGGCCCCGACCTGAATGCCTACGGCGAGGGTGACATCCAGATCCTCGAAGGCCTGGAGGCCGTGCGCAAGCGTCCCGGCATGTACATCGGAGACACCTCCGACGGCACCGGCTTGCATCATCTCGTCTTCGAGGTCGTCGACAACTCGATCGACGAAGCGCTTGCCGGCTACTGCGACGACATCGTCGTCACCATCCACAGCGACAACTCGATCAGCGTCATCGACAACGGCCGCGGCATCCCCACCGGCGTGAAGATGGACGACAAACACGAGCCCAAGCGCTCGGCAGCGGAGATCGCGCTGACCGAACTGCACGCCGGCGGCAAGTTCAACCAGAACAGCTACAAGGTCTCGGGCGGCCTGCACGGCGTGGGAGTGAGCTGCGTCAATGCGCTGTCCAAATGGCTGCGGCTGACCGTCAAGCGCGAGGGCAAGGTGCATTTGCTCGAATTCAAACGCGGCGTCACGCAAGACCGCGAAATCCAGACCCGCGAGGGGCACCCGATCAGCCCGATGAAGGTCACCGGCGAAACCGAGAAGCGCGGCACCGAGGTGCACTTCCTGCCCGACGATCAGATCTTCAACCACATCGACTTCCACTACGACGTGGTGGCCAAGCGCCTGCGCGAGCTTTCGTTCCTGAACAACGGCGTGAAAATCCGCCTCGTCGATGAGCGCAATGCGAAGGAAGACAACTTCGCGTTCGCGGGCGGCGTGAAAGGCTTCGTGCAGTTCATCAACCAGGGCAAGCGTGTGTTGGGCAGCACGGTGTTCCACGCGCTCGGCGACAAGGCCAGCGATCAAGGCTCGTCGATCTCCACCGAGGTGGCGATGCAATGGAACGACAGCTACACCGAGAACGTGCTGTGTTTCACCAACAACATCCCGCAGCGCGACGGCGGTACCCACCTCACCGGGCTGCGCGCGGGTATGACGCGCATCATCAACAAGTACATCGAAGAGAACGAACTCGCGAAAAAAGCCAAGGTCGAGATCAGCGGCGATGACATGCGCGAGGGCCTGACCTGCGTGCTCAGCGTCAAGGTGCCCGAGCCGAAGTTTTCCAGCCAGACCAAGGACAAGCTCGTTTCCAGCGAGGTGCGGGGACCGGTCGAGGACGTGATCAGTAAGGCACTCACCGACTACCTGCTCGAGAACCCGGTCGACGCGAAGATCATCTGCGGCAAGGTGATCGACGCCGCCCGCGCCCGCGAAGCCGCGCGCAAGGCGCGCGAGACGACACGCAAGACCGTGATGGGCGGCATGGGGCTGCCCGGCAAGCTCGCCGACTGCCAGGAGAAAGACCCGGCGCTGTGCGAGATCTACATCGTCGAGGGGGACAGCGCCGGTGGCAGCGCCAAGCAGGGCCGCGACCGCAAGTTCCAGGCGATCTTGCCGCTGCGCGGCAAGATCCTGAACGTCGAGAAGGCGCGCTACGAGAAGCTGCTGTCCAGCGACGCGATCCTCACGTTGATCACCGCCTTGGGCACCGGCATTGGCAGCGACGACTTTTCGCTGGAGAAGCTGCGCTACCACCGCATCATCGTGATGACCGATGCCGACGTCGACGGTGCGCACATCCGCACGCTGCTCTTGACCTTCTTCTACCGCCAGATGCCGGCGCTGGTGGAAGCGGGCCACATCTACATCGCTCAACCGCCGCTGTACAAGGTCAAGCACGGCAAGCAGGAGCAGTACCTCAAGGACGGGCATGAGCTCGACGCCTACCTGCTGAAGGTGGCACTGGACACGGCGCTGGTGTTGCCCGACGGCGTCGACGGCGCGCGCACGGCGATCGAAGGCAGCACGCTCGAAGGCCTGGCGCGCACCTACCTGGTGGCGAGCAGCGTCATCGAGCGGCTGGCCAACTGGATGGACGGCGACGCGCTGCGCACGATTGCGGCGGGCTTGATGTTGAACCTCGACGACGCCGACAAGGCCGAGGGCAGCGCCGCGGCCTTACGCGCCGCGCTGATCGACGCTCAGGTCAGCGCTGAACTCGACGCACGCACCGACAAACTGCTGCTGCGCATCAGTCGCCGCCACCATGGCAACCTGAAGAGCAGCGCCATCACGCAAGACTTCGTGCACGGTGCCGACTACGCCGCGCTGGCCGAGGCAGGCCACACCTTCAAAGACCTGCTCGGCCCCGCGGCGATGGTGCGGCGCGGCGAAGGCGAGCGCATGAAGGAGCAGAAGGTGGCCGACTTCCGCAGCGCGATGGTCTGGCTGATGGGCCAGGCCGAAAGCAGCGTTGGCCGCCAACGCTACAAGGGGCTGGGCGAGATGAACCCCGGGCAGCTCTGGGAGACGACGATGGACCCGGCCGTGCGCCGCCTGCTCAGGGTGCAGATCGACGACGCCATCGAGGCGGACCGGGTGTTCACGATGCTGATGGGCGACGAGGTCGAACCGCGACGCGACTTCATCGAGAGCAACGCGCTGCGCGCGGCGAACATCGACGTCTGATCGACGCCGGCGCTGCGAGCCACGCGTCGATGAACATTGCCGTCCTCGGCGCGGGCTTGAGTGGCTTGGCCGCCGCCTGGTGGCTGGCGCGCGCGGGGCTCGCGGTGACGCTGTTCGAGCGCCACGACCGGCCCGGTTTCACTGCACAGTCGGTGAGCGTGTCGCTCGCCGGCGGCGAGCCGGTGCGTGTCGACATGCCGCTGCGTGTTTTCTACCCCGGCTACTACCCGACGCTGGTCAAGCTCTACGACCAGCTCGGCGTGGCCAGCGAGCCGGTGAGCTATGCCACCTCG
>JANNQO010000209.1:0-20151 GCA_031400795.1 Rubrivivax sp. | reverse complement strand
CCGCCGCCGCATGCGGCAGTCGAGCCGCGGCCGCCATCAGCACCGCGTCGCCGGCGTTCAGCACCAGCGGCCGGCCCGGGCCGAGCGCGTGGGCGACGATCAGCGTGGTCTCGGCGATGTCGTCGACACTGTCCACGCCGTACTCGCCGAGGTGGTCGGCGCTGACGTTGGTGATCGCGGCGACGCTAGCGTTCTTCACTGCCAGGCCGCGGCGCAGCAAGCCACCGCGCGCGGTCTCGAGCACGGCGATGTCGACTTCGCGGTCGCGCAGCACGGCGCGTGCGCCAGCCGGGCCCGAGTAGTCGCCCGAGGCGCGCCGATTGCCGCCGACGAGTACGCCGTCGGTGCCACACAGTCCCGCCCCGCGGCCGGCGGCCTGCACCATCGCCGCTACGAGCCGGGTCGTCGTCGTCTTGCCGTTGGAGCCGGTGATCAGCGCGATGGGGATGTCGTGCAGACGCGGCCAGGGCACGTCCATCGCCAGCGGCAACGCGGCGCGCGGGAAGCTCACGCTGCCGCGGCCGGCGCCGATCGACAGCGAATCGTCGTCGTCGAAGCAGGGCAGCCGGTGTTTGGCGGCGGCGGCCCTCAACGCTTGCAGCGGCCGCGAACGCTCGCGGCGGGCGCTGTTCGCGAAGTCGGTGCGCGCATGCAGGCGGTCGAAGCCCTCTGCCGCTGCAGCTTGCTCCCAGGCCCACTCGTTGATCTCGGTGGCCGTGAAGAGCGCCTCTTCGGGCGCGGCGAACGCAAGGAAGGTGCCTTGAACGTGGCGATGAACGACGCCCGCCGCGTCGCCCCAACCGAGGTCCGTCACTACGCGCTCCACAAGCACGCGCCACCGATCGAGCGCCAGAGGGTCACTGGCGTGCGGCCCGAGCGCGGTGAGCACCACGGCCGGGCGGCCGGCATAGCGGTTGGCGCCGAGCAGGCGGCGCGACTCGTCGAAGAGCAGCCTCGGCTCGCTCAATCGGCCTGTTCCCCGCCGGCCCAGCGCAGCCCGCGTTCGTCGCGGACGAATCCGGCGGGGGTGGAATCGGTGTGGCTGGACGTGACGACAGGCCCGGGGCCAGCTTCTTCTTCCATCGTCTCGCGCTCGCCGACGGCCGGGGCCGGTACGGGCATCGCCGGCTTGCTGATCGGCTTCACCGATGGCGCGGGCACGACGGGCGGCGCCTCGTGCCCCCCCGGCGCAGTCGCCGGGTGCCCCTCACTGCGAAACTTCGTCACCTGCTTCCACGAACGTGTCAGCGCGTCGGCGAAGATCAGCAGCAGGTCCCCTTGCCGGCCCATCTTCAGCGCGTGCTCGATCGCTTCCTGTTCATCGGGAACGATCGTGATCGCGCCCTCGGCCACGCCCTGCTCGCGCAACACCGCGGCGATCATCTTCGGCACCTCGTCGCTCGCGCGCCCGCGCAAGGCGTCGTCGCGGCGGCAGATGTAGTGGTCGAACTTGCCGGCCACCGCCGAAGCGATGGCGCGGATGTCCTCGTCGCGCCGGTCCCCCGGCCCCGCGACGACGATCAACCGCCGCCCGCGCACCTCGAGCTTGCCAGCCAGTTCGGCGAGCATGCTCACCGCATGCGCGTTGTGGCCGTAGTCGAAGATCACCTTGAACGGGTGCTCGTTGAACACGTTCATGCGCCCGGGCGCCTGGAAGAAAGTGCTGTCGAAAGTGCGCAGCCCGTGGCGGATGGCGTCGAGCTTGAGGTCCATCGAAAACGCCATCGCCGCGGCGAACATCGCGTTGCTCACGTTGTGCATCGCGCGGCCCTCCAGCGTGGCCGGGATCAAGTGCGTCCACAGCAGCGGGATGTGCCGGCCCTTGTCGTAGAGCGTGATCATCTGGCCGTTCACGCCCGCTTCCAGCGCGCAGGCCCGGCCGCCGGCGCGGATGTGCTCGCGCACCAGCGCGTGTTCGGGGTTGGTGGTCACCCAGCACAGGTGCTTGGCGTCGGTGTGCGCCGACATCGTCACGACGTGGTGATCGTCGGCGTTCAGCACCGCGCAATCGCGCGCCACCTCGACCACGACGCGCTTGATCTCGGCCAGCTGCTCGAGCGTGTCGACGCCCTTCATGCCCAGGTGATCGCTTTGCACGTTGAGCACAGCGCCGACGTTGACCCACGGCACGCCCAGCCCGGCGCGCAAGATGCCGCCGCGCGCCACTTCGAGCACCGCCATGTCGATGGTCGGATCGGCCAGCACCATGCGCGTGGAGACCGGGCCCGTCATGTCGCCTTCCACGGTGCGGTTGCCGTCGATGTAGATGCCGTCGGTGGTGGTCAGTCCCGGCGTGAAGCCGGCCATCTTGGTGAGGTGCGCGAGCATGCGCGCGGTGGTCGTCTTGCCGTTGGTGCCGGTGAGCGCGGCGATCGGCACGCGGCTCGCGGCGCCGGGCGGGAACAGCATGTCGATGACCGGCCCGGCGACGTCGCGCGGCGTGCCTTCACTGGGCGCCACGTGCATGCGAAAACCCGGCGCGGCGTTGACCTCGCAGATGCCGCCGCCCACCTTGCGGTGGCTTTCGGTGATGTCGGGGCACAGGAAATCGACGCCGCCCACGTCCAGCCCGATGGCCTGGATCGCGCGCACCGCCATCTCGCGGTTGTCGGGGTGGATGACATCGGTCACGTCGGTGGCGGTGCCGCCGGTGGAGAGGTTCGCGGTGCTGCGCAGCGGGACCAGCTGGCCGGCTGCCGGGGTCGAGTCGAACGTTAACGATTGCCGCGCCAGCATCATCTCGGCCTGCGCATCGCGCTCGAGGCGCGTCATCACCTTCTCGTGGCCGACGCCGCGGCGCGGGTCCTGGTTGACGATCTCGACCAGCTCGCGCACCGTGTGGCGCCCGTCGCCCACCACCTGCCCCGGCGTGCGGCGAGTGGCAGCCACCAGTTCGCCGTTCACCACCAGCAGCCGGTGGTCGTCGCCTTGCAGGTAGGTCTCGACGATCACCGAGCGCGAATGTTCGGCCGCGGCGTCGAAACCGGCGCGCACCTCGGCCTCGCTCATCAGCCCGATCGAGATGCCGCGCCCGTGGTTGCCGTTGTAGGGCTTGGTGACGACCGGGTAACCCAGGCGCTCGGCGGCGCGCACGGCACGGTCCGCGCTGCGCACGAGTTCCTGGCGCGGCACCGGCAGGCCGATCGCGCTTAGGATGCGGTTCGTCTCTTCCTTGTCCTGCGCCAGTTCCACCGCGATGTGGCTGGTGCGGCCGGTGACGGTGGCCTGCACGCGCTGCTGGTGGCGGCCGTGGCCGAGCTGGATCAGGCTCAGGTCGTTCAGCCGCAGCCAGGGGATGCCGCGTGATTCCGCCGCCTTCACCAGCGACGCGGTAGAAGGCCCGAGTGCCCGGCGCTGCGCGAAGCGGATGTAGTCGTCGCGCGCGCTGGCCCAGTTCCAGTCGTCGGGCACGTTGCCGGCCGGGCGCAGGTTCGTAGGCAGCAGCGAACACAAGAGGCGGATCGCCAGCTCGCCGGCTTCGATACCCTCGTCGCGCTGCGCGTATTCGTAGACCACGGTGTAGACACCCGGTTGCCCATCGATGCCGCGCGTCTTGCCGAACGTCACGTCCTCGCCGGCGATGTTCTGCAGATCGATCGCGACGTGCTCGAAGACATGGCCGAGCCAGGTTCCTTCGTCCTCCTTCATGCGGCGGATGAAGCCGCCCGGCTCGCGGTAGCTGCAGCCGTGTTCGTGCAGGCCGGGCAGCGCGGCGAGCAGCGCGTCGACGTACGCCGCACCGAGCCTGCCGGTCGGCCAGTCTTCCAGCGCACCGAGGTCGAGCACGACCTTGATGACCGGGAAGTGCGCG
Organism: Rubrivivax sp.; assembly: GCA_031400795.1. Taxonomy (GTDB): domain Bacteria; phylum Pseudomonadota; class Gammaproteobacteria; order Burkholderiales; family Burkholderiaceae_C; genus Rubrivivax. The sequence continues at coordinate 16,340 of JANNQO010000209.1, read as the reverse complement.
TACAGCGACGGCCCGACGTAGACGTTGCGGTCGAGGATGCGCATGCGGTCCCTCCGGTGAAACGTTATTCCTTGGCGCGCCGCAAGCTGCCGGCGTCGGCGCTGCGCGTGTGCAGGTTGAAGGTGGCGCCGCGCGTCAGGATGTGCAGTTTCACGCCGAGCAGGCACACCGGCTCGCCTTCTTCGATCGCGTCCATCGACGAGAACTGCACTTCCGACGCATCGACCACTGTGATGCCGCCCGTGCCTTCGACATGCACGGTGTTGTCGGGCGCGATGAAGGCGGCGGTGTCTTCATCGAGGCCGATGCCCACCGCGAACGGGTTGAAGGCGAGGGCGGCGAGCAGCCGGCCCAGGCGGTCGCGCTGGCGGAAATGCTGGTCGATGACGAAGCGGTTCGTCAGGCCGAGGCCGGGCGCCAGGCGGATCATGCCGGCGCGCGGCGTGGCACCTTCGTCGCCGAAAGCGATCATGTGCTCGCTGATGAAGGCCGCGCCCGCGCTGGTGCCGCCGACCACCACGCCGGCGGCGTTCGCGGCACGGATCGCACGTGCCACGTCGGTGCCGCCGACCAGCGTTGCCAGCCGCAGCTGGTTGCCGCCGGTCAGGAAGATGCCGCTGGCCTGGCGCAGCCGCTCGATGCGGCTGGCCTCCATCGCGTCACGCCGCGTATCGAAGTCGATCGAGGTGACGCGCTCGGCGCCGAGGTCGCCGAACAGCCGTTCGTAGCGCGCGCCGGTGTCGTGCAGCTGGCTGGCGGTGGGGAAGACGACGAAGTCGGCGGTCGAGCCGCCGGCCAGCTGCACGAAGCGCTTCAGGATCGCGGGGGAGTTCTCTTTCGCTTCGGCACCACCGATGGGGACGATCCAGCCACGTTCGTGGCCGGCTTGGACTTTGGCTGCGCACATGGGCAGCGATGATGCCCGAGGATCAGGCGGCGGGCGGAGTGGTGAAGAGCGAACGCAGGGCGGCTTCGAGCTCCTGAAACTGGTCGGTGGTGACCGTCGGGCCGGGCAGCGGCGAGTCGCCCAGTTCGGCCAGGATGACCGGGGTGGTGTAGAGCAGGAACGGCACCCCCGATCCGCGTTCGCGAAGACGACCGAGGAGGGTGTAGCCCGCGCGGCGGTCACCGGGGCGGCTCATGTCGGAGATGACGGCGTCGACATGCTCGGCGTCCATCGCCTGGAGTGCGCCGTCGGTGTCATCGGCCAGCAGCATGCGAAAGCCGCGGCGATTGAAAGCCTCGCACTCGCGCCGGTTGTTGTTCGGCTTGTCGTCCACCCACAGCAGCGTGGCGCCCGGCACGCCCCAGGCCAGCGGCGTCGCGCCGCCGAGCTTTCGTGCCACCTGCGTGGTGATGATCGCGCCGAGCATCTGCACCAGCGGTGCGTACGACGAATGTGGGAGCGACCATTCGTGCCGTGGCACGCCGTCGCGAATCTCGCTCTCGGTGGGCGCGATGTCGATGCCGAGTTTCAAGGCTTCGAACAGGGACTCGATGCGCTTCAGCGAGGGCAGCGGCGCGGCGAAGCCGAGTTCCAGCCGGTCGTCCGAGTCGGCAGAGAGGCGCTTCAGCTGTTCGGCATAGCGCGCCCAGTGCTCGATGAAACGGTCGAGGTAGTCGTCGAAGCGACGGCAGTCGCTGAAAGCCGAATCGCCGCGGTCGGCTATCAGCCAGGCTCGCCGCGACGCCTGCGCGGCGAACGCGTCGGCTACGTGGTCGGCCGGCATTCCGCTGATGGCTGTCGAAACAGCGGACAGCAGCTCCAGCTGGACCTGTCGCGACAGGCTCTCCGAGGCCAACCGTTGCATGTACGCCATCATCTTCGCGTAGTCGACGCCGACGACGCTGAGCCAGCCCACCGGCCCATCGTCTGCGCGCCCATCCGCGGCCCACAGGCCGTGCGCCCAGCGCCAATGCTCGATCACGTCGTTTAGCGCGGTCGAACCCCCTAGCGTCTCGCTGCGTGGCGGCCCCCCTTGCACGTACTGGGTTAGCGCGTCGACGTGACGCAATGCAGCTTCGCAGGCGTCGCGCCAAATCGCCCGACCACGCTCCTGGTCCGGCCGCGCGATCGGGTCATCGCGGTCGCGCAGCGCGCGCTTCACGGTGTCGTGGAACAGCCATTCGGTGAAGGTCGACAGCTGCGCCAACGTGCGGCCGTCTGGGCTGTCGGGTGCGATGCCCAGCACATCACCGTAGACGCGGCTGGCAAAGCCCTCGCCGGGCAGCAAGCGGCCGACGTGGAAGGCCAGGGCCATCGAGTGCAGCACGTCACAGGCGGCCTCGGTCGCCTGCTCGGGAGTGGCCCAGGGGGCGGGTGGCTCGCGTGGCGACGGCGGCGCTGCGACCGCCTGAAAAGCCGCCGCCGCAACGCGCAGCAGCGTCAGCCGGTGCCCATGCACGACCGCCAGCGCTTCGTAGCCTTCGTCGAGCGCACGCGGCACGAAAGCCAGCGTGGTGCTCGCGCCTTCTTCGGGCTCGGGCACGGCGCTCTCGAGTTGGCGCATCGATTCCCGCTGCGGTTCGACCAACAGCTTGATGTGTCCGCCCCGCCTCGCGATGGCGAGCCAGCGATCGTCGTGCGACCATTCCAGCGCCTCGGGCCGAGCTGCCAGGTGAGCGATCTGTCGCGACGCATCGGGGCTCTCGACCTGGATGCTGCCGTCTTGCAGACCGTAAGCCAGCCGCTCGCCCCGGCGCGACCACGCCGGCCCGGCTGCGCACTGCCGTGCCACAACGCGGCGCGCGAAGCTGACCGCGCCGGTGACGTCGATGGGCAACTCGGACATTTCGCCGCTCGCGAGGCGCCAGGCCAGCATATCGCCCTCGGACGACCATGCCAGGGCTTCGACATTCGCGCCGGCCGCCGTTTGCGCCGGGCGCGCGCCACCGGGCGTGAACACATGCACCTCCTCGTGCCCCGCCACTGCAATCACCGGCGCACCGTGATGCGCCGCCAGCAAAGTCGCAGCGTCGCGCCCAATCTCACTGGCGAAATTCAGAACCAACTCCAGCGAATCGTGGCGCAGCACGCTGCCGCGTCGCGCATCGGCCACCAGCAGCCGATCGAGATGATCCCAGGCAATGCCGCTGGCGTCGGCGCCGAAGGCCACTTCAGCCAGCGCCCGCGCGCCCAGATCGCGCAGCAAGGCCAGCAGCAGCGAGCCGGCAGCATCGGCGCGCCCGCTGACCTCACCGAGTCGTGTGGTCGGCAGCAGGCGATGCACACGCCACGCGCCGGTGCCACTGCCGGTGGGGTTGTCGCCGACCACGGCCAGCATCGGCGGCCGCGGGTCCTCGAGCAAGCTCGACCACTGGGTGACCGCCTCGCGCAGCCAGCCGGAGGCGAAGAACGACGGTCCGCCGATGCAGCACACCAGCGCGCGCGGCTTGCGGATCAGCTTCGTGAGCCGCTGCACATCGGCGCGCGCGGAGCGTTCCGGATTGCGGCGGTGCACGTCGGCCACGGTGTGGTACTGCGCCTCGAGTTCACCGCGAAAGTGGCTCGCCCATTCGTTGCGAACGCGTGCGATGAGCGCCTCGGCGGCGGCCTCGTCAATGTCGAATCCCTTCACGAACAGCACATGCACCGGCGCCCGCATCGCCAGCGGCTCGCGCTGCCACTGGCGCCGGCCGGGACTGAGTTCGGCCAAGCGCAGCACCTCCAGCCCGTACTCGTGCAACACCGCCAGCCGCTGCCCGTCACGCGACCATTGCATCTGCCGCACCTGCCCCGGCAACTCGATCTCGGCCTGCACGGTGACCCCAGGCGACCACTGCCGCTCCTGCACGGTGGCCAGCAGCGCGGCTGGCGCCTCGCGCGGCACGAACAGCTGCTGCACCTGCCGCGTGACCTCGGCAAACGGCCGCGCCCACGAGGGCAACTTCAATGCGCCCTGCGGATCGAGCAGCAGCGCGCTGAAGTCCAGCGCCGCGCCGCTGCGCTCGGCGATGTAGGTCGAGACGGCGTGCCGCACCGCCGCCGCGTCGCTCTTGCTCAGCGAGCGCTGCAAGGCCGCGCGCACGCCGGGTGCGAACTCGAAACTCACATCGTCGTCGTCTCGGCCACCCGGCGCTTCTTCCTGGCGCTGTGCGCTCTGGCGCTCGAGCAGACCCGACAGCAACAACAGCGGCAGGTCTTCGGCCGGCGCGCCAGGCTGCATCACGTGGTGCACCAGGCGGACCACAGGCAGCGTCAGCGGCGCGGCGGCCGAGAGCTGCACCGCCGCTTGCAGCAGCCGCGGGCTGGCCAGGCCGAGGAAGCGGCGGATGCGTTCGTCGGCGTCTGCCGGCTCGGGCTTGCCTTCTTCGCCGGTTGAAGCCTGCGCCGACGGCCACAGCAGCGCCGCGCCGATCTTCGCGCCGGGCTTGGCCATCAGCACCGCCGAGAGCGTGGCCAGCGACGCCGGCGTCAATGCGGCCAGCGGCACCGCCTGCACGGCCTCGTCCGCATCCAGCCAGCGCGGGCGCTGCCATTGCAGTTCGACCTGAGCGGCGCCCGGCCGCGGCTGCCAAGCGAGCGCGTCTGCCGCGCCCAGCGCGGTGTGCGGCCAGCGCCGCTCGGGCATCCATTGCAGCAGCGCCACGCTGCTGTGGCGGCCGAGCGAGCGCACGAGCGCCGCCATGCGCCCGTCGGCCCAGGCCGCCGTGGTGCCGTCGGTGGCCAGCAACACGAGCGACGCGTCGTCCTCGCACAGCACCTCCGGCGCATGGCGCGCGCCGCTGCGGCTGGCAAGCACCAGCGATCCGCTGCCCGGCACCCCCGAATCCGCGCCTTGCACCAGCGCATACCGGCGAAAGCGGCGAAAGCCACCCTGGCGCGCGAGCAAGTCTTCGAGTTCGGTGGCCATCGCGCGCCACAGCGGCAGCGCAGGCGAGTCTTCGACGAGCAGCGTGGCGGTGAAGAAGCGCTCGCGCAGCGGGGCCAGAAGCGGCAGCAGCACGCCGGTTTCGGCGAACGCGTCGACGGTGGCCGCCTCGTCGAACTCGAAGCGGGTGCGCGAGCGACGCCGCTTGCCCAGCGGGCGCAACGCGCTGGCGAGTGCCGGCGCATCGCGCAGCGCGGCGACACCGGCGACGCGCACGGCACGGGCGCGCAGCGTGTCGTCGCCGGCGGCTGCGCCGCCACCGGCGTACAGGCCGTGGGCAGCGGTCGCGGCAGCAGCGGCCTCTCCGATCGGCAGCTCGGCCATGGTTTGCGGCGCGGGCGCAGCGGGCGGCGGTGCCGGCGGCGGCGCGGCCTGCGGATCGGGCGCCGGCGGCTCGAACTGCGGTCGCGCCGGCTCCGGCACGCCCTCGAACGCATCGGCCACTGCGCCGTGGCGGGACAGCCAGCGCGCGAGCCACAGGCTGTCGAGCAGCTGCCCCAGGTCGGCCGCGAGGCCCGCCCGGTGCAGCCGCGCAAGCGTGTCGGCCAGCGCTGTCGACTCGGACACGGCGTCAGGCCAGCGGCCGCGTCACCGCCTGCACGATCTCGGCCTTGCGCACTTCGGGCAAGCCGCTGCGCCCCACCACCAGCAGCACCGCGTTGAGCAGCTGGTCGGTGGCCAGCCGCTGCGTGGCGGCACGATCGGCGAACGCCTTGATCAGCGCATTGACTTCGTCGCGGCGCGCGTCGTCGAAGTACTCGGCCAGGTGCGCGCGCACCACGGCGGTGAGTCGGTCCACGTCGGCGCAGGGGTCGGGCATGTCCAGGCTCAGGCAGCGGCGCTTGAACGCCGGCGGGAACTCGCGCTCGCCGTTGCTCGTGAAAACCACCACCGGGAACTGCCGCGCGCGCACGCGGCCCTGCACGACAGGGTAGGTCTCGCCGTCCGCACCGCCTTGCACGCGCACGTCGACCTGTTGCTGCTCGAGCCGTTCCAGTTCGGGAATCAGGTACTCGCCTTCTTCGAGCACGTTGAGCAGGTCGTTGGGCAGGTCGAGGTCGGCCTTGTCGATCTCGTCGACGAGCAGCGCGCGCGGCCGCGCCGTCGGCAGCAGCGCCGTGCCCAGCGGGCCCAGGCGCAGGTAGTCGGTGATCGGCACACCGGCGCCGCGGCGACGGTAGTGCCTGATCGCTTCGGCGCGGCGATCGTCCTGCGCGGCCTGCTGGCTGGCCTGCAGCCGGCCCACCGCGTCGTAGCTGTACAGAGCGTCGCGCAGCGTGCTGCGCGAGGTAACGCTCCAGCGCAGCGGCTCGCCCAGGTTCAGCTCGTAGGCGATCGCATCGACCAGCGACGACTTGCCGCTGCCCGGGTGGCCGGTGACGAGCAAGGGCCGGCGCAGCACCAGCGCAGCGTTGACGATTTCGACGATCTGCGGCGTGGCCTGGAAAGTGCGCCCGCGTTGCTGCGTGGCCGGAGCGAGCTGGTCGGCACGCGGCAACGTGCGCTCGCGCGGCACGTCGATCGATCGGAACGGGCGCCAGGGCGGCGGATCGGGCAGCCGCTCGATGCCTTCGTGCGGCGTGCCGTTGCCGAGGAAAAAATGCCAGTCGGTGGCAGCGTGGGGGTCGTTCATGGTCGGATCGCCTGCAGCTGGAGGTCGTAGGGGTTGTGCGCGGGGTCGTCCCACAGCAGTTGCAGCCGCGCGCTCGGGTGGACCGCGAAGCCGGCTTTGCGGCGCAGCGACCACAGCTTGTGCAGCACCGGTTTGCCGGTGCAAGAACCGAGGTCTGCGGCCAGCTGCTGCGCATCGGCGGCGGTCCACTCGTCCAGGCTCCAGCAGGCGAAAGCGAGCGCGTCGTCGAAGAGCAGCTCCTTGGTCGGGCCGTCGAGGTCGCGCCCGGGCATCGCCCGCTGCAGGCCGACGCAGCAGGCCTGTGCGGCGTCGTCCAGGTGCTTGGCGAGCAAGCCGGCGCGGATCTGCTCCGGCGCGATCCAGCCGATCTGCAGACCGTGCGCCTCGAGCCGCTCGCGCAGGCCGGGTGCGGCCTTCAGCCAATCGACCACTTCGCGGCGGCGGCCGCGCGGACGGGCCAGCGCGTCGAGCCGATCGGCCAGTCGCCGCACGATCGCGTAGCGCGTGCCCAGCGGCCGTTCGTGCGCGGGCCGGCCCATCGGCAGTGCGTCGATGTCGTCGTCCACACGAGCGGTGGGCAGCGCGAGTTCGATCACCAGGTCCGGCAAATCGATGCCGAGTTCTTCGGCGGTGACCATCGCAGCGTCGAGCAGCGCGGCCAGCCCGCTCGCCCGGCCGCTGCCGTCGGGCTGCACGATCAGCGGTGATGCGCTGTCGGTCAGGCAGCGCAGCGTGAGCGAAGGCCCGGCGAAGAGCCAGCCTTGCAGCTCGCCGTGGCCATCACCGCGCGGGTCCTCGCGGATGAGCAGGAAGCACAGCCGGCCGCTGTCTTGCAGCGCCGCCAGTTCGCGCTGCACGCCGGCGCGGTACGCGGCGAGCTCGCCGGGTGCGTCCCCGGCCTGCTTCAGCCAGAGTTGCAGTTCCAGCGGCGGCGCCGCCAGGCGGCCGCCGATCTGCGCCGCCCAGCGCTCGAGCGGCGGCGGCGGCGCGCCGCCCGGACGCGCCATCTCGGCCAGTGTGTGGGCCATCGCCAGCAGCGCCTCGCCGGCATCGGCGGCCTGCTGCTGCGCTTCGGTGAGCGGGTTGCCGCGCAGCGCCGCGAAGTACGCACTGCGCAGCACCGGCAGCGGCACGCCGGCCAGCGCCGCGACGAGCCGCGTGGAAAGCACGTCGGCAAGCAGCGCCACGGCGCTGTCGGGCAGCACGTCATCGGGTTCGGCGTTGCACCAGTCCACCGGGGTCGGGTCACCGCCGGCGACGAACGCCGCTTGCACCTCGGCGTGCGCGCGGCGCACATCGGGCCAGGTGCCGCTCGGCGACGCGGCCAGCCGCGCCAGCAGCGACTGCGAATATTTCGAGACCGATTCGCGCGCGTTGAGCCCAGCGGCCAGCGCCAGTTGCCCCGGCGCGGCGGCGAGCAGCACATGCTGGCGGCCGGGCTTGTCGGCCAGGCCGACGCTGAAGTCGGTCGGGTCGAGCAGCCGCCGCCCGCCGGAGAAGCCCACCGCGTGGTTGGCGCAGGCGTCCACCACCAGCAACTGGCGCGAGAAGCCGTCGTAACGCTTGCCGCGCAGCGCCTTCATCAGGCTGACGATCTCCAGGTTGTGCGCCAGGCTCGGCGTCGAATCGCAGTAGAAGAGCCGCCGCGTGCGGCCGCTTTCGCGCAGGTTGATCTGGCCGTGGCCGCTCCAGACGAGCAGCAAGCTCGCGTCCTCGCCGGCGGCGGCTTGCAGCGGCAGCTCGTCGACGATGAAGCGTTGCAGCGCGGCTTGGGTGGGCAGCGGCGGCAGCGCTCGCTTTCGTGCGTCGCACCACTGCTGCAGGTCGGGCAGCGTCAGCGGCGTCGGCGAGACGAACAGCGCGATGCGCTCGGCGCGCAGCCCCCAGCGCATGAACTCGTCGCACCAGTGCATCGTGTCCCGCGCCGGGCCGATCAGCGGATCGCTGTCGAAGACCTCGCTGCGCTCGACGCCGACGATCAGCGCGAAGGCGCGGGCCGGGTCGCCGCCGAGCTTCATGACTGCACGAAGCTCACGATGCGCTTCCACAGCGATTCTTGCGTCCAGTAGGCGCTGTGGCTTTCGGGGAAAGGCTGGTGGCTCGCCACCTCGTGGTCTACGACCCGGCCGACGAACACGCCCGCCGCGGCATAACCGAGCAGGTCGTTGAGGTCGTAGAAGTTGAGCCATTTCGGGAACGGCTCCGGCAGCTCTTGGTCACGGCGCAGCACCGCGAGCGCGTCGGATTCGACCAGGAACGGCGCCTGCGAGCCGCAGGTGACGAGCCCGGCGACGAGCCCGGGCTGCTGGACGAGCAGCTCCAGACAGGCGATGCCGCCCAGGCTGTGCGCGAGCAGCACCACCGGGCCGCGACCATCACGCACGCAATCGCGCACGCGCTGCGCGATGTAGCCGCGGATCGCCTGGCCGCCATGCGCGGTCTGGTAGAGCAGGATGTCGTTGGTGGCGGCCAGGTGCGCATCGCTGATCGCGCTGCGCTGCGCGCGCAGGATCGGTGTAGCCACGCGGCTGGCGATCGCGCCGAACACGCCGAGCAGTTCGTCCTTCAGCCCCTTCGGCGTGCCCAGGCGGCCCACGGCGTCTTGCACCAGGCTGTCGCGCAGCTCGCCGTCCAGTGCGGGCAGGCCACGCACGTCGGCGGCCTGTGCCCAGGCCGCGGCGAACGCACGGCCGATCAGCGGGCGCACGCGCTCGGGTGCCTGCAGCGCCGGCGCTTGCAATGCACGTTCGAGCACGCCGCCTTCGGCCAGGCACTTCAGTGCCGGTTCGAGCAGTTCGACGGCCAGGTGGCCGGCGCGCGCCACACCGCCGTGCGAGGGCAACAGGCCGCGCAGCGATTCCAGCACGCGCCGCGCGGGACTCGTCGCCAGCGCAGATTGATCGCTGCCGCCCAGGCCGTCGTCGCCACCCGCGGCTTCGGCCAGCGCGGCGTGCGTGCGCAGCTCGTACAGCGGATCGTCGTAGAGCAGCCCCCAGCGCACATCGGCGTTGCGCTGTGCCGCGCGGCGTGCGCTCCAGCTCGTCGTCGCAGTGGGGCGGATCTCGTAACCCGGCACCGCCTCGGTGGGCTTGGCCGGGTTGGCGCCGTGCAGACCGCCCCAGGCACAGCCCTGCACGTCGAAGGCCGGCAGGTGGCGTGCCGCTTGCGACTTGATCACCGCGAAGCTCTGGTCGAACGCCTCGTCGCGCACCCCGGTGCCGTGCACGAACAACAAGGTGGCCATGCGCAACCTCCTGTGATGTCGAACGTCAGTCGCCGCACGAGCGGCGCTGCATCGTCGCATGAGCGGCGCGCGAGCCACGCTCAGTCGTCGATTCTCCAGCGATGATCGCACTGCGCGCAGCGCACGTTAACGCCGTCGCGCGCTGACGCGTGCACCAGGCGCAGCCGGCCGTAGGTGCCGCAGGAGATGCACTCGGCTTGCGCGGCCACCCTCTCGGCATGGTTCAGCAGGTACAGGTAGCGGCGCAGCGCCCACAGGCCCACTGCCGCGCAGATCAGGATCGCACCGACATCGACAGCCTGGTCGATCCACGAGCGGTAGAGCGTCAGCGCCTCGAACGCCGCCATGATGCCCACGCCGCACACAAAGGTCAGCGCCATGTGGGCGTGGCTTTGCATCAGCTCACGCTCGTACCACTTGCGAAACCCGTGCTTTTGGATGCCTTCGGCGAGCCTCATGCGCCGCGATGTTGGCACAGCCTTCAGGCGATTGCGTGCTCGGCCGCGCGAACGCGTGCGCGACGCAACGCGCTTCCGATCTCGGCACCTCGGGCGCCGGCGCTGGCCGCCTGCGCGGCAACGGCTTCGCTGTCCAGCGCAGCGGCGGCACGCCAGGCGTTCAGCAGGCGCCGCGTATCGGGCGCCGGATCGACGCAGGCGGCAGCATCGATCAGCGCTTCGAAGCGCTGCGGCCGCCGCCAGGCGTCGCCGCGGTCGAGCAGCGCAACCAGCGCCGCGGCTTCGTGGCGCGGCGCCGCAGCCAGCCCTTCGTCGATGTCGTCGAGCAGCCGCGCCAACGCACTGCAATCAGCGCTGACCCGCCAGCGCTCGCCGATCGCCGCCTGTGCGGCTACCCCCAGCATCAGCAAGGCGTAACGCTGCGGCAAGTCCAGATTCGCAGCGGCGGCGCGATCCAGCCGCGCCAGGCGTGGCGGCACGGCGTCCAGGCCCGGTGCCAGACGCGGCAGCGCGCCGCAATCGTCGAGCACGTGCAGCATCCGGCTCGGCCGCACTTCCATCAGTCCGCGCGACACCTCTTGCCAGACACGCTCGGCCACCAGCGCGTCGACTTCGCCCTGCTGCACCAGCTGCACGAGCAGCGCCTGCGTCTCGGGTGCGACGCTGAAGTCGGGCCAGCGCGCCGCGAAACGCGCCACGCGCAACAAGCGCACCGGGTCTTCGGCAAAGGCCGGCGAGACGTGACGCAAGACCTTGTCGCGCAGATCGCTCTCACCGCCGAAGGGATCGATCAAGCGGCCCTGCGCATCGCGTGCCATCGCGTTGATGGTCAGGTCGCGGCGCCCGAGGTCTTCTTCGAGCGTGACCTCGGGGGCGGCGTGAAAGCTGAAGCCGTGGTAGCCACGCCCGCTCTTGCGCTCGGTACGCGCCAGCGCCACTTCCTCGCCGGTCTGGGGATGCAGGAAGACCGGAAAGTCGCGCCCGACCGGTTTGTAGCCCAGCGCCAGCAGCTGCTCGGGCGTGGCGCCCACCGCCACCCAATCGCGGTCGCTCGCAGGGCGACCGAGCAGCGCATCGCGCACCGCACCGCCGACTTCGTAGATCTGCATCGCGGGCTCAAGCGAACGTGGCTTCGCCACTTTGCTTGACCCCCTTGGGGGGCGGGAATGTCGCTGGCATTTCCAGAGCGCCCGTTACCGTGACGTTCGGTAGGGCTCGTCTTCGGCGATGAAGTCGGCCTCGGCCAGCGCTTCGGCGATGAAGCGCTGCACGCCCGGCGTGGCGGACACTCGTTCGACGTAAGCCAGCGCTTCGCCCGACATCGGCAGCGCGTATCCGCGCACGCGCATGCACACCGGCGCGAAGAAAGCATCGGCTGCGCTGAACTCGCCGAACAGGAACGGCCCGCCGCTCGTGGCCAAGGCCTCGCGCCACATCGCGTCGATGCGCTGCACGTCGGCGCGCACCGTGGCCTGTTCGGCCAGCACACGCGCGCCGGCCTCGGGCAACGAGGCTTCGATGTTCATCGGGAAGTGCTTGCGCAGGGCCGAGAAGCCGCTGTGCATCTCGGCGCACAGGCTGCGCGCGCGGGCGCGTTTGCGCTCGTCGCGCGGCCACACGCCAGCCTGCGGGAACTTCTCGTGCAGGTACTCGGCAATCGCCAGCGTGTCCCAGACCGCGAAGCCTTCGTCCACCAGCACCGGCACGCGACCGGCCGGCGAATGGCGCGCCACTTCACGCCGAAACGGCGAATCGGGCGTGAAATCGAAGCGCAGCCGCGTCTCGTCGAAGCGGATGCGCAGCTGCGCCATCAACACCCAGGGTCGCATCGACCACGACGAGTAGTTCTTGTTGCCGATAACCAGTTGCAGGGCCATGTGTCGCTCCGTGGGGAATGACCGGCGATGCTACGGGCGCGCCGCGGCACGCGTGATGAGACTGCTGCATCGCTGCGATGCGCCGCGCGGATCAATCCCGTCCGGCCTCGCGGCGCAGGCGGTTCAGGCGGGCGCGACCCGAAGCAGCGCCCAGGTAGTCGGGCGCCACCGCATCGAGCGCGGTGGCGGTAATGCCCAGCGCGGCCAGCCCCGGCAGCGCGCCGCCCGCGACATTGGGCACCTGCATCGACAGCAGGTTGTCGCGCGACATCAAAGGCTCTCCGGGCAGCAGCTCGAAGGCCAGCGCCTGCAGGCGGCCCAGCGCCATCGGCAGCGGCAGCTGCGGCCGCTCGTGCCCCGACCAGCGACCGGCCAGGCGTACCAGTTCGGCCAGCGTCTTGATCTGCGGGCCGGCGAGTTCGTAGGTCCGGCCGATCGACTCGGTGCGATCCAGGCAACGCACGATCGCCGTGGCCACGTCCTCCACCCACACCGGCTGGAAGCGCGCCGCGCCGCCGGCCAAGGCCATCACCGGCAGCGGCGTTTGCAGCTTGGCGAAGAGGTTGAGGAAACGGTCTTCGGCGCCGAAGATCACCGAGGGGCGCAGCAGCGAAAGGTCCAGCCCCGCGGACTGCAGCACCGCCTCGCCTGCGGCCTTGCTGCGCAGGTAGGCCGACGGGGCCTGCTCGCCGACGCCGATGGCGCTGACGTGCACGACCCGGCGCACGCCGGCCCGCACACAAGCAGCGGCCAGCGCGCGCGGCAGCGCCACGTGCGCGCGCTCGAACGCCGCCGCGCTGCCGTGCAGGATGGCTACCAGGTTGATCACCGCGTCGTGGCCGGCGACGAGTGCGGCCAGCGCAGCAGGATCGTTCACGTCGGCCTGCACCAGCTCCAAGGTGGGCAGGAAGCGCACGCCGTGCCCGCGCGCGATGCGGCGTGTCGGCACGGTGATGCGCCCGCCGCCGCCGCCGTTTCGCTCCACCAGACGCTCGCACACCGAGCGCCCGACGAAGCCGGTGCCGCCGAGCACGAGGATGTTGCGGATCGGTACGTCGCTCACGGTGTGGCCGTCGCTCCGTCACGTGAAACGTTGGCCGGGCCGATCGGACCGCCCAGTCGCGCCTTCAGCGAGGTCGGCGCGGTGCCGAGGATCATCGCGTAGTAGCTGGCGTTGGAGAGCACCTTCTTCACGTAGTCGCGGGTCTCGTTGAATGGAATCGACTCGGCCCAGGCGGCAGGCTCGAGCGCTTGGCCTTCACGCCATTTGCGCGGCCGGCCCGGACCGGCGTTGTAGGCCGCGGCGGCGAGTGCCTGCGAGCCCTGGAAGTCGTCCAGCACATGGCGCAGGTAGGCCGCGCCGAGTCGCAGGTTCAGGTCGCGGTCGTTGATCTGCTCGGCGCTGAACGGCAGGCCGACGCGTTTGGCCGTCCAGCGCGCAGTCGCCGGCATCAGCTGCATCAGCCCCGACGCGCCCGCATGCGAGCGCAGGTCGGGCACGAATCGCGACTCCTGGCGGATCAGCCCGAACACATAGGCCGGATCGACGCCGGCGTCTTTGGCTTTGGCGAGCACCTCGTCGCGCATCGGCGTCGGGAAGCGCTGCGCAACGTCGATCTCCAGCCGGCTGCGCTCGCTGGTGTTGATGCAGCGGTCCCAGACCTCGCGCTCGCAGGCCAGTTGCGCCGACGCGAGCAACTCGCGGTCGCCCATACCGCGCAGCGTGTAGTTCCACTCGCGCACGCCTTCGTTGCGCAGGCCGAGCGCGATGAGTTGCAGTGCACGCACGAAGCCGGGCAAGCCGCGCGTGGCGCTGCGCTCGGCCTCGGTGAGCGGCGCGGCCCGCTCGGGCAGCGCGGGGGCGCGGCCCAGGTCTTCGGCAGCGAGCTGGCCATAAAAGCCCATCTGGTCGGCCAGCGCCTCGAGCAGCACACGCGCCGTCTGGCGCTCGCCTTCGCCGGCCGGTCCGGGTTTGGCGCGAGCGAGCGCGGCACGCGCTCTCCAATACATCCACGCCGGGTCGCGCTGCTCGGTCGAACTCATCGCCGCGATCGAACGCTGCACCAATGCCCAGCGGTCACCCGCCACGCCCACCGGCGGCGCGCTGCGCAACACCGCGCGCACCGCCCAGGCGAGCATCTCGTCGCTCCACACCGGCTCCTGCCGGCCGAGCGCGCGAAAAGCCTGCGCCACGTGGCCGGCGGCTTCGGGCGACTGCTTCATCGCTGCGTGCTTGGCAGTGCTCGCCCAGGCGTAGGCGGCGTGTTCGGCGGGCAGCCGCCTGGCCAGCCCCGAGCTGAGCTGGCCGGCCGCGTACTCGGGATCGTTGGCGGCGGCGCGCAGCAGCGCGAGCAGCGCGAGTTCGGCTTTCTCGCCGGCCAGCGGCCCGGCTTCGAAGCGCTCGAGCACACGCGCCGGCTGGTCGAACAAGTCGGCCACGGTTTGTACCGCCGCGGGGCCGATCAGCGCCGCGGCAGTGCGGGCGGCGCGCGGCCGATTCGCTTCCACCGACAAGCGCGCTTCGAGCCACACATCGGCGGCCTTCAGCTGGCCGGCCTGGTACAGCGTGGTGGCGAGCAGCGCGCAGCCGTCGCCGGCATCGCGCTGCGCGTGCCAGGCGCCGCGCGCGGAGTCGGCGACGTTCTCGCCGGCCTGGTGGCGCACCAGCAGGTGGTAGCAGCTCACCTCGCGGTCGTCGCCCATGCGGTAGGCAGGGAAGTCTTTGGTGAAGTTGGCGAAATCGCGCCGGCGCCCGAGTTCGAGCAGCCAGTCGTTGCGCAACCGGTCTTCGACGTAGGTGCCACTCCAGCGCGCGTAGAACGCGTCGAGTTCGGCTTGTTGCGCCTCGGCCAGGCGGTTGGAGAGCTCCCAATAGTCGACCCACTGCGCCAGTGCGTGGCCAGCAGCGGCCTGGCGCAGCGCGGACAGGCGGGCCTTGTCTCTTTTCTTCAGCGCCTCACGCGCGTCGACGATCACGCGGTCGGGTACGGCTTGCGCGGCCACCGGTGCGGCCCAGGTCAAGAACAGCCAGAGAACGAACAGCAACTTCATCGCGTCGCATTGTGCCGAGCCGGCACGCACTGTGCGCTCAGCGCGACCTGCGTCGCGTGCGCTTGTTCCACCAGCCATTGTTCGAAGGCCGCCAGCGCCGGCCGCTCGCGCCGCGCCGGCCAGCGCACCAGCCAGTAGCCGAACGGCGATCCGACCCGGCCCTCGACGCCAAACGGCTCGACCAGCTCGCCGCGCTCGAGCGTCTCGCGGATCAGCGGCAGCCGCGCCAGTGCCACGCCCTGCCCGGCGATCGCCGCCTGCACCTGCTGATAAGTGAAGTTCATGTACAGCCAGCCGCGCGGCTCGAGGTTCGGCACGGCATGGCGATCCAGCCAATGCCGCCAGCGCAGGAACTCGGCACTCGGCCGCGTGTCGTCTTCTTCGAGCAGCGTGTGGCGCGCCAGGTCGGCGGCTGAGCGTAAGCGCTCGCGCGCCAGCAGCGTGGGGCTGGCCACCGGCGTGACGACCTCGCCGAACAAGTGCTGCGCGCCGGGCGGGGCGGCGCCGGGGTGGCAATAGCGGATCGCCAGATCGATCTCGGGGTCATCCAGATCGGCGAGCACATCGCTGGCCGAGATGCGGATGTCGATCTGCGGGTGCTGCTGCTGAAAGACCTGCAAGCGCGGCAGCAGCCACAGCGACGCCATCGAGGCAAACGTGGTCAGCGCCACCGGCTGGCGCTTCTTGGTGGCGCGCAGCTGGCGCACCTGGGCATCGAGCTGCGCCAGCCACGGCGCCACCGTCTGCAACAAGGCCGTGCCGGCGCCGGTGAGTTCCACGTGCCGCGTGCCGCGCACGAACAGCGGCATGCCGAGTTGATCTTCCAGCCCGCGGATCTGGCGGCTGACAGCCGGCTGCGTGAGGTGCAGGTCTTCCGCCGCGGCGCGAAAGTTCAGCCGCCGCGCCACCGCGTCGAAAGCGCGCAGCGGGCTCAGCGCCAGCGGACGTGAAGGCAGTCGATTCATGACGAGCGATTATCAATCCGGCCCACAGCCGTGATTGGACGCACAGCGCACGCACGCTCAAGATACCGCTCCACGATGACCCTTTTGAGGTGTGCGATGACCAACCTGACGATGCAAGAAGCGAATCACTGGCCAGGCGCGTGGCTGTTCCGGCCGAACGAGGTGCGCAAGCTGCCGGCGATGCCGGTGACACGCTGGCTGACCGTGCAGCAAGGCCGCTTGTGGGTGACGCGCGACCCCG
>JANNQO010000208.1:0-5367 GCA_031400795.1 Rubrivivax sp. | reverse complement strand
TCGACGCCGATGGCGCGCAGGGTCCCGAGTTCGCGATGCTCCAGCCCCCACTGCACGACATACGCCACCGCGCGACAGACCTGATCCCAGGTCGTGCCGAAGCTCAGTGCCGTCTCCTTCCACGACAGCTTGCGCGCCCAGTGCGCCAGATACAACATGTAGGCCTTGGTCAGCGTGTGTTTGCCCATGGCCCAAGGTACTTGCTCAACCTTCACGCCGCACTGGCGACATTGCACACGTCTCATCGCATACAGCAGCATCACGGCATAGCCCCAGATCGGGATGAACTCGAAGCGCCGAACGGTCAGTACGTCATACCCGGGCGCGGCTTTGCCGCAGCACGAGCAGTGCGGCTTGGAGCCGCGACGTGGGCGCACGTCGACCTCGATGGTGCTGGTGGCTTCGACCAAGCGCACAGCGGCGCAGACGAAGCCTGGGAAGTGGTGGCAGGCATTGAGCAAGCGAGCGAGCAACATGGCCGACTCCCGTGGTGCCGCTGGAGGCGCGTTCAATCTCGAGCCGCAGGACGTGCAGCGCCTGCGGCAAGCCTGCCCTGACCTGCATGACTGGCCCCGATCCTGGCACGTCGAGCCCGCTGATATCGCTGTGGGCGAACAGATCGTTCAGCAGCTCGCACCGTTCCTGCTGCACCTGCTGGACCAGGGTCTGGCCAAGGCAACCGTGAGCCGACATCGCGACAACCTCTGGACGCTCGGCGGCGAACTCATCAGACGCCGCTATGACAACGATGAGCTTGCGCGGCAGGACGTCAACGATGCCATCGGACAACTCATCGGCCGGGACGGCGGACCGCTGATGTGGCCGCGCACAACCGAGGCGGAACAGGACTCGCTGGACGCCACCTGTCGCAAGCTTGATCGCTTCATGCGCGCAACGGCTGCAGCGGCCGGATCGAACTGACGAGACAACAGAAGACTGCCGTAGTGCCAACTACATCGGTGCCACAACGCCAGTGACCGCCTTTGCGCAATGCAGAGTTGTCCACGGCGGCGGTCGGTCGGCGCTTGCGACGAACCGACCGACCGACGCGGTGGGCAACTTGTGTCAGACGCTCAAAACGGCGGCAAATCGCCCACGGATAGTCCGGAAGAAACGAAAAGCCTATCCTCAGCCTGGACGCCGATGCGGCACGCGACGCAGCCTGGGATGCCGTGGCGGCTCGAAGAGACGCCGAAGCTGACCAAGACCCATCGCTGCTGCTTGCGCTAGACGACGTGCTTGCAGGGTTGCGCGTGGAAGTTCAGTGAATCGGTCCATCCACCGGTTCGCGTCGGAGGATCTTGCACAGGCAGTTCGGTTCTACAAGAGCGAAGCGGGAGTCGGGCTCGCCCTGCGTTTCGTCACAGAGTTCGAACGGGTCACGAGGCTGCTGGAGCAGCAGCGGGTGCAGTCGGTCGCCACCGGTGGTCGCCCTCACGGTTGCGGCGACCTCGCAGTCGTTTGCCGACTCGCACCGATCAAGGAATCACGACGTTGAACTCGTTGGCTGGGCTCGCAAAGTGGCCCCGCACCGCGGGGCTGCCCATGTTCGAGGTGATGCTCGTCGAGACCGTCTGGACGCCGACCGTCGAGAACGTGACGGCGAAGACCCCGTTCCCGACGAGGCGGCCGAAATTGACGACGAAGGTCTTGGGGGCGAATGTCGCGCCGGGATCGCTTGAGTTCAAGGTCACTGTGTAGGAACCTTTGTCGAAGCCGCAGGCCACCTTGATGCTGCCGGGCAAAGCGACACCGCGTGCTACCGCCTTCGGAGCGGCAGTGGTTGGCGCCGGCGCCGCGGGACACGAGGCGACGCCGGGTTCGACGTAGTAGAAGCTCTGGCAAGCGCAGTGCTCTGCGCCCACGGCCAAGGCGAGCACCAACAGGGTTCTGCACACCGCACGCACCGTCGGCTCCGCGGGCCTCACGCTGCCCATCTCACCCCACAGCACGCGTCGCGGGCACCTGCCGGTCTCGCGGCCACCAAGAGATCACTTCAAGGACAGCACGTACTGCGCCAGAATGCGCGCCTCGGCGGCCGACACCTGCGGCTGCGCAGGCATCACGTCTGGGCCCCAAACGCCAGTGCCACCACGCCTGATCTTCTTGGCGAGCAACTCGGTCGCGTTTTTCTGATCGGCGTACTTGGCTGCGACCTCCTTGAAATTGGGGCCGTACTTCCTCTTGTCGACCTGATGACATGCGAGGCAGTTCTTTTTCACGACGAGGTCCTGATCCGCGCGCACCGGCCCCGCGACGCCCAACAAGCCCGTCACGCCAATCGCGGCAATCGCGGCAATCCATCCAAGCATGGTTCGCAACGGGCTCTCCTTCTTGCTGCAAAAAGACAAACGCGCTACCTCGCTCCTGCGCGGCAGCGCGTTTTTGCGTTGCTTTACTCCGGCTTCACACGGATGATCTTGCCCTGGTCTTCGAGCGCGACAAACAGATCGCCGTCAGTGCCCAGTTCACAAGCACGGAAGCGTCCGGCGACCGTCGGCCACGGCAAATCGGACTTCGTTGCTGACAAGCCATCGGCACTGATTTTCAGCAGATCAAGGCGGTTGCCCACCGCCGTGCCGTGAATACCGATACCGGCATAGCCGACCACCATTTGGCCGTTCCAGTCCTTCCACTTCGCACCGGTCAGGAAGGCGTTGCAGAACATCCCCTGCGACAGCCCGTTGTTGTTCCACGCCGGCTTCATCGCTTTGGGGTAGGTCTTGAGATCGGTCATGGGCATGAAGGCTGCGCGCTTCTTGGGATCCAGGGCGCCCATCTGGTTGGGCGAGTAGCCGCAGTAGTCGTCGGAGCAGTCCTTTCGGCCCGCCATGTTGGGGCGCGGATCCCAACCGGCATTGCCACCATTGACCAGAGCGGTCACTTCGTCGGTGTGCCACGGGCCATTTTCGGCGGTGAAGGGGCGGTTGTCGCTGGGCCGGAACGCGATGCCCTGGGGATTGCGGTGACCATAGGTGAAGACGCGCGGATCGAAGCCGGCCGGCGGCTTGTTGTCCGCGGCGGCCTTGCCATCCCTGTCTACGCGCAGCACCTTCCCGCCGATGTACGTCGGACCCTGCGGCCCGGCACCCAGGTGGTTGTCGCCCGTCGTCACGTAGAGAAACCCATCGGCGGGGCTGAATCGAATGCGGCCGCCGTTGTGCGCCCCCGGGCCGCCGAACGGATGCTTGGTGGCCTTGGGCTTGTAGCCGATGTCGCCGACGATATCGGTGCGATCCGTAACGCCGGTCATCGCATCGTTGAGCTTGAACCGCATCACCCGGTTGCCAAGCTTGCCGCCGAGATTGGAGCTGGAGTACACATAGATGAAGCGATTGCTGGCGAACTGGGGGTCGACCGCAACGCCCATCATGCCGGCCTGTCCGTCGCAGAACAGGTCAGCGCTTGCCGACGAATAGCCGGCGGTGGTGCCGACGCCATGCAGCTTGTTGATGGCGCCTGATACAACGCGAACGGAAAGTCCCTTGCACTTCTCGGTGAAGAACATGGTGCCGTCCTTCATGAACGCCATGTCCCAGGGTGAATCGAGCTTGTCGACGAAGTCTTGCGTCGTAACGGTCGGTGCAGCTGCGAACAAGCTGCCCGACAGGGCCAAGCCAACGGAAGCCGTCAAAACCATTCTCATCATCTGCGCCATGTCTTCTCGCTCCTATGTTTAGTGAATCAGTCGAATACGGTTTCCAACCATCCGACCACTTGCGAAGCCGCTTGCAACTGTTCTGGTGCAAGCGCTCGCGCTGCCGATGGGACTTCAGACCCAGCGCGTCATCTAGTCGTGGAAACCCGAGTCCCGCCCACACTGCGGCGATATCGTCCTCCGCCTGTCCCGCAGCTCGGCAGTGCAGCAACCCCAGAGCAAGCGCCCGGTTGTCTCCGTTCTTGCCGATCAAAACCCGGGAAGCCAGCCTCGATCGATCGCGCCGCGATGCATCAACCCCGCTCGCGCAACTGCATCGTCAACCCGACCGGCAGCATCGTGAACGACAGATGTTCGCGCGCTTCGCCGCCATCGGGTGTGTCGACGGCCACGATGTCGAAGCGGCCGAGCAGGGTGGCCATCGCGATCTTCATTTCCAGCATCGCCAGATAACGCCCGGGGCAGATGCGCGGGCCGGCGCCGAAGGGCATCGAGATGCGTTTGACCGCACTCGCCTGCGCGGCAGGGCCGCCGTCGGCGAGCCAGCGGGTGGGGTCGAAAGCGGCAGCGTTGGGCAGGTGCGATTCGCTGACGCTGTCGCGGCGCATCAGATTGATGACGACGCGGCCGGCGGGGATCAGCACATCGCCGATGGTGATGTCCTTCGTGGCCTGCAACGGCAACATCGGCGCCACCGGTTTGAGGCGCATCGTCTCGTGGATGCAGGCCTCGACGAAGGGCAGGTCGGCCATCTGCTCCATCGTCAATGTGGTGTTGGCGTTCGCGTCCGCGCTGACGTCAGTGACTTCGCGCACCTCGGCCACCGCGCGGTTGAGCATCGCCGGATGCCGCCAGAGCAGGTGGATCATCCAGGCCAGCGTATTCGCGGTGGTGTCTTCGCCGGCGAGCAGCATCGTCAGCGCATTGCTGGCGACCTGGCCGTCGTCGATGCCGCTGTCGGGCTGGTCGGCGGCGGCGATCATCGCTTCGACGCCTTCCTCGAATGCGGCATCCTGGCCCACGGCTTCCTGCGCCTGCGCTGCGGTGACTGCGGCCACGACAAGCTGGTCGCCTTCAGCTGCAAGCGGCGCGGGTTCTGCCCCTCGTGCGGTACCCGGCGCATGGCGCAGACGGCGGCCCACCTGGTGGACCACGTCATCCCCCACGTGCCGGTGCGCCAGTGGGTGCTGTTGCTGCCGATCCCGCTGCGCCTGCTGCTGGCTGCGCGGCCCTTGCTGGTGACGCCCGTGCTGCAGGTTGTGCACCGCGTGATCACGCGTTTCCTGCTCGGGCAGGCTGGCCTGAAGGCAGACGACGCCGACAGCGGCGCGGTCACGCTGATCCAACGCTTCGGCTCGGCGGCCAACCTCAACGTCCATCTGCACTGCCTGGTGCTGGACGGGGTGTACCGAACGGGTGCCGACGGCACGCCGGAATTCGTCGAAGCAGCCGCGCCGACCGATCAGGCGCTCCAGGCGGTGTTGCACAAAATCATCACCCGCACGAGCGGGTCAGCTCCTCCTTCAGCTGCTCGGTGCTGAGCGCCACGTAGCGCCGCGACACCGAGCTCTCGTCTGCACGTGCGCCGGGTCCGCCTATCGGGGCCGGTGTTATCGAACAGACCAGGCCGAAGCCTTCGAGGCGGGGACGCTCGCTCCGGCCCACGGTCCGCATTGCGATGCCGACTTGCGGCGCAACGGCTGCGTCTG
>JANNQO010000207.1:0-17364 GCA_031400795.1 Rubrivivax sp. | reverse complement strand
CGTGCGCCCGTTCAGCGCCACCGGCATGCCCTCTTCGAAGCGCACCGAGACTTCCTCGCGCATCACCGCCACGTCGTCGCGCCAGAAGGCCACGCCCATGATCGGATTGACGATCGAGAGGCCCTTGTCGAGGAACTCCAGGTCCTTGGCCTCGTGCGTCGCGCCGAGCAGATTGCTGTCGGTCGAATAGGCCTTCTCGGTACTCATCTTGTAGTCGAAGCCGGCAGCGATGAGGTATTCGCTCATCTCCTTGCGGCCGCCGAGTTCGTCGATGAAACGCTGGTCGAGCCAGGGCTTGTAGATGCGCAGGTTCGGATTGGCGAGCAGTCCGTAGCGCAGGAAGCGCTCGATGTCGTTGCCCTTGTAGGTGCTGCCGTCGCCCCAGATATGCACGTCGTCTTCGCGCATTGCCACGACGAGTGAGGTGCCGGTCACGGCGCGCCCGAGCGGCGTGGTGTTGAAGTAGGTGGCGCCGCCGGTGGCGATGTGAAAGGCGCAGCTCTGGATCGCGGCGATGCCTTCGGCCACCAGCTGATGCCGGCATTCGATCAAGCGCGCCTTCTCGGCGCCGTAGGCCAGCGCCTTGCGCGGGATCTCGTCGTAGTCGCTTTCGTCGGGCTGGCCGAGGTGCGCGGTGTAGGCGCAGGGAATCGCGCCATGGGCGCGCATCCAGTGCACCGCGGCACTGGTGTCCAGGCCGCCGGAAAAGGCGATGCCGACACGTTCGCCGGTGGGCAGGGAGGGCAGGATGTGCTGGGACATGGAAGGGCTTGCCGAGGGAACGGCAGCGATTGTCACCGTGAACGCGCGGGCGTCAGCGCCGCTGCAAGCGCTCGATCAACGCCGCCTGCTCGGCATTCAGCTGCGCGTACAAGCGCAGCTGCTCGCCCATCGCGCGCAGCCGGTCGCCCACGCGCTGGGCGATCGCCACCATCAGCCGCACCGCCACCTTCGGGTGCTCTTCCGACAGGCGTTGCAGCCCCAGGCGCGACAGCCCGGCGGCGACCACATCGTTCATCGCCGTGCAGGTGGCCGAACGCGGGCCGCCATCGAGCATCGCCATCTCGCCCACCAGGCTGCCCGGGCCGAGCACCGAGACCGCCAGCCCCGCGGCGTGCACGCCATCGCTCACATCCACCGAGACATCACCGGAGAGGATCAACAGCATGTGGTCGGTGCGCTGCGCCTCGCCTTCACGGAACAGCAGGCTGCCGCGCGGCAGGTTCACCACGCGCATGTACTGCACGATGCAGCGTGCTTCGTCGTCGTCGAGGTCGAACAGCGCGCTCTTCGTGCGCAGCAGCGCGATGCTGCGATGGGCCAGATCGGGGCGCTCCAGCAGAGGCGGGGTGCGCGAGGAGGCGTTGGGGCTGACGCTGTCGCCGGTGGACATGCGCTCGATCGTACCGTCAGCGTGTCAGCGCGAGCAGCGGCCAGAGTGCAAAAGCCGCAAGCATCAGCGCCGAGACCCGGTTCACGCGGCGCTGCCAGCGTGCGTCGAACTTCTCACGCCAGCGCGCGATGAAGAAGCTCAGGCCGAACCACCACAGCGCCGAGCCGATCAGTACGCCGGCCACCATCACCAGCGGCGAACCGATCTGCCCGCCGGCGGCCAGGCTGCCGAAGATGGCGATGAAGGAGAAGATCGTCGCCGGGTTTGAAATGGTCAGCACGAAGGTGCCGGCAAAGGCAGCGAAGGCATCGCGCGAATCGGCGGTCTTGGCTGCGGTCGTGGCCACCGGCGCCGTCCAGCTGCGCCAGGCCAGCCAAAGCAGGAAAGCCGCGCCGAACAGCGCCAGCGGCAGCCGCATCGATTGCAACCAGGCGATCAGCCCCTGCACGCCGAAAGCGCCCACGGCGCCGTACAGCGCATCGGCCACCGCGGCGCCGAGACCAGTGGCGAGGCCGATGAAACGCCCGCGCTGCACGGTGCGCTGGATGACCAGGAGGCCGATCGGGCCGACCGGCGCGGCGATCGAAAAGCCGATGATCAGCGACTGAAGGAAGAGGGCGCCGGAGTCCATCCGGTGCGCATTCTCGACCCGCGGCGACCCGCGCTCGTCGATGGCAGAATGCCGAAAAACATCGCTGCCTGTGCCTCTGGCCAGGCCTCTTCGCCCGGCTCAGCATGAAAACGCCACGTCGCGTCGGCATCGGCTTGGGCCGCATCGGGCAGTGGCACGATGGCATCGGCGAGTTCGTGCGCCGCTTCGCGCAGACGCTGGCCGGCCGAGCACCCGAGCTGCTGGATGCCGATGGCTGGGAACTCGTCTTCCACCTGCCGCGGCAATGGCACGGCCTGTTCGGCGAGCAGGTTCGCTACCTGGATGTGCTGAGCCAGCAGCGCTGGCTGCACCGCCAGCCGATGGCTTTCGATCTGTGGCACAACGTTCACCTGCGCAGCCGCGTTGCAGCGCCGCAGGGCACACGTTGCCGTGTCGAAACGGTGCACGACCTGATCTTCCTGCGCACTGCCAAGGGCACGCTGCAAGCCACGCAGCGCCGGTGGGCCGCACGGCGGCGCTTGCAGGCCAGCGATGCCGTCGTGGCCATCAGCCACTACGTCGCACAGGATCTGCTTGCCGCGATGGCCCCGCTGCGCGCGCCGGTGGCGGTGATCCACAACGGCGTGCTCGACTCCACCACGGCACCGCGCCATCCGATGCCGGAGCTGGCGGCGCGGCCCTTTCTGCTGCACATCAGCCGCATGTCGCCGAACAAGAACGTCGGTTCGTTGCTCGACCTGGCCGCCGCGTGGCCGACACAACATTTCGTGCTTGCCGGGCAGCGCAACAGCCACACGCTCGCCGTCGAGCAAGCCATCCGGCAGCGCGGCCTGCACAACGTGACCCTGCTGTTCGACGTGGACGATGCCGGCAAGTCCTGGCTGTACGCGCAGTGCCAGGGCTTCCTGTTCCCGTCGTTCGACGAAGGCTTCGGCCTGCCGCCGATCGAGGCCATGTACTTCGGCAAGCCGGCGTTCCTGTCGCGGCTGACCTCGCTGCCCGAGGTGGGCGGCGACGTGGCCCACTACTTCGACGGTTTCGAGCCCACGGCGATGCGCTCGGTGGTCGAAGCCGGCCTGCGCGCCACGGCCGAGCCCGGCGCGGCGCAGACCATCCGCGCGCACGCCCGGCGTTTCGCCTGGGAGCGCTGCATCGACGAGTACGTGGCGCTGTACCGGCGCCTGCTTGCCCCATGAAGGGCGCAGCCGCCGGCCCCACGCTGGCGCTGCCTGACGTGACGCTGTGCTGCGTGGACACGAGATACCCTGAACTGGCAGCTTTCGCGCTCGCGCATTGCCAGGCGGCGGCGTCATTCGCCGACGCGGTGTTGTTCACCGACACCGCGCGCGCGGGTTCACTCGCGGGCAATCCGCGCATCGTGCCGACGCAGCTCGCGTCGATCGAGCAGTACTCGAGCTTCATGCACCGCGGCCTGGCCGCTCAGGTGCACACCTCGCACGCCCTGGTCGTGCAGTGGGATGGCCTGGTGCGCGACGCGGCGCGCTGGGAGGCCGGCTTCCTCGGCTACGACTACATCGGCGCGCCCTGGCCGGGCGCGGACCCGGCGCGTGCGGTGGGCAACGGCGGTTTCTCGCTCAGATCGCGCCGCCTTCTGCAGGCGCTGCTCGACCCCGACGTGCGCATCACTCACCCCGAAGACGTCTCGATCTGTGTCGTCAACCGGCAACTGCTCGAACAGCGCCACGGCATCCGCTTCGCGCCGCTGGAGGTGGCAATCCGCTTCGCCTACGAGCGCACGCGAGCTGCCCTGCCGACCTTCGGCTTCCACGGTCTGCACAACATGCAGCGTGAACTCGGCCCCGCCGAACTGCTGCGCTTCGTGCACGCGCTTCCGGCGGCCTTGACGCGCACCAAGGAAGCCGTGGACCTGTGTCGCGCGATGATCGACCAGGGCCAGCTCGATGCCGCGTCTCTGCTCATCGACAAGCGGCGCCAGATCGGGCTGCTCGGCAGCCGCACGATGCGCCTGGCGTGGCGCCTGCGCTGGGCGCGCCTGCGTGGCGTGAAGCCAGCGCGGCCGTGAGTGCCTGCGCCGCCGTTCACGCGCGCCGCAAGCCTGGCCGCGGCGCGCCTTCGCGGAGCCAGGCCGGGCCGTCGAACCAGGACTCGGCCCGCACAGCCGCGCGCAGCATCGGCAAGCTGTCCAGGCCCCAGAAGACACGGCCCTCCAGCTCGAAGCTGGGCACGCCGAACAGGCCCAGGCGCAGCGCTTCTTCGCCGTTGGCGCGCAACTCCGCCTTCACGGCGTCGCTTTGCGGTTCGCGTGCCGGCGCCAGCGCGGCTTGCAGCTGCGCGAGACGTTTCTCGTCCATCGCATCGGCACCGCCGCCGTGCCAGACGTGGTGGAAGAGCGCTTCGGCCACACGCCGGTTGCAGCTGCCCGCCTCGCCACAGGCCAGCGCCAGCCGCAGCAGCGGCAAGGGGTTGAAAGGGTGCACGGCGGGCGTCTGCATCGGGATGCCGGCCTGGTGCGCCAGCCAGTGCACATGGCGGAAGGTCCACGCGCGCTTGACTTCGACCTCCGCCGGCCCTTTGGTGCCGTGGTGGTGCAACAGCGCCGCGAACAGCACCGGCTTGTAGGCCACGGCAAAGCTGCAACCTTCCAGCACCTGCGGCAGGCGCTCGAAGGCGAGGTAGGCGTAAGGCGAGATCGGGTCGAACCAGAAGTCGATGCTCTTCATACGGTCTTCATGGTGAGGGCGGTGGCGGCGGTGAGGCGACGACCGTCGAGTTCGAGCCAGATCGCGCGCTTGTCGTCGTCGTCGAGCACCGACCAGACGGCGATCTCGTCGAGCGTGCGAAAGCAACCTTCGCACAGGCCGCTGGCTTCGTTCATCCGGCACACACTGATGCAGGGCGAGGGCACATCGAGCGTCATGCCTGCACCACGTCCAGCACCGGCGCGCCGGTGAGCTTCTCGAGCTCGGCCGGCGACAGCCGGAAGACCCCGTTCGGATGCCCGGCCGCGGCCCAGATCTCGCTGAAGCGGAACAATTCGCGATCGATCAGCGTGAACGGCGCCTGGCTGTGCGCCAGCGGCGCCACGCCGCCGATCGAAAAGCCCGTGCGCGACTTGACGAACTCGGCATCCGCGCGCCCGAGCGGCCCGGTCACCGCGGCGACACGCTTTTCGTCGACGCGCCGGTCGCCCGAGGTCACGACGAGCACCGCCGCGTCGTCGGCCCTGCGGCGGAAGATCACGCTCTTGGCGATTTGTCCGACCTGCACCCCCAAGACGTCGGCGGCTTCTTGCGAGGTGCGCGCGGCCACCTCGAGCCAGCGCGGCGGGTGCGGATGGCCGGCTGCGGCCAGCGCCTCGCGCACGCGCTCGAAACCCTCGGGGAAGTTCATGCCGGCATCGCGGCTGTCGCCGAAATCGCCACGCCGCGCTTGGCGAGCAGCGCTCTGCCCGCCCGGGACACCGGCGCGCGGCCGATCACGCCCGAGATGTAGGCGCCGGCATCGACCAGTGCGTCCAGATCGATGCCAGTCTCGATCTCCAGCCCGCGCAGCATGAAGACCACGTCTTCGCTGGCCACGTTGCCGGTCGCACCCTTGGCGTAAGGGCAGCCGCCCAGGCCGGCCACGCTCGTGTCGAAGGTGGTGATGCCCATCTCCAGGCAGGCGTAGATGTTGGCCAGCGCCTGGCCGTAGGTATCGTGGAAATGGCCGCTCACCTCGTCGATCGGGAAGTGCTTCAGCGCCCGCTCCATCACGAGCTGTGCTCGCCGCGGCGTGCCCACGCCGATGGTGTCGGCAATGCCGCAATGCTGCACGCCGATCGCCTTCATCAGCCGCACCACACGCTCCACCTCGTCGGGGCTGACCTCGCCCTGGTAGGGGCAGCCCAGCGCGCAAGACACCGCGGCGCGCACCTTGATGCCGGCCTCGCGCGCCGCGGCGGCCACTGGGCGGAAGCGCTCCACACTCTCTTCGATCGAGCAGTTGATGTTGCGCTGGCTGAAGGCCTCGCTGGCGGCGCCGAAGACGACGATCTCGTCGGGCTTCGTCGCCAGCGCCGCCTCCAGGCCCTTCATGTTCGGCGTCAGCACCGAGTAGCGCACGCCGGCGCGGCGCGACAGGCCGGCCATCACCAGTGCGTTGTCGGCCATCTGCGGCACCCACTTGGGGCTGACGAAGCTGGTGGCTTCGATCTCGCGGCAGCCGGCGGCCTCGAGAAGCGCGATCAACTCGATCTTCTGCGCCGCTGAGACCGGCGCGGCTTCGTTCTGCAGCCCGTCGCGGGGGCCGACTTCGACGAGTTTGACTTGGTGCGCAATCATGGCGGGGCCTCTCGAGCGAATGTGGCTTCGCCACTGTGCTTGAACCCCCGCAAGGGGCGGGCCGGGCCCGCCCGGCCCTGGGGGCTCGGTGCAAAGCGCACTATATCGGGGCGCCGGCTGGAACTGGCCTCGGAACACACTCCACCTAGGGATGTTCAAGTTGCGGATGCAGCGCCACACTGCTCGCCACCATGCCCCAGATGCCCGCTGAAAAGCCCGCCGGCAACGGCGAGACCCTGCCGGCCAAAGCCGACACGCCGCTCGCTTCACGCCACCGCACCGCGCAGCGCATGGCGCCGCTGCTGCTGCGCGAGCTGGGCACGGGCATCGAGGTCAAGCGCATGCTGGCACAGCCGCTCTACGCGCGCGACGTGCTGCTGGTCTGCGATGCGATGCGCGGCAGCGAACTGGCCGCACTGGCCGAGCAGTTTCGCGCCGCCACGCGGGCCGAAGCCGAGGCCGAGGCGGCCGGGCAGCCGGGGTCGTCGCTGTGGCCTGATTCGAGCGCCAACCCGTCCTCGCTGTGGCCCAAGACCTGGTTTCGCAGTTCGCGCCAGAACAAGCCCAAATAACAGGCCCGCGCCGTCGGGTCGTTGACTACGGCGCGGCCTCCAGCCGCAGCAGCTCGCCGCCCTCGGCGACCTGGTCGCCCGCCGCGTAGAGCAGCTCCTTCACCACGCCATCGTGCGGGGCGCTGATGGTGTGCTCCATCTTCATCGCTTCCATCACTGCCAGGGCCTGGCCCTTGCTCACCTTGTCGCCCACCGCAGCCAGGAAGCTCACCACCTTGCCCGGCATCGGCGCCGTGAGCCGGCCACCTTCACCGGCATGGTCGCCGGCATGAGCGATGGGGTCGATCTCGGTGACCAGCGCACTGCCCTGCGGCGCGAAGACCGCGAAGCGCTCGCCCTGCCGGTACACCGCCAGGGTGCAGCGTTGACCGGCCAGCAGCACGTCGAAACGATCGCCGCCCAGCGCCCGGCCTTCGAAGACGAGCCGTTGGCCGCCGAGTTCCATGACGGATGCGCCGTCGTGCAATCGCTCCAGCACCAGCGAATGCGCTTCACCGCCGATCTCGAGGTCGACACGCCTTCGCGCGCCGCCGAACAGGCGCCAGCCGTCGCGGCGGCTCCAGGGGTCGGCGGCTTCGAGCGTGGCCTCGTGTGCCAGACGGTGCGCCAGCACGCCGGCCGCGGCCAGCGACACGGGCAGCGGCGGGGCTTCGAACAAGGCCGCGTGTTCGCGCTCGATCAGCGCGGTGTCCAGATCGGCGGTGGCGAAGGCGCGGCTCGCGACCACGCGGCGCAGGAAAGCGACGTTGGTGTGCAGGCCCAAGATGTGTGTGCCCGCCAGCGCCGCATCGAGCCGCGCCAGCGCCTGCGCGCGGTCTTCGCCCCAGACGATGAGCTTGGCGATCATCGAGTCGTAGAACGGCGTGATCGCATCGCCTTCGCGCACGCCGGCGTCGACACGCGGCAACTGTGCTGAGCGTTCGAAGGCCACATGCGCCGGCCAGCGCGCCACGTGCAGCGTGCCGGTGGCGGGCAGGAAGTTGGCGTCGGGGTTTTCGGCGCAGATGCGCGCTTCGATGGCGTGGCCACGCATCGTCAGCTGCTCTTGCGCCAGCGGCAGCTTGTGCCCCGCGGCCACGCGCAGCTGCCATTCGACGAGATCCAGCCCGGTGATCGCTTCCGTCACCGGGTGCTCGACCTGCAGGCGCGTGTTCATCTCCATGAAGTAGAAACGCAGGTCGCCGTCTTCACGCTCTTCGGCGATGAACTCGACGGTTCCGGCACCGACGTAGCCGACCGCCTTGGCCGCGGCCACCGCAGCAGCCCCCATCTCGGCACGTCGCGCGGCGCTCAGGCCCGGCGCGGGCGCTTCTTCCAGCACCTTCTGGTGGCGCCGCTGCACCGAACAATCGCGCTCGAAGAGGTAGATGCACTGGCCATGACCGTCGCCGAAGACCTGGATCTCGATATGGCGCGGGCGCATGACGTAGCGCTCCACCAGCACATGGTCGTCGCCGAAGCTGTTGCGCGCCTCGCGCTGGCAGGAAGCCAGTGCGGCGGCGAAGTCCTCGGCCTGGTCGACGCGCCGCATGCCCTTGCCGCCGCCGCCCGCACTGGCCTTGATGAGCACCGGAAAGCCGATCGCCGCGGCTTCGCGCTGCAGCAACGCTGCTTCGTTGTCCTGGCCGTGGTAGCCCGGGACCAGCGGCACGCCGGCCTGTTCCATCAGCGTCTTGGCGGCCGACTTGCTGCCCATCGCGCGGATCGCCGAAGCCGGCGGGCCGATGAAGACCACGCCGGCATCGGCGCAGGCCTGCGCGAAGTCTTCGTTCTCGCTCAGGAAGCCGTAGCCCGGGTGCACGGCTTCGGCGCCGGTGGCACGCGCGGCGTCGAGGATGCGCTCCCAGCGCAGGTAGCTTTCGCGCGGCGGCGCGGCGCCGATGTGCACCGCTTCGTCGCACTCGCGCACGTGGCGGGCCTGCACGTCCGCATCGGAGTACACCGCCACCGTGCGCACGCCCATGCGGCGCGCCGTCGCCGCAACACGGCAGGCGATCTCTCCTCGATTGGCGATCAGGATCTTCTTGAACATGGCTTATCTCCGTCTCTTGTCAAGGCATCCAGACGACCTCGTCGTCCACGGCGTACAGCTTGCACGGCGCACCGCGCCGCGCCTGGCAAAAACCCAACGCACGCCCCATCGCCCAATCGCCGGCGGCCCAGCCGCTGACGCCGTCGGGGCCGATGGCAAAGGCGCGCGGCGCTTTCGCGCTCAGGAACTTGCTGGCGTACAAATCGCGGGCCACCGCGCCGGCGGGCAGCTTGTCGATCTGCTCGATCGTGGCATGGTCGCTGGCGGCCGGGCGCGCGACGAGGCCGGGCTGTCCGAAGCCGGCACGCGCCAGGTGCTCCTCGACCAGCGGCACCCAATGGTCCATGTCGATCGACAGGCCGCTGTGGCCATCTTTGCCGGCGGCAGGCAGCTGGTGGAATTCGACACGGCCGCCGCCCTCTTGCCACGCTGCCGCCCAGCGCCGGGGCCAATCGGCGCCCCAATACAGATCGTTCTGCCAGTAAATCCACAACATCGGAACACCGGCCGCACCGGCCTGGCGGCCCCACAAACGCTCCAGGGCCTGCGGCGAACAAGGGTTGCCGGGCCGCGTGTCGGGGTTGCCGCCGGTGCCACCGGCGAAGTTGATGGCCGCCACCAGCCCCGGCGGCTTGCGCCAGGCCACCGCGGTGGCGGTGAGGCCGCCCACCGACTGGCCCATCACCACCCAACGTGAAACGTCAACCCAAGGCAGGCTGCGCGCCAGTTCCACGGCGGCCAGCGCCTGGTCGGCGGCGGCGGTGGCGATCGGCTCGGGCTTCAGCGCCTGGCAGCTGCCGGCGTCCTCGGGGTCGGCCTGGCCGTAGGTCTGGCCATAGCCGAGCCGGGTTGGAACGAAGACCGTGAAGCCCTTGCTCACCAGATAGCGGGCGAGCGGCTCGAAACGCTGCCGCCCCTGCTGCGCGCGGCGTTCGGCGATGGCGCGGCCGTGGTTCATCACCACCAGCGGGAACGGGCCCGTGCCGGCGGGCTTGAAGACCGTGATCGCGATGTTGCCGCTGAATTCGCGGCCCCAGGCGTTCTTCACGCTCACCGGCAGGCTGAGCACCTGCTCGTGCAGATCGGCCGCCGGCGGCGGCTCGGTGCCTTGTGCGTGCAGTGTTGCGGCGGCGGCGAACAGCCAGGCCGCGAGGGCCGCCCGCCGCAACATCGTCAGGCCCGCGCCGGCTGTGCCAGGCCACGCCCGCTCAAACGCCACCACAGCGCGCGCAAGAAGCGGAAGAAGACCCAGGTGAGCACCAGCGCCAGCGCCACCGCGAAGCCGAGTGCGACGAAGAACCACAGCGGCTGGTTCCAGGCCAGCCACAACATGCCCGGCACCGCGGCATCGCCGAGCAGCGACAGGCCGATGTTGGAAAACGGCTCGGGCGAGGTGTTGGCCGCCGCCCGCGTGGTGGCTTTGGCAGTGTGCGCCGTGGCCGCCAGCGTGCCGCCCATCAGCGCCGCGGCGGTGGTCCAGGTGGCCGAGTCACCGCCGAAGACCGCAGCCGCCAGCGCCGCACCGGCGGGAATGCGGATCAGCGTGTGCAGTGCGTCCCACACCGAGTCCAGCCCCGGAATCTTGTCGGCGAAGAACTCCACTGCGAGCATCACGCCGCTGGCGCCCATCACGATCGGGTGGGCGAGCAGTTGCAACCCGCTGGGCAAGGGCACCCAGCCGAGGTGACCGGCCAGCCCGGTGAGAAAGAGCACCGCGTACAGCCGCAGGCCGCTGGCCCAGCCCATTGCGGCGGCGATGGCGAGCAGTTGGGTGGTGTCGAGGGTCGTCACTTCATCTCCACGACGGATCGCGCTTGCCGAGGAAGGCCTGCACGCCTTCGCGGCCTTCGGCACTGGCGCGGATGTCGGCGATGCGGCGTGCGGTGTCGTCACGCAACGCGGCGTCGATGGGGCGCGCCGACACGTCTTTGACGAGTTGTTTGCAGGCCCGCACCGCCGCTGGCCCGTTGGTCACCAGCGCGGCGACGATCTCGGCCACCTTGGCGTCGAGTTGCTCGGCGGGAACGACCTCGTGCACGAAACCCAGGCGCTGCGCGGTGGCGGCGTCGAAGCGCTCTGCAGTGGTGAAGTAGCGCCGCGAGGCCTGCTCGCCGAGTGCCTTCACGACATACGGACCGATGGTGGCCGGCAGCAGGCCGAGCTTCGCCTCGCTCAGGCAGAAGTGCATGGTGTCGGCGGCGACCAGCAGATCGCACACCGCGGCCAGGCCCACCCCGCCGGCGTAACAGTCGCCGTGGATGCGGCCGACCACGGGCAGCGGGCAGCTGTACAGCGTCCACAGCATCGCAGCCAGGCGCTCGGCATCAGCGTGGTTTTCTTCCCAGCTGTAGCCGGCCATCGTGCGCATCCAGTTCAGGTCGGCACCGGCGCAGAAGGCCTTGCCATGGCCGCCGAGCACGATGGCGCGCAAGCTGTCGTCTTGACCGAGTTGCGTGAATGCGGCGCCGAGTTCGCCGATCACCGCATCGTTGAACGCATTGCGCACGGCGGGCCGGTTCAGCCAGACCTCGGCGACGTGCGGCGAGGGGCGGCGGATGTCGAGCGTCGGGGTCATGATGGCGCTCAGTATCGCTTCGCCGCTTCGTCCAGCATCACTTCGGTGGCACCGCCGCCGATGGCCAGCACGCGCGCATCGCGCCACAGCCGCTCGATCGCCGATCCGCGCATGTAGCCCATGCCGCCGTGGAACTGCTGGCAGGTCTGCGTCACTTCGTTCACGAGTTCGCCGGTCAGCGCTTTCAGCATCGAGACATCCTGCACCACATCCTGCCCTTGCGTCACCTGCCAGGCGCAGTGGTACAGGTACTGGCGCGCGGCACGGGTCTTCGCGTCGCACATCACGAGACGCTGGCGGATCACCTGTTTGTCCCACAGCGGCGCGCCGAACGCCTGGCGCGCGCGCACATGCTCGAGCGTGAGCTTCAGCGCCTGCGTGCAGTGGCCCACCGCCATCGCCCCCAGCGCGATGCGTTCGGTCTGGAAGTTCTTCATCACCGAAGCGAAGCCGCGGTCGATCTCGCCCAGGCGGTTCGCGTCGGGGATGCGGCAGTTCTCGAAGAACAGTTCGGCGGTGTCGGAACTCAGCCAGCCGGTCTTCTCCAGCGAGCGGCCGATGCGCAGGCCCGCCGTGTCGCGCTCGACGGCGAAGATCGTGATCGCGTGGCGCGCATCGCCGGTGCGCGCGGCGACGAACAGCAGATCGGCGTGCACGCCGTTGGTGATGAAGAGCTTGCTGCCGTCGATCACCCAATCGTCGCCGTCGCGGCGCGCGCGCGTGCGCAGCCCGGCCACGTCCGAACCCGCTCCGGGCTCGGTGATGGCCACGGCGGTGATGGTCCTGCCGCTGGTGATGCCGGGCATCCAGCGCGCCTGCTGTACGGGTGTGCCGGCGTGGTGCACGTGCGGTGCCGCCATGTCGGTGTGCACGAGCACCGTGATGAGGAAGCCGCCGTAGGTGCATTGCGACAGCGCTTCGGCGAAGACGAGGTTGGTCAGCGCATCGGCGCCGCCGCCGCCGTGCTGCGGGTCGAACATCAGGCCGAGCAGGCCGGCACCGCCCATGCGTTTCAACACTGCGCGCGGCACCTTGCCTTCGCGCTCCCAGGCCTCGGCGTGCGGCTCGACCTCTCTGACCAAAAACCGCGCCACCTGATCGCGCAGCAGCTCGTGCTCGGGGGTGATGTGGATGTTGTCCATCGGTCAATGCCGCCAGACGCGCAGCCCGCGCCGCTCTTCGAAATGCTGGTAGTCGCGGTCGCGGTGCAGCAGTGCGTAGTCGCGTTCGATGCAGAAACTCGCCACCAGCACGTCGATCGGCCCGCGCACGGTGATGCCCTGGGCGCGCAGGCTGCGGTAGTGCGCTGCCGCGGCAAGTGCGAGTTCGTGGCTGGCGGTGTCTTCGACGCTCAGTGTTTCCATCAACTGGCGCGCCTGGCGATGGTCGCGCTCGTGGCGAAAGCCGCGCAGCACCTCGAACAACACCAGGTCGGGCACGACGATGCGCACCTCGCCGCGGTCGAGCAGATGCTCCAGCAAATCGGCGGCCGGCTCGTCGGCGTTATTGAAGAAATCGATCCAGACGCTGCTGTCAACGACGAGCACGGCGCTTCCCTGCCGGCGCGGCGGCGGGGTACGACACCCGCGGCTCGGCAACCGTCAATTGTTGCTGCGGCTCGGCGGCGGGCACGGTCCAATCGATCGACTCGTCGCCCTCCCACTTCAACTTGCCACGCCACTTGACGATCTCGCGGTACGCCGCTTGCCGCGCGAGCAGCTTGAGACCCGCTTCGACCGCATCCTTCTTCGTCTTGTACGGCCCCGCCTTCATGGCGTTGGCCATGAGTTGGTCGTCGATCTCGATGTTGGTGCGCATGATGTGTACTGAACGTATTGTAGTGTGCGCATGGTACATCACATGCGGAAAACTCCGAAGCGCGGTCGATCGGGAATCGGCGCGTTCAAGCTCGCACTCAAGGCCAGCGCCAGCACGCGGCGCGTGTCGGCAGGGTCGATGACACCGTCGTCCCACAGCCGGGCGCTGGCGAAGTACGGGTGCGCCTGATGCTCGAACTGATCGAGGATCGGTTGTTTGAACGCCGCTTCGTCGCCGGCGCTCCACTGCCCGCCGCGCGCTTCGATGCCATCGCGCTTGACGGTGGCCAGCACCGACGCGGCCTGCTCGCCGCCCATCACGCTGATGCGCGCGTTCGGCCACATCCACAAGAAGCGCGGCGAATACGCGCGCCCGCACATGCCGTAGTTGCCCGCGCCGAAGCTGCCACCGATGATCAGCGTGAACTTGGGCACCGTGGCGGTGGCCACCGCGGTGACCATCTTCGCGCCGTGTTTGGCGATGCCTTCGCTCTCGTACTTGCGCCCGACCATGAAGCCGGTGATGTTCTGCAAAAAGATCAGCGGCACGCGGCGCTGGCAGCACAGTTCGATGAAATGCGCACCCTTCATCGCCGATTCGCTGAACAACACGCCGTTGTTGGCCACGATGCCCACCGGCACGCCTTCGATGTGCGCGAAGCCCGTGACGAGTGTGGCGCCATAGCGCGCCTTGAACTCGTCGAACTCGCTGCCGTCGACGATGCGGGCGATGATTTCGCGTACGTCGAAAGGCTTGCGCGCATCGGTGGGGATCACGCCGTGCAGCTCGGCGGCGTCGAACAGCGGCGCGCGCGGCGGCGCATGCAGCAATTGCTCGTCCTTGCGCCAGTTCAGGTTGGCAACGATGGTGCGGGCGATGGCCAGCGCGTGCATGTCGCTCTCGGCCAAGTGGTCGGCCACGCCTGAGAGGCGCGTGTGCACGTCGCCGCCGCCGAGGTCTTCGGCGCTGACGATCTCGCCGATCGCGGCTTTCACGAGAGGCGGCCCGCCGAGGAAGATCGTGCCCTGGTTCTTCACGATGATCGTCTCGTCGCTCATCGCCGGCACGTAGGCGCCGCCGGCGGTACACGAGCCCATCACCACGGCGATTTGCGGAATGCCTTGCGCCGACAGGTTGGCCTGGTTGTAGAAGATGCGGCCGAAGTGCTCGCGGTCGGGGAACACCTCGTCCTGGTTGGGCAGGTTGGCACCGCCGCTGTCGACCAGGTAGACGCAGGGCAGCCGGTTCTGCATCGCGATCTCTTGCGCGCGCAGGTGCTTCTTCACCGTGACGGGGTAGTAGGTGCCGCCTTTCACCGTGGCGTCGTTGCAGACCACCATGCATTCGACGCCCGAAATGCGCCCGATGCCGGTGATCACGCCGCCTCCGGGCGCAGCGTTGTCGTACATGTCCAGGCCCGCCAGTCCGCCGATCTCGAGGAACGGCGTGTCGGGGTCGAGCAGCATCTCCACACGCTCGCGCGGCAGCAGCTTGCCGCGTGCGGCATGCTTGGCGCGCGCCGCGTCGCCGCCGCCCAGCGCGATGGTGGCGAGCCGCCGGTTCAAGTCATCGACGAGCACGCGCATCGCGGCGGCGCTGGCCTTGAACTCGTCGGATCGGGGGTTGAGCTGGGTGGCCAGGGCCGGCATGAGGTCTCCTCGTTCTGCCGAAAATTCTACGGACGCGCCCTTGCCGGACGCGGAACGTTTCTCGTGCCGGGTTTATACGCATGTGGGGGTGCTCAGC
The DNA here is from genome assembly GCA_031400795.1 of Rubrivivax sp. GTDB lineage: Bacteria > Pseudomonadota > Gammaproteobacteria > Burkholderiales > Burkholderiaceae_C > Rubrivivax. The sequence continues at coordinate 2,311 of JANNQO010000207.1, read as the reverse complement.
GACCCCAAACGGCCTCTTCGCGCCAGCCGAGGGCTTGCATCTCGGCCTCGCGCAGATGGCCTTCGCTGGACATCAGGAACTCGTCGAGCTGTGGTGGCGGCACGGCGGTGCCCGACAGCATTGTGTGTACCTGGCCGCGGTGGTGGGTCTGGTGCATGAACAGGTGCGCCAGCACGTGGCAGGCCAGGTCGCGCTGGATGCGTCCGCCGCTGCGCGGTATCTGCACCTCTCGCTCGCAGCCGGCCGCGTCCAGCGTGCCGGTGAAGGCGATGAGGCGCTCGTCGCAGCTGCGCTGTCGCTCTGCGAGCAGTTGCATCGATGGACAAGGTGCAACCCGCTCCCCAACCCGTTCCCAGTAGCCGGCGAGATCGGCGTCGTGCCACAGCGCGGCGATGTAGAAGCCGTCGACGTCCAGGATGTGTTCCAGTGTTGCCATCAGGCTCGGGAAGAAGCTCACGCGCGGCGCGCGCAACTCGGCATCGGACAGCGGTGCCATCGCGTCGTGCAGGCGCAGGTTCGCCAGCCGATTGGCGTGCGCCTGGATGTGCAGGTGGCGTGACAGGTCCATCGCGTTCAGCCCTTCGCCGGCAACTCGGCTACCGGCGCGCCGGCGGCTTTCCAGGCGCTGAAGCCGTCACCGAGATGGCACACGTCGGCGCGGCCCATGTCCTGCAAGGCCTTGGCAGCCAGCGCCGAGCGCCAGCCGGCGGCGCAGAACAGCACCAGACGTTTGCCTGGCGCCAGCGGCGGCTGGTGCCACGGCGATGTGGGATCGACCCAGAACTCGAGCAAGCCGCGCGGCGCGTGGAAAGCGCCGGGGATCACGCCCTCGGCCTTCAACTCGGCACGCTCGCGGATGTCGACGAACAGCACATCGTCGCGGCCGAGCAGCGCTCGCGCTTGCGCGACTTCGAGCGACTGCACCTCGCGGCGCGCTTCGTCGACGAGTTCTCGCGCGCTCTTGGGTCGATCCGGCGGGCTACTCAAACCCCCGCCGGGGACGGGCCGGGCTCGTCCGGCGGCTCGATTCACAGGTCGAAGTGCCGCGACAGCACCGGCCGCACCGACGGATGCGCCTCGATCGCTGCGAGCAGCGTCGAGAACGCCGGGCGCGAGACCTTCAGGTGCGCGCGGGTACCCGACCAACGCGACACCACCACCGCCATCATGTCCAGCGCTCCGGGCTCGGTGCCGTCGAGGAAGGGCGAGGCCGCGAACTGATCGGCGAAACGGTCCCAGGCGGTGTGCAGCTGCTGCCGCGCCGCCTTGCGCACGGCCTGGTGCGAGGCCTCGTCACCGGCGTCGATGAAGCGCTCCGGGTAATCAGCCACCGTGATCATCGAATAGCAATTCGCGGCGATGTAGACGAGGCCGCGCATCGCCAGCGCGCGCGCCGTCGCGTCGGCCGGCAGCAACCCCGAGGCCGGATGTTCGAGCCCGAGGTGGATCAGGATCGCCGCGCTCTCGGTGAGCACCGCCCCACCGGGCAGCACCAGCGTCGGGATCTGGCCGAGCGGGTTGATCTTCAGCAGTTCGTCGAAGGCCGAATCGGTTTCCCAGCGTGAGGCGCGCCGCAGCTCGTAGGCCACGCCGGCCTTCGACAAGCCGAGTTCGGCCACCGCCGAGCCCGAGCCGCGCGCGCCGTACAGCCGCAACATCAAGACCCCTTGATCCGCGGGCCGGCACCACGCCCGATGCCGCTGTACTCGATGCCCAGCGTGCGCATGGTGGCCGGATCGTAGAGGTTGCGGCCGTCGAACACCACCGGCTGCTTCAGCGCGGCCTTCATCGCTCCGAAGTCGGGATTGCGGAATTCTTTCCACTCGGTGATGACGAGCAGCGCATCGGCACCTTGCAGTGCGGCGGCAGCGCTGTCGACGAAGACGAGCCGCGGCACCTCGGCCAGCACACGCCGCGCTTCGTCCATCGCCGCCGGGTCGTAGGCGCGCAGCGCGGCGCCGCGCCGCGCCAGCTCGGCGGCGATGACGCGGCTCGGTGCGTCGCGCATGTCGTCGGTGTTGGGCTTGAAGGCCAGGCCCCACAGCGCGAAGCTGCGGCCGCCGAGGTCTGCGCCGAAGCGCGCCACCACCTTGTCGACGAGCACGTGCTTCTGCCGTTCGTTGGCCGCTTCCACCGCCTTCAGCACGCCCAGCGAGACGCCATGGTCGCTGCCGGTCTTCACCAGCGCCTTCACGTCCTTCGGAAAACAACTGCCGCCGTAGCCGGTGCCGGCGTACAGGAAATGCGTTCCGATGCGCGGGTCGCTGCCGATGCCTTTGCGCACCTGCTCGATGTCGGCACCCACCCGGTC
>JANNQO010000206.1:0-10839 GCA_031400795.1 Rubrivivax sp. | reverse complement strand
GGCTAGATCAGCAACCCGATCAGCATCATCAATCCCACCAGCAACACGCTCGAGCCCAGCGGAAAGTACCAGTCGCGGCCGCGGATGCGGATCTTGAAGTCACCCGGCAGGCGGCCCAGGCCGATCTTCAGCAGCCAGCCCTGCGCGACGTTCAAAACGATGCAGGCGATGATGAAGACGAGCAGCCAGCGCATCGTGGGCCCTACAGCGTGTGCCTGCGGTCGCCGGCGCTGAAGCCGACGGGGGCGAAGGGGGCGAAGTCGACGCCTTTGCTCAACGCCAGCACCTTGAAGAGCTCGCCCATCTCGTGTTCGGTGATCAGCTTCTGGGCCGCGGCGCGGGCCGGCAGCTCGGCATCGGCCAGGCGGTCGAGCAGCCCGCAGTTCAAGAGGAAGCGCGCCTGCGACGTGTAGCCGATGACGTCGCAGCCCGCCTCCTGCGCGGCCAGCGCGATGGCGCTCCAGTTGACATGCGCGGTGATGTCCTTCTCACCCACGTCGACGAGCGGGTCGGTGTCGGCCACGTGGCCGCGGTGGCACATCAGCGTGCCGCCGTGGCGCTGCGGGTGGAAGTACTCGTGCTCGGGGAAACCATAGTCGACGAACAAGGCCGCGCCGAGGGTGAGCCGATCGGCGAGCGTGCGCACGAAGGCTTCGGCCTGCGCATGGATCTCGATCACCGCGCCGGGCAGCGCGGTCTCAACCGGCGGCCGCAGCGGGCTCGCGCGGTCGGTCCAGGCGAAGGCCGCGCCCTGGCTGCGCACACCGCGCTCGAACCAATGCTCGCCGTCGAAGTGCAGCAGCTGCACCGGCATCGCGTCGAGCAGCTCGTTGCCGACGATCGCGCCGTGCATCGATGCGGGCCATTCGTCGAGCCAGCGCACACGATCGCCGAAGCGCGCCAGGCGCTGCTGCTGGCGCTCGCGCAGCGCGGCCGACAGGTCGACGATGTGATAACACCGGCAGTCTTCACCGAGCGCGCCCAGCAGCTGCTCGGCCAGCGCGCCCGAGCCGGCGCCGAACTCGTAGACCGCTCCGCTGCCGGCCGCCCGCAGCGCTTGACGCACTTGCACTGCCAGCGTCGCGCCGAACAGCGGCGAGAGTTCCGGCGCGGTGACGAAGTCGCTGCCCGAGGCGGGCATCGTGCCGAACTGCCGGCAGCCTCTGGCGTAGTAGCCCAGGCCCGGCTCGTACAGCGCCATCGCCATGAAGCGGTCGAAACCCAACCAGCCGCCGGCATCGGCGATGGCTGCGTGAATCCGCTGCGCGAGCCGCGCCGATAAACTCCTCGCCCCTGCATCTGTTGCCGCCATCGGGACCATTATGGGCAGCCGCCCCGTCGCCCTCGTCACCGGAGCCGCGCGCCGCATCGGGCGCAGCATCGCGCTCGACCTGGCCGCGCACGGCTGGGATGTGGCCGTGCACTACCGAGGTTCGCACGACGACGCGATGCAGACCGTGGCGCTGGCCCTGGCTCAAGCCTCAGGCGCAAGCGCTGAAGCATTCGCCGCCGACCTCGCCGACGAAGCGGCCTGCAACGCTTTGCTGCCCCGCGTGCGCAGCTCCCTGGGTCGCATCGACGCGGTGGTGAACAACGCCTCGCTGTTCGAATACGACGATTTGGCGAGTTTCAGCGCCGCTTCGATGGAGCGCCACTGGCGCGCCAACACCGCGCCGGCGATCCTGCTGGCGCGTGCCCTTCACGCAGGCGTGAGCGAGCATGCAGGATCAGTGGGTGGCGCTTGTATCGTGAACCTGCTCGATCAGAAGTTGTGGAACCCGAACCCGGACTACCTCTCCTACAGCCTCTCCAAAGCCGCGCTCGAAGCAGCGACGACGATGCTCGCGCAGGCGCTGGCGCCGTACGTGCGTGTGTGCGGTGTGGCGCCGGGCGTCACGCTGCTGTCGGGCGAGATGCTGGCCGACGAGTTCGCCGCGGCGCAGCGCATGACGCCGCTGCAACGCTCCTCCACCCCCGACGACGTGGCGCGCGCGGTGCGCTTTGTGCTCGAATCCCCGGCGATCACCGGCACCACGCTGCTGGTGGACGGCGGCCAACACCTGCTGCCCCAGGCGCGCGACGTGATGTTCCTGGCTCGCGACGAGAAAGAATGACATGCTGAGTGCCGAACAACTCGCCGGCTGCCGCCGCCTCTTCCTGCGCGACTACGAGGTGTGGATCAACATCGGCGTGCACGATTTCGAGAAGCGAGGCGAGCAGCGCGTGGTCATCAATGTCGACCTGTGGGTGCCGCTGGCCCTCTCGACGCCGCGCGACGACGAGCTCGACGAGGTGCTCGACTACGACTTCATCCGCCGCGAGATCATGGCCCGCGTAGCGATGGGTCACATCCATCTGCAAGAGACACTGGCCGACGACGTGCTGGCGCGACTGCTCGCCCACCCCAAGGTGCGCGCCGCGCGGATCAGCACCGAGAAGCCCGATGTCTACCCCGACTGCGCCGCGGTGGGTGTGGAGGTCTCCGGTTCGAACGAGAGGGTTGCATGAATGACATGACCGAGGCTGCGGCACTGAAGAAGGCCGCGTTCGAAGCCAACAAACTGAGCAAACGGCTGCACCGCCAAGTGGGCCGGGCCATCACCGACTTCAACATGATCGAAGCCGGTGACAAGGTGATGGTGTGCCTCTCCGGCGGCAAGGACAGCTATGCGCTGCTGGACATCCTGCTCGGCTTGCGCGAGCGTGCGCCGATCCGCTTCGACCTCATTGCCGTGAACCTCGACCAGAAGCAGCCCGGTTTCCCCGAGCACGTGCTGCCCGAGTACCTGGCCCAGCGCGGCGTGCCTTTCCACATCGAGCAGCAGGACACCTACTCGATCGTGAAGCGGTTGATCCCCGAGGGCAAGACGATGTGCAGCCTGTGCTCGCGGCTGCGCCGCGGCATCCTGTACCGCGTGGCCGGTGAGCTCGGTGCGACGAAGATCGCGCTCGGACACCACCGCGACGACATGGTGGTGACGCTCTTGATGAACATGTTCTTCGGCAGCCGCCTGAAAGGCATGCCGCCCAAGCTGGTGAGCGACGACGGCCGGCATGTCGTGATCCGGCCGCTGGCCTACGTGGCCGAGACCGACCTCGAGGGCTGGGCCGAGCAGCGCCGCTTCCCGATCATCCCGTGCACGCTGTGCGGCAGCCAGGACAACCTGCAGCGCGTGCAGGTGAAAAAGATGATCCGCGAATGGGAGCGCCAGTACCCCGGCCGCACCGAGAACATGCTCACCGCGATGGGCAAGGTGGTGCCCTCGCACCTGATGGACCGGAACCTCCACCCCTTCACGACGCTCCAAGCTGGCGGTGTGCCCGATGCGGCGGGTGACATCGCGTTCGACGACGACACGGGCTGTGCGGCGCCGGCCACGAGCAACCAGATTCACCTCCAGCGCAGCCCAGACCTTCCACAGGAGCCGATATGAAGGCCTTCATCACTGCCTGCGCCGCACTGGCGCTGCTTGCCGGTTGCGCGTCGTTCAACAGTGTCACCAGCGACGTGGCCAGCTTCGGCGACTGGCCCGCCGAGCGTAAACCCGGCAGCTACGCTTTCGAGCGGCTGCCCTCGCAAACCGCCGACGAGCGCGCGCGCGCCCGCACCGACGCGCTGGAGGCCGCTGCCACCAAAGCGCTGGCGCAAGCCGGCTTCAAGCCCGTGGCCGCCGGGGCCACGCCCGACACGCTGGTGCAGGTGGGCCACCGTGTGGGCCGCGCCGACCGCGGGGTCTGGGCGGATCCGCTGTGGTGGCGCGGCAGCTTCGGCTACTGGCGCCACGGCCCCTGGATCGGCCCGTCGTGGGGCCTGCACTACCGTTACGAGCCGCAGCGCTACGAATCCGAAGTGGCGGTGCTGCTGCGCGACCGCGCCAGCGGCAAGCCGCTCTTCGAAGCCCGCGCCAGCAGCGAAGGTGCCACGCGCGGCGATGCCGAGATGCTCGGTGCGATGTTCCAGGCGGCGTTGACCGATTTCCCCAAGCTGGGCATCAACCCGCGGCGCGTGACGGTCGCGGCGCAGTGACTGCCACCCTCTCCCGTCGAGGGAGAGGGCTGGGGTGAACCCCCGCTGCCCCCCCCCGGGGAAGGAGCGGCACGGCGCGTCACCCTGGAGAGGCGGCCAACGACTGCAGCGTCTCTTCCCACTCCTTGAGCTGCTTGCGAAGCGCCTCGCGCTGTTTGGGCGTGGTGCTGTTGTGCAACTCGGCGCTGACGCGGCAGCTGTACTCGGTGAGGCGCGCTGCATACGTGCGGTAGGTCGGGTTGGGCGAGGTCTCGGCGCGCTGCGCGAGCTGTCGGATGCCGGCGGCGACCTGTGCGCGGTCGGCCTTCTCGGCGAGCCATTGGCGCAGTGCCGCGAGCAGCTCTCGCTGGCGCCGCTCACGTTCGGCCAGCGACAGCGTGGCATCGAACGGTGAGGCGGCCACCGCGGCTTCCAGGATCACGCGCTGCGAGTCATCGAGCTTGCCGTAGAAGGTCTCGGCGCGATCCACCGAACGCTTCAGCGCCGCCTTGCGCCGCCCCTCGGGGTCGGGTTGCAGGTAGTCTTTGCGGTAGTCGGCGGTGTTCTTCGCGAGCTTCTTCTCCAGCGATGCGATCTGCGTGGCCCCGAGCAGCGGCACCAGCTCGGCGGCGGTGTCGTAGGCGCGGTCGAACGCGGGGTTCAGGCGGCCACGCATCTGCTCGTACCAGGCGCACACCTGCGCGCCGGTGACGGGGCCGTCGGTGCGCGCGCCGACGCTGGCCATGAAGCTCGCGTAGTCGGCCAGTTGCGTCTTGCGGTGCCATTGGAACCACTGGTCGAGTGCTTCCTTGATCCGCGGCGAGACCTCGGTGGTGATATCGAAATAGCTGTCCAGGTACCACCACGTGAGTTGTGGCGCATTGTTGTAGGCCAGCTTGGGCGTGTTGCAGCCGGCCAGCAGCACGACGCTGCCGATAATCGCTGCGACGACTCGAACGAGGAAACTGCGCATGGCGATGAATGTCGTGATCATGGCCGCGGGCAAAGGTACCCGCATGAAGTCAGCGTGCCCGAAGGTGCTGCACGAGGTGGGAGGCCGCAGTTTATTGCAGCATGTGCTGCTGGCGTGCGAAGGTCTGGGCAACACCGTGATCATCACCGGGCATGGCGCTGAAGCCGTGGAAGCCGCGACGGCGGCCAGCGGTGCGCGCTTCGTGCGCCAGGTGCCGCAACTCGGCACCGGCCACGCCATCCAGCAGGCGGTTCCTGCGCTGAACGCCGAACTGGCGATCACGCTGATCCTCTCGGGCGACGTGCCGCTGATCCGCCGCGAGACGATCGAACGCCTGGCCGCAGCCAGCGCCGGCGAAAAGCTCGCGCTGTTGACGATCGAGCTCGCCGACCCGAGTGGCTACGGCCGCATCCTGCGCGACGAACAGGGCGCCGTGCGCGGCATCGTCGAAGACAAGGATGCGAGCGACGAAGAGCGCCGCATCGGCGAGATCTACAGCGGCATCATGGCCGCACCCACCGCGCAGCTGGCGCGCTGGGTGATGGCGCTGACGAATGACAACGCGCAGCGCGAGTACTACCTCACCGACGTGGTGAAGACCGCGATCGACGAAGGCGTGGCGGTGGTCGCGACGCGCATCACCGATCAAACCGAAGTGCTCGGCGTGAACAGCCCGCACCAGCTCGCCGACCTCGAGCGCCGCCACCAGCGCCGCATTGCCGATGCGCTGATGACCGACGGTGTGCGCCTCGCGGACCCGGCACGGCTGGACGTGCGCGGCACGCTGCGCTGTGCTGCCGATGTGCAGATCGACGTGAACTGCGTCTTCGAAGGCCAGGTGCAGCTGGGCGAGGGCGTGACGATCGGCGCGAACTGCGTGATCCGCGATGCGACGGTGGAGGCCGGTGCGGTGATCCATCCTTTCACGCACATCGAAGGCGCGCGCGTCGGCGCGCTCGCGCTGGTCGGCCCGTTCGCGCGGCTGCGCCCGGGCGCAGATCTCGGCCGCGAGGTGCACATCGGCAACTTCGTCGAAGTGAAGAACTCGACACTCGCTGCCCATGCCAAAGCCAACCACCTGGCGTACCTGGGCGACGCGACGGTGGGCGAGCGAGTCAACGTCGGCGCCGGCAGCATCACCGCCAACTACGACGGGGCGAACAAACACCGCACCGTCATCGGCAACGACGTGCACATCGGCAGCAACTGCGTGCTGGTGGCACCGATCACCATCGGCGACGGCGCCACCCTGGGCGGCGGCTCGACGCTGAGCAAGGACGTGCCGGCAGGTCAGCTCACCGTGGCGCGCAGCAAAGCCGTCACGATCCCCGGCTGGCAGCGGCCGAAGAAGGCCGGGAAGTAGCTCGAGTCGATCCGGCTCTGTCGGGTGACTCAAGCCGCTCGGGGGGCGACGGCGGCAGGGCCACCGTCTCCGGGCGCCATGATCCAGGCTTCGAAGTCAGTGGCCGGCATCGGCGCCGCGAACAGAAAGCCCTGCACCTCGTCACCGCCCTGTGCGACCAGCCAGTCGCGCTGCGCTTCGGTCTCCACGCCCTCGGCCACCACGCCCAGGTTCAGGCTCTGCGCCATCTGGATGATGGCGCGTGCGATCGCCGCCGAGCCGCGGCCGGAGGGCAGGTCGTGGATGAAGGTGCGGTCGATCTTCAGCCGGTCGATCGGCAGGTCTTTCAGGTGCGCCAGCGAGCTGTAGCCGGTGCCGAAGTCGTCCACCGCGATGCGCAGACCCAGCCGCTTGAGCAGCACCAGGCGCTCGCGCACCGCGAGCACGTCGTCCATCAGCATGCGCTCGGTGAGTTCGAGTTCGAGCAGCGCGCCCGGGCAGCCATGGCGTTGCAGCGCGCTGCGCACGGCGTCGACGAAGCCGATGTCGCGGAACTGCATCGACGACAGGTTCACCGCCACCGGCACCTTCAGCCAGCCCGCGGCGTGCCAGCGCGCTGCGCTGGCCAGCGCTTCGTCGAGCACCCATTGACCGATCGGCAGCATCAGCCGGCGCGCCTCGGCCACCGGCAGGAACTCGGATGGAGCGATCAGGCCTTGCTGCGGGTGCGCCCAGCGAATCAAGGCTTCCACAGCCACCAGCCGACCGGTAGCCAGCGAGAGCTGCGGCTGGTAGTGCAGCACGAACTCGTGCGCCCGCACGCCTTGCGCCAGGCGCCCTTCCAGCGCCAGCTCGGCGATCGCCGCGGCGGCCATGCGCGGCTCGAAGAAGCTGCAGTTCGCACGCCCGCGCGACTTGGCGTCGTACATCGCCGTGTCGGCATGTTTGATGAGTTCGGCGCCGCTCTTGCCATGCTGCGGGTACATCGCCACGCCGATCGACGGTGTGACCGAGATGTCCTGGCCGAGCACGTCCACCACCGCGCCGACCGTCGCCAGCAGCTTGTCGGCCACCTCGCGCACGGCTTCGGCCGGCGGCGCGCCGGTGAGCACGACAACGAACTCGTCGCCGCCGAAACGCGCCACCAGGTCGTTGCCGCGCAGTGAGGCGGCGATGCGCCGCGCCACGGTCTGCAACAGCGTGTCGCCGACCACATGGCCGAGCGAATCGTTGACGCGCTTGAAGTGATCCAGGTCGATGAAGAGCAGCGCGAAGCCGGGCTCGCCGTGCTGTGCGCGCTCGATCAGCGACTGCACACGCTCGTCGAAGGTGGTGCGATTCGGCAGCCCGGTCAGGCTGTCGTGATGCGCCATGTGGTGGATGCGGGCTTCGGCCTCAACGCGGTCGCGGCGGTCGCGCACGATGGTCATGCGCTGCTGCGTGTCCTGGTGTTGCATCGTGCGCACGATGAATTCCACCGGGATCAGCGTGCCGTCCTTGTGCACGGCCACGCTGTCGTAGGTGATCTCGGCGCCGGCGGCGATCACCGCGGCCACCTTGGCGCGCTCGGCGGGGGCCACGAACTCGAGCGTCTTCCTGCCCATCATCTCGTCCAGCGTGTAGCCCAGCAGCAGCAAGAGGGGCGGGTTCACGTCGGTGATGAAGCCGCCTTTGTGGAACACGATGCCCTCGGCGCTGGCTTGCATGAACTTGGCCAGACGCTCTTCGCTCTGGCGCAGCGAGATCTCGGCGCGCCGATGCCGCGTGATGTCGGCGATGAGCACGAAGGCGCCGGCGATCTGGTCTTGTTCGTCGATGTGCGGCAGCAGCAGCACCTCGATGTAGCGGGTGCGGCCGTCGGGGCCGGGCAGCTCGCGCTCGTAGGCAGCCTGGGTGCGTTCGCGCAGCATCGTCTGCACCTGCGGGTCGATGCGCTGCGCGGCCTCTTCGCCGATGATCTGCGCGAAGGTCATGCCCACCACCTCGTGCTCGTCGCGGCCGAACATCGCGGCATAACCGCGGTTCGCGAGCTGACAGGTGAAGGTGGCTGCGTCGTAGTAGGCCACCGCCACCGGCACGTTGTTGGCGAGCAGGCGCAGCCGGTCGAGCTCGGTGCGGAGCTGATGTTCCTTGTCCGTCATGCTGCACATGCCTCGTCAGCCACCCGCGCGGCGAGGCACAGATCTTCCCAGGCGCGGGCCTTGTCGGGCAGGCTGCGCAGCAGGTAGGCGGGGTGATAGGTCACCACCAGCGGCAAGCCCTGCCAGCGGTGCACGCGCCCGCGCAATTTGCCGATCGGCTCGCCGCTGTTCAAGAGTGACTGCACCGCGAAGCGCCCCATCGCGAGCACGATCTTCGGCTTCAGCAGCGCGATCTGGCGCAGCAGGAAAGGCTCGCAACGTTGCATCTCGCCGGGTGTCGGATTGCGGTTGCCGGGCGGGCGGCACTTCAGCGTGTTGGCGATGTACACGCGCTGCGCCGGCGGCAGATCGCCGTCGGCGGCGCGGGTCAGCCGCAAGGCACGCAGCATCGCGTCGAGCAGCTGACCGGCGGGGCCGACAAAAGGCTCGCCCTGGCGGTCTTCCTGCTCGCCGGGGGCTTCGCCGACCACCAGCCAATGCGCCTCGGGGTGGCCGACGCCGAACACCGTCTGCCGGCGCGTTTCGCACAAGCTGCAAGCGCGGCAGGCGGCCACGGCCTCGCGCAGGCCCGTCCAGTCGAGCGCGGCGATGTGCAGGCTGCGCTCGTCGGGCGGATCGGGTGCGCGCGTCAACATCACGGGCGCCGGCATCAGGGCGACGGCGGGGGGGAGTGGCTCGGCGACCGGCGCCGGCTGGTGAACCGGCGCAGGCGCCAGTGACAGTGCCGGCACCGGTGCCGGCACAGGCGACGCCGGTGACCACACACGCAGCCCCATGGCGCGCAGCATCTGCTGCTGGCGTTCAGTCCACGGCATGCGGGGCGACCCCTGCGATCCAGGCGCGCATCACCACCGCATCTTCACGCCGGCCGGTGGCCGCCGGGTAGTAGTGGCGGCGCACGCCCATCTGGGTGAAACCGCGCTGGCCGTACAAGGTCAACGCGCGCTGGTTGCCCTGACGCACCTCGAGCCACAGCTGCGCCAGCCGCGCGTCGCGGCAGGCCTGCTCGAGCGCATCGAGCAAGGTCGACGCATGGCCGCGACCCTGCTGCTCGGGCGCCACGGTGAGGTTCAGCAGGTGCATCTCGCCGACGCCGGGCATGGCCACGAAGTAGCCGAACATCGCGCCGTCGCGGCCCAGCAGCACGCGCGCCAGGTAACCCGCAGCCAACGAATCGACGAAGTTGCCATGCGACCACGGGAAGCTGTAGCAGCGTGATTCGATATGCATCACCGGCACCAGATGATCCAGCCGCATCGCGTGCAGCGTGGCCTCGGGTTGCAGAACAGCATTCATGTCGGCGCGAGCTTGGCGGCGCGCAAGCGGTCGCGCTCCTGCGTGGTCAGCGCCACCTTGTCGCGCAGGTACAGCGGCAGCGCCATCGCCGCCGGCACGACGCGGCTGCTCGACCAGCGTTGCAGCGCCAGCCGCATCGTCGCGCCAGCGCGGTCTTGCTCGGTGTCGATGCGCGTGCACGGCGTCAGCGCCAGCCGCCCGCCGAACGCTGACCAGGCTGACCCGGCGACGACTTCGGGTTGGACGGTTTGCCACTGCACGAGCAGATCCGCCAGGTCGAACAGGCCGGGCGGTTGCACTTCATGCCAGCCGCCTGCTTCGAAGCGGTAGCGCGCGGCGTAGATCTGGTCGATACGCGCGTCCATCGCCACGGCGATCTCGGTCGCAGCGTTTTGGCATCGTGCGTCTTCGGCCACGATCATCAGGCTGTCCAGCGGCAGCAACGGCTTGGCCGTGCCGAAGGCCAGGCCTTGCGCCACCGCGCAGCTGGTGCGCAGCCCCGTGAAAGCGCCGGGGCCGCGCCCGAAGGCGATGCCATCCAGATCGCGCAGCGCCAGGCCGGCTTGCGCGAGCAGCTCGTGCACCAGCGGCAGCAAGCGCGCCGAGGCTTGCGCGCCGCCGGCCTCGTTCACCGCCAGCGTGCGCGCACCGTCGTGCAGCGCCACCGACAACGCTTGCGTCGAAGTGTCGAAGGCCAACAAGCGCAGGGACATCGAAGCAGTTTAGCCGTGCGATCATCGCCGCCATGGGGGCACCACGGTGCGGGATGGGCAGGCCGCGGGCAATGTTCGCAGCGATGTTCGCGGCACTGGCGATGGCGGCCACGATCACCGCGGCGCAGCCGCCGGTGTCCACAGTCAGCGCGGCGCAGCCCCTGCCCGCCGAGATCGATGCCGCGTTGCAGCGCGCCAAACTGCCCGGCGACGCGCTGGCCGTGGTCGTGCACGAGATCGGCAGCGCGAAGCCGCTGCTCGCGCACCAGGCGCGCCTACCGATGAACCCGGCCTCGGTGATCAAGCTGCTGCCCAGCGCCGCGGCGCTGGACCTGCTCGGCCCCGCCTGGACCTGGGCCACGCCGGTG
>JANNQO010000205.1:0-6024 GCA_031400795.1 Rubrivivax sp. | reverse complement strand
GTACCAGTTGAAGGAAGAGCTCTACAACTGGCGCCCCGACGTGCGGCCGAATGTGCTGGGTAAGTTCGACGAACCGGCCGGCGAGAGCTCGGGCGGCGAGTGGAGCATGCCGAACCCGAGCGAAAACTGGCTGCTGCGCGCCAAGGCCGACCTGACGCCGGCGATCATCGCCAAGGCGATTGCCAAGCGGCTGAAGAAGATGGGCCTGGCGCCGGCGGGCAGCGACGTGGCAGCGCGCATGGACGCGCGGCTGGCGATCATCGAAGCGCGCGAGCGCGAACTCGCCGCGATGAAGATCGACACCGGCGACCGCGCGCCGTGGTTCTGCAGCGGTTGCCCGCACAACACCAGCACACGCGTGCCCGAGGGCTCGCGCGCCGTGGCCGGCATCGGCTGCCACTACATGGCGGTGTGGATGGACCGCAGCACCAACACCTTCTCGCAAATGGGCGGCGAAGGCGTGTCGTGGGTCGGCCAGGCGCCGTTCACGAGCGAGGAACACATCTTCGCCAACCTCGGCGACGGCACCTACTTCCACAGCGGGTCGCTGGCCATCCGCCAGAGCATCGCCGCGGGCGTGAACATCACCTACAAGGTGCTCTACAACGACGCGGTGGCGATGACCGGCGGCCAGCAGGTGGGCGAGCGGCCCGAGGGCCACTCGGTGATGCAGATCATGAAGAGCCTGGTCAGCGAAGGCGTGGCCAAGCTCGTGATCGTCACCGACGAGCCGGAGAAGTACGACGGCAAGGTGCTCGAAACCGGTGTCACGGTGCACCACCGCGACGAACTCGACCGCATCCAGCGCGAGCTGCGCGAGGTCAAAGGCACGACGGTCATCATCTACGATCAGACCTGCGCCACCGAGAAACGCCGGCGCAGGAAGCGCGGCAAGATGGTCGATCCCGACAAGCGCGTGGTCATCAACGAAGCAGTCTGCGAAGGCTGCGGCGACTGCAGCGTGCAGAGCAACTGCCTCTCGGTGGAGCCGGTGGAGACCGAATTCGGCCGCAAGCGCCGCATCAACCAGAACAGCTGCAACAAGGACTACTCCTGCGTGAAGGGCTTCTGCCCGAGCTTCGTCACCATCGAAGGCGGGCAGTTGAAGAAGCCGAAGAAGGAGAAGAAGGGCGACCTCACCGCGCTGCCCGCGATCCCTGAACCCACACTGCCGCTGGCCGAAACGGCCTGGGGCATCGTCGTCGGCGGTGTCGGCGGCACGGGCGTGATCACCATCGGCCAATTGCTCGGCATGGCCGCGCACCTGGAAGGCAAAGGCGTGGTGACGCAGGACGCCGGCGGCCTGGCGCAAAAAGGCGGCGCCACCTGGAGCCACATCCAGATCGCGAACCGGCCCGACGCGATCTACACCACCAAAGTCGACACCGCCAAGGCCGACCTGGTGATCGCCTGCGACAGCATCGTCGGCGCCAACAAGTACACGATGACCGTGATGCAGCAGGGCCGCAGCTACGTGGCGCTGAACACGCACGGCACGCCGACCGCGGCCTTCGTGCACAACCCCGAGTGGCAGTTCCCCGGCGGGCAATGCGAAGCGGCGATCCGCAGCAGCGTGGGCAGCGAACTCGTTGGCGCTTTCGACGCCGAAGAGGTAGCCACGCAGCTGATCGGCGACTCGATCTACACCAACCCGCTGATGATGGGCTACGCCTGGCAGCAGGGCCGCATCCCGCTCACCCTCGCGGCGATCATGCGTGCCATCGAACTGAACGGCGTGCAGGTCGACAACAACAAGGCGGCTTTCGAATGGGGCCGTCGCTGTGCGCACAACCTGGCCGAGGTGCGGGCCCTGTTCGCGGCGCGGCAGGTGATCCAGTTCGTGAAGAAGCCGTCGGTCGACGAAATCGTCGCCAAGCGGATCGAGTTCCTGACCGGCTACCAGGATGCCGCCTACGCCGCCCGGTACAAGGCCTTCATCGACCAGGTGCGCGCGGCCGAAGGCAAGCTGGGCGGCACGAAACTCGCTGAGGCCGTTGCCAGGTACCTCTTCAAGCTGATGGCCTACAAGGACGAGTACGAGGTGGCGCGGCTGCACACCGAAGCCGCGTTCACCGAGAAGATCGCGTCGATGTTCGAAGGCGACTACAAGGTGGTGCACCACCTCGCGCCACCGCTCATCGCGAAGAAGAACGACAAGGGCGAGCTGATCAAGCAGCCGTTCGGCCCGTGGATGCGCAGTGCCTTCGGCGTGCTGGCCAGGCTGAAGGGCCTGCGCGGCGGCGCGCTGGACATCTTCGCCAAGACCGGCGAGCGGCGCATGGAGCGCGCGCTGATCGGCGAGTACCGAGAGTGCATCGAGGAACTGCTGCGCGGACTGAACGCCGGCAACGTGGAGCTGGCGGCCGAGATCGCGCGCATCCCCGAGGAGATTCGCGGCTATGGGCATGTCAAGGAGCGGCACCTGTCGGCGGCGCGCACGAAGTGGCAAGGGCTGATGGCGCGCTGGCGTCAGGCGAGCCTGGCGCGTGCCGCATAAGTCGTACTTTTCTATTCATCTTTCATTCACGAGAAGCCTTCCGTTTAACTCAAGTAGTTGTTTTATTGTGATTTTTTAGCTAAGCTTTCCATTCATGGACGAGCCCGGCGCAGCACTCGAATCGGCCCTGCTGAGTGCTCTGGCCCGGCGTGGCGCCACCCGCTCGGGTGATCTGCAGGCCCTGCTGCAACGCAGTCAGCCGACCCTGTCGCGCTTGCTGCAATCGCTCGCGCCGCAGTTGCTGGTGCTCGGCGCCGGGCGCGCGACGAGCTACGCGCTGCCCCAGCCCATCCTCGGCCTGCCCTCGCAACATCCGCTGTACTGGGTCGACGAAGCCGGCGGCATCTCGCGTTGGGGCACGGTGAGCCTGCTGGCCGCTGGTCAATTGCATGTGCACGCCGATGACAGCGGCACGCAATGGCTGACGCGCGGCAAGCTGCCGTGGATGCTGGCACCGCTGCGCGGCGAAGGCTTTCTCGGCCGCGCGCTGGCCCGCCGCCTGGCCGCCAACGGCCTGCCCGATTCGCCCGAGCGCTGGCGGCTCGAACACCAACTCTTCGCTGCGTTGCAAACGCCCGACGCGCCGGGCGCGCTGGTGCTGGGCGAGCCGCGCGCCGCGGCGCTGCCGCTGCTCACGCCCGACGGCGCCGAGCACGACCGCCTGGCCGCCGACGTGAACGCCACGTTGCCCCCGGGTTCGTCGGCCGGCGGTGAACAGGCCAAGTTCCTGGCGCGCCGCGCCGATGGCCAGCCGCTGCTCGTGAAGTTCACACCGCCGCGCGGCTCGCCGTTCGGCGAACGCTGGCATGACCTGCTGCACGCCGAGGCGCTGGCGCTGGCGCTGCTGGCCGAACAGGGCGTGGCCGTCGCGAAGGCCCGCATCGTGCAAACCGCCCAGCGCACCTACCTCGAATCCGAACGTTTCGACCGCCTCGGCGCGCAGGGCCGCCGCCACGTGGTGCCGCTGCACGCGGTGCACGACGCTTTCGTGCCCGATGCGATGCTCAGCTGGGCCGCCAGTGCCGAGGCACTGGTGCGCCAGAAACGCCTGCCGCGCGAGGCCGACGTGCAGGTGCGTGCGCTGATGCAGTTCGGCCGCCTGATCGGCAACAGCGACATGCACTTCGGCAACCTGAGCCTGGCGGTTGCGCGCGAGGATGTGCCGCGCGGCCGCTTCACGCTCGCGCCGCTGTACGACATGCTGCCGATGCGCTGGCGGCCTGACCCTTCCAGCGGCTCGATGTGGATGACCGCCTTCACGCCCGAGCCGATCGATCTGCTCAGCGCTGCGCGGCCGCTGGCGCTGGAATACTGGCGGCGGCTGGAATCACATCCTCCGATCAGCCGCGAGTTCCGCGAGCTGGCGGCGACGATGGTGCAGCGGCTGACCACGCCGCCGTAGGTGCGGCGCGGCCGCGGGCTGGCTAGACTGCCGCTCATGAACCTCGCCCAGCGCCATGAACTGCACGGCGTGCAGCCCGTCCTGCCGGTGGCCGACGTTCGCGCCGCGGCCGAATGGTTTCGCGATGTGCTCGGGCTCGAGATCGAGTTCGTCGTCGGCGAGCCGGCGGCGCACGCGCGCCTGAAGGCGGGCCGCCTCGGGCCCGAGGGCTGGGGTGCGCCGGTCTACATCCACCTGGCGCGCGCCGAGGTCGCAGTGTCTCCCTGCGGCGAAACGCGAATCCACGTCGGCCAGGGCCTGGACGAGCTGTTTGCCCATTGCCGCCGGCTCGGTGCCACGGTCGTCTCGCCACCGGCGAACCAACCCTGGGGGCTGCGCGAGTTCGTCATCGCCACGCCCGACGGCCACGCGCTGCGTCTGTGTGCCGAGACCTGAGAGACTGAGTCCGTGCACCGGGCCTGGCCTTCGATCGCCGCGGCTTGCGCAGGCCCGGCCTCACCACGAGTGCCGTTCGTCATCGGCGGCGCCGAGGTCGGCTCGGTGGCCCTGGCGAATCTGCCGCTGCTCCAGGCGCACCGCCCGGCCGTGCAGCTCGGCATCGACCGCGTGGCGCTGCACGTGGCGGCTGCCGAACGCGACCTCACGCTCGCCGGGATCAACGCCGATCTGCACCGGCGCGGCGCGATCCTCGCCTGGCGCGACGAACCGTATGCCGTGGTCGATCCGGCATCGGGCGCGACGCTGGCCACCATCGAACGCGCCGCGGCGCGCTTCTGGGGCACGCTGACCTTCGGTGCTCACGCCAGCGGCTACCGGGCCGACGGGCAGGGCCGGCCGACGCACCTGTGGATCGCGCAGCGCTCGCCGCTCAAGGCCACCGATCCGGGCCTCGACGACAACCTCGTCGGCGGCGGCGTGCCGCACGGCCAGACGCCGCAGCAAGCGCTGTTGCGCGAAGGCTGGGAGGAAGCCGGCCTGACGCGCGTGCAGATGCAGCGCTCGCGGCCGGGCCGGTGCATCCGGCTGTGGCGCGAGGTGCGCGAAGGCCTGCAGCACGAGCGGCTGTGGTCGTTCGATCTGCTGCTCGGCGCCGACGAAGTGCCGCAGAACCAGGACGGCGAGGTGGCTGGCTTTCGGCTGCTGCCGGTCGAGGAGGCGCTGGCGCTGGCTGCCGGCGAGTCGATGACGGTCGATGCGGCGCTGGTGACGCTGGACTTCGCGTTTCGCCACGGCCTCTTCGCGCCGGCGCTGCACGAGCAGCTGGCCGGCGCCGCGGCGCGCTTGTGGGTGCAGCGCTGACGCGGTGTCGGTGGAAACACGGCTTGCCGCACTCCGCCCAGGTAACCATAGTGCGCTGCTCAGATGGCGTCGCTGTCCGCGACGTATGAAGGAGACTCCGATGAGCGAAACCACCAAGTCGAATTCGATGGGCGCTGCGCCTCCCGCGCGGCGGCGCTTCCTGGGCGTTGCGGTCTCGGGCGGCGCGGCCGCCCTGGCCGCGCCGATGACCGCGGTTGCACAGAGCCCCATCGTGTTGAAGATGCAAGGCGCCTGGGGCGCCAAGGACATCTTCAACGAGATGGCCGAGGAGTACGTGAAGCGCGTCAACGAGATGGCCGGCGGCCGCCTGCGCATCGACTACCTGGTGGCCGGTGCGGTCGTCAAGCCATTCGAGGTGATGGACGCCACCAACAAGGGCGTGCTCGATGCCTGCCACGGCGTACCGGTGTACTGGTACGGCAAGAGCAAGGTGGCTTCGTTGTTCGGCTCCGGCCCCATCAACGGCTGCGATGCGCCGCAGACGCTGGCCTGGATCTACCGCGGCGGCGGCCTGGAGCTCTACCAGGAGCTTCTGAAGAAGATCAACCTCGATGTCGTCGGCTACTTCGCGATGCCGATGCCGACGCAGCCGCTGGGCTGGTTCAAGAAGCCGATCACCAATGCCTCCGAGCTCAAGGGGCTGAAGTACCGCACCGTGGGCCTCGCGGCCGACTTGTTCCAGGAGATGGGCGCCAAAGTCACGCAGCTGCCCGGCGGCGAAATCATCCCGGCGCTGGAAAAAGGCGTCATCGACGCCTTCGAGTTCAACAACCCGACCTCGGACATGCGCTTCGGCGCCCAGGAC
>JANNQO010000204.1:0-7001 GCA_031400795.1 Rubrivivax sp. | reverse complement strand
GTCCGCACCTTTTGCCGCAATTCGACGATCGTCCGAACGCCGGTGGTAGTTGTAAGTGAAGTCAGTTCGACGATGGGTGAATCGCTGGCGCGATTCACACTGGATCGACGTCGCTTGACAAACGGGGAAGCCCTTGTAGTTGGAGTTAAGCTGACCGCGGAGGCATGCGTTGCTTGGCCGCGGAAGGAAAATGGCCACCTGGCCCTGGAGCGACCAAGCAACGCATGCCGTAGCGGGTCGGCTTGAACGAATACGAAGGGACTCCCCCCATCCGGCAACGGTGTCGATGCACCAAGATTGCAGGGATTGCCAGGGCCCTGGGCGACATCGCACGTGCCAAAGGAATGACCCAGGTTGCCAAAGACGCCGGGCTCAGCAGGGAAAGCCTGTACCGCGCACTCAGCGAAGGCGGAAATCCGAGCTTTGCCACCGTACTGAAGGTGGCACGGGCGCTGGGCGTCAGGCTCCATGCGCAGCCGGCATGAAGGATGGGTCTTCCGGGCGGCGATCGATGCCGCGCCGCGCCATCGAAACTGCCCAGCAACATCGGCGCCCTAACATCGCCGCATGAACGACCTCGCCCGCTTCATGCTCTTCGTCGCGCTGCCGGTGGTGCTGAGCGCTTCGCTGATCGAGGCCATCGTGCTGGCCCGCCGCCAACGCTACGACTGGCGCGCGATGGGGGTCTCGCTGGCCGATCTGGCGGGACGTGTGGGCATGCAGATCCTGCTGCCGGTCTCGATCGCCGCGCCGCTGATTCTGCTCGCACGCGAACACCGCATCGGCGACATCGCGGTCGACAGCGCCTGGGCCATTGCCGCGCTTTTCATCGGCCAGGAGTTTTGCTACTACGGCTTTCATCGCGCGGCACACCGCGTGCGCTGGTTCTGGTGCAACCATGCGGTGCACCACACGCCGAACCAGCTCAATCTGTCGGCGGCCTACCGCATCGGCATGTTCAGCCGCCTCACCGGGTCGGGGGTGTTCTACGTGCCGCTGGTCTGGCTCGGGTTTCCGCCGCTGCTGGTGTTCGGCATGCTGCAGCTCAACCTGCTGTACCAGTTTTGGCTGCACGCCACGTGGATCCCCAGGCTCGGCTGGCTGGAAGGCATCCTGAACACCCCGTCGGCGCACCGCGTGCACCATGCCGCCAACCTCGAGTACCTCGATGGCAACTACGGCGGCGTGCTGCTGATCTTTGACCGCCTGTTCGGCACCTACATCCCCGAGCGCGACGAGTTGCCGTGCCGCTATGGGCTGGTGGAGCCGATGACGAGCTACAACCCGCTGCGCATCGAGTTGCACCAGTGGCACAGCCTGGCGCGGGATCTGTGGCGCGCGCGCAGCCTGCGTGCCGTGGTCGGCCACCTGCTCGGCCCGCCGGGCTGGCGGCCGGATGGGCCGGGCCACACCACCGAGGCCTTGCGCCGCAGCGCCGCTGCGCGTTGACGAGCGGGGCCGGCATGGCCGCGGAGCCTACAGAAAGGCGCGCGGCGTGCCGATAGCCAGGCGGTCAGCCTTCGTGGAGCCGCCTGTGCGTTCGTCTTCTTCGTTCATCGCCCGGCTCGGCCTGGCCGCGCTGCTGGGCTGGCCCGGTGCGGCCTCGCTCGCGGCTGAAGTCACGCTCATCGGCTGGGCGTTCGAGGCCGGCAACGCCGTCTCGGGCAACCACTACCAAGGCCGTGCGGGCGGCTTCGCAGGCCAGCTGCAAGGTGCCGGCGGCTTCGACACCAGTCACTTCATCACCTATTGCGTCGAACTCAGCGAGAGCTTCTCGTTTTCGCACCAGCCGATGACGGGCTATCAGGTGGTCGATGGCGCGAGCTACTTCGGCGCCGACAAGGCCGAAGCGCTGGGCCGCCTGGTGAGCTACGCGAGCAGCGACGCCACCCGGGTCGACACCGCGGCCGAATCCACCTCGTACCAGCTGGCGATCTGGAACCTGGTCTACGACGACGACTGGAGCGTCAGCGTCGCCGGCAGCTTCGACGATCGCAGCCGCTACGCGCGCTACGCCGATGGGCTGCTGCACGGCGCCGCGGGTGTGCCCGAGAACCTGTACGACATCTTCGCGCTGCGGCGCCGGGGTTCGCAAGACTTCCTGCTCGCCGGGCGGCGGCCCGACGGCGACAGGAGCAGCGCGCCGCTGCCGTCGAGCCTGCTGCTGGCGGGCCTGGCGCTGGCAGCGTTGGTCAGTGCGTCAGCACGATTCAGGCGCGGCGCAGCACGCTGATCGACACCGCGCCGATCACCACGAACAGCGCCAGGCTCCAGAACTCGAACGGAACGCCGAGGAGTCGCACCGCCGCGTCCTTGCACGAAGCGAAGGCGGTGAAGACCTCGGGCCAGCGCTCGTCAAGCGCGAGGGTGCTGACGATGCGCTCGGCCAGCGTCAGCGCGCAAGACTCGGCCGACACGGCCACGAAGTGCTGCCACAGCGCCGCAGCGGCGCCGCAAACCGCGAGCAGCAGCACCAGCAGTGCACTCAGGCGCGCGCCGAGCCGCCCGCGCCACAGCAGCCCGACGATGCCCGCAGCCGCGATGGCCACAAACACCGCGCGCTGCAGGATGCACCAGGGGCAGGGCTGCATGTTCCAGCGGTACTGCAGCACCAGTGCCGCGGCCAGCGCAGCGATGCTCGCCAGCGTGATGCCGACCAGCCAGCCGTCGCGTGAATTCATCGTCCGTTCATCATCTGCCGGAGAGCTGTTCAGCGCACTTCGGCGATCAGCTCGATCTCCACGCAAGCCCCGAGCGGGATCTGCGCCACGCCGAACGCGCTGCGCGCATGCGCGCCCACCTGCGCGCCGAAGATTTCGCCGAGCAGCTCCGAGCAGCCGTTGGTCACCAGGTGCTGCTCGGTGAAGGTGGGTGCGCTGTTCACCAGGCTCATCACCTTGACGATGCGCGCCACGTTGTCCAGGCTGCCGGCAGCGGCTTGCAGCGTGCCCATCAGGTCGATGGCGATGGCGCGCGCCGCGGCCTTGCCTTCTTCGGTGCCCATCGTCACGCCGAGCTGGCCGACCCAGGCCTTGCCGTCTTTCTTCGCGATGTGACCGCTGATGAAGACCAGGTTGCCGGTGCGCACGAAAGGCACGTAGGCGGCGGCAGGAATGGCCACCGGCGGCAGCGTGATCGACAGGCGCGCGAGACGTTCGGCGATGCTCATTGGCAATCCTCGTGCTTGGCACTGCGGTTCGAGCCCCTTCGGGGCGGCCGGGCGGGGCTCTGGATGGTCCTCGACCCGATGGATGGCGCGGCATGCTACACCCGCACTTTCACCGCAATGGCCGCCACCGCCGAACAACTCCAACAAGCCATCACCGCCCTCGAAGCTCAGCGCGCGGTGCTCGGCGATGCGGTGGCCGATCTGGCGCTGGCGCCGCTGCGCACACAGCTCGCGGCGCTGCAAGCCGGACCGCCGATCCAGCAGCTGAACCTGGTCTCGGTGCTGTTTCTCGACGTGGTGGGCTCCACCGCTTTGTCCAGCCGCCTAGACCCCGAGGACATCCAGACGGTGATGGACGGCACGCTGGCGGCGCTCAGCACCGTGGTCGATCAGCATGGCGGGCGTGTCATGCAGTACGCCGGCGACAGCCTGCTCGCCGGCTTCGGCATCGACGAGGTGCATGAGGACGACGCCGAGCGTGCGGTGCTGTGCGGCCTGGCGCTGCTGCGGCAAGCGAAAGTGCAGGCCGCGCGGGTGCACGAACAGTTCGGCCACGACGGCCTGAACGTGCGCGTGGGCATCAGCAGTGGCAGCGTGCTCATCGGCGGCGGTGTCGATGGCGAGAACAGCATGCGCGGCATCACGGTGAACATCGCTGCGCGCATGGAACAGAGCGCGCCGCCGGGCCAGTTGCGCATCAGCCACGACACCTGGCGCCTGGTGCGCGGGCTGTTCGACGCCGAGGAGCAGCCGCCGCTCGTGGTGAAGGGCCGTGGCGAGCCGATGTTGACCTACCTGGTGCGCGGCGTGGTGATGTCGCCCGACAGCGCGGCGCGGCGCGGCGTGGCGGGCCTGCGCGTGCCGATGCTCGGCCGCGAGGCTGCACTGGCGCCGCTGCGATCGGCTTACCTCGATTTGTGCGGCGGCGGTGCCGGCCTGCTCACGATCGCGGTGGTCGGCGATGCCGGTTTCGGCAAGACACGCCTGATCGAGGAGTTCGACATCTGGCTGGCCGGCCAGCCGCAGCGTGCGCTGAGGCTCTCGGCACAGGCCGCGGAGCGCCGCCGCGGCCGGCCGTATGGTCTGCTGCGCGAGTTGCTGTTCAACGCGCTCGGCCTGGCCGACGGAGCCACCGCCGAGGCCGACTGGTGTGCCGCACTGCAAACGCGGCTGCGCGACCGCGGCAGCGCGGCGGTGCTCGGCCACCTCATCGGCCTGGACTTCTCGGCCGAGCCCGAGGTGCATGCGTTGCGTGGCGATGCGCGTGGGCTGCGCGACCGGGCCTTCTTCCACGCGCTGCAATGTTTGGCCGATGCCGCCCTGGCGGGCGCGCCGCTGGTCGTCACGCTGGACGACCTGCACTGGGCCGACGAAGGTTCACTGGATTTCATCGAGCACCTGCAGCGCCAGGCGGCCGACTGGCCGTTGTTGCTGGTGCTGCTGGCCCGCCCGGCGCTGTTCGAGCGGCGCCCCGGCTGGGCGACCGGCGACGCGCGCCGCATCGAGCTGTCAGCGCTGGACGAGAGCAGCAGCCGAGAGCTCGTGCGCGCTCTGCTGCAGCGCCTGCCCGAGGTGCCCGACGATCTGGCGCAGCGCCTGGCCGGCGGTGCCGAGGGCAACCCGTACTTTCTCGAAGAACTGGTGAACATGCTCATCGACCGCGGTGCGATCGATGTGCAGGGCGAGCGCTGGGTGTTCGTGCCCGAGCGGCTGCAAACGCTGCACCTGCCGGCCACGCTGGTGGGCGTGCTTCAGGCGCGGTTGTCGGCACTGCCGCAAGACCGCAAGCGGCCGCTGCAGCTGGCCTCGGTGGCCGGTGCGGTGTTCTGGGACCGCGCGCTGGCCGTGCTGGACGATCTGGCCACCACCGCCTTGGGCGACCTGACGGCGCGCGAGCTGATCCGCCTGCACGAGGCCAGCCGCTTGCTCGATGCGCGCGAGTACGAGTTCCGCCACCACACGCTGCGCCGGGTGGCCTACGAGAGTGTGTTGAAGCGCGTCAAACGCGCGGCCCATGCCGCGCTGGCGCGCTGGATGGCCACGCTGCCCGATGCGGCATCGCTGCAAGACCAGATCGCCGAGCACCACGAAGGCGCCGGCGAGCCGCTGCAGGCGCGCGACGCCTGGCATGCGGCGGCCGAAGCGGCGCGGCTGCGCTTCGCGAATGCCGACGCACTGGCGCATACCGAGCGCGCGCTGGCGCTGACCGAAATCGAGGATCTGGCACGGCGACTGGCGTTGACCGTGCTGCGGCTGCGTGTTCTGGAAACGATGGCCGACCGGCCGCGCATGGCCGAGGCCGTCGAGCAGATGCAGGCGCTGGCCGAACGAAGTGGCGACACCGGCTGGCTGAGCGAGGCGGCGGATTGGCAAAGCCGCTTCGCCTTCAGCGCTGGCGACATCGTGCACGCCCTGGAGCGCGTGCGCCGCGCTGTCGCGCTGGCGCCGGAGCACGACGCCGAGCGTGCCGCGCGCTGTTTCTCGCGCCTGTTCATGGTGCTGACGCGGCTGTCGCGCTACGACGAGGCGCGCGAGGCTGCCGCGCAGGCGCTGGTGCTGGCGCGCCGCGCCGGGGCCGTGCAGGTCGAGGCTGCCACGCTCAACCAGATGGGGCTGCTGGCGATGGACCAGGGCGACATCGTTGCCGCGTGCGAACACTGGGAACAAGCCCTCGCGTTGCACCGGCGCCAGGGGCATTTGGCCAACGTCGGCGGCACACTGAGCAACCTGGCATTCGCGTCGATGTCGGTGGGCGACTTCGCGCTCGCGCGCGAGCGTTTCGAGAACGCCCGCGCGCTGTGCGAGAGGGTCGGCCAACAGCAGAGCCACGGCATCGTGCGCATCAACCTCGCCATCGTGCTGCTGCACCTGAGCCAGCCGCAGCAAGCGCTGGAGCATGCCGAGCAGGCGCTGGAGCTGCTGCGCTTGACCCGCGACCGCTGGGCCGAGGCCGCCGCGCTGCGCGTGGCCGGGCAGGCGCAGGCGGCGCTCGGCGAGGACAGCGCCGCGCGCGATCGTTTCGTCGCCTCACGCGACCTGTTCGACGGCTTGCAGTTGCCGCACCTGGCGCTGGAGGCGATCGCGGCGCTGTCGGCCCAGGCGCTGGCGCTCGGCGACCTGGCCCAGGCGTTGTTGCACGCCGAGCAGATCCTCCAGCGGCAGGCCGCCGGCGTGGGCCTGGGCGGCACCGACGAGCCGCTTCGCATTCCGCTGGCGGTGTGGCGCGCGCTGCACGCGGCGCGCGATGCACGTGCCGCGGGCGTGCTGGCCGCCGCGCAGCAGGAACTTCGGCAGCGCGCCGCACGGCTGGCCGACCCCCAGCAGCGCGAGTCGTTCCTGAACGCGGTGACGCATCACCGCGAGCTGATGTTGGCGCGGGTGTAGGGGCTTCAGTTGGCGTTGACGATCAACGGGTCGATCGAGTGGTTCAATCCACGACCACGTGCTGGCCCAAGGCTGCATGCCGCTGCCGGCCCTGCGCAGCGACACAGCCGCGTGGGCCTCGGGCTTCAAGGCAACAGGGCCAGCCGATTCAGCCACAGGCGCGCACCGGGCGGCGGCGGCTTGGCGTTGCCGCTGGTGGCCACCACGTCGGCCTCGATCTTGGCCATCAGCGTGTCGATGTTCAGCTGCGGGTCGGCCTTCTTCACCCGCACCGGATCGACACGCATGGGCTGGCGCCGGGGATGCCCTTGCAGCGCCTGCGCCGCCGCCTGGTTGGCCACCGGGTCGATCTTCGCGCGACCTTTGGCGAAGCGCGGGTCGGTCAGCAGCGTGTTCTGCACCTTCGGCGTCCAGACGTTCTTGAAGTAGCCCGCCAGGCCCGGCATGT
>JANNQO010000203.1:0-5346 GCA_031400795.1 Rubrivivax sp. | reverse complement strand
ACATGCCGGGCCTGGCGGGCTACTTCAAGAACGTCTGGACGCCGAAGGTGCAGAACACGCTGCTGACCGACCCGCGCTTCGCCAAAGGTCGCGCGAAGATCGACCCGGTGGCCAACCAGGCGGCGGCGCAGGCGCTGCAAGCGCATCCCCGGCGCCAGCCCATGCGTGTCGATCCGGTGCGGGTGAAGAAGGCCGACCCGCAGCTGAACATCGACACGCTGATGGCCAAGATCGAGGCCGATGTGGTGGCCACCAGCGGCAACGCCAAGCCGCCGCCACCCGGTGCGCGCACGGTACCCTACCAGGGCGACGACTACGCGCTCGACCCGGCCAAGCGGCGCGAGTTCGACAAGAACAAGGCGACCATCCGCGCGGCCATCAGCCAGGCGCTGAAGGGCGACAACATGCCCGCCGAGATCGACCTGTCGGAGATCCGCACGCTGGTGGAGAGCCTCAGCCAGGCGGCGACGACGCTGACCGGCAAGGACTTGAAGACCGCACTGACGAACCGCGCCGGCAACTGGGTGAAGGACGCCAAGACGGGCTTCGTGGAGCGGCGTATCGCCGGCCAGTACAACATCGCGCCGCTGGATGCTGCGCAGATCATCATCTACGGCGCCGAAGCCCAGGCCCGCGGCGGCGCAGGCGCCGACCTCGACCCCGACACCGACGTCAAGGCCTCCAAGCAGAAGGAGGCCATCAAGAAGCTGGCCGAGATGCTGTCCCTGCCGGCGAACGCGACCAAGCTGCAGGACCCGCGCCGCTTGATCGACACGATGACTGCGGCGCTGATGACCGGCGACCGCAAGACCGCGGGCGTGTACCAGAAGCCGGGGGCCAGCGCCACGCACGTGAGCCTGAACGTCGACCGGGCCAAGCGCCTGTGGCTGAACCAGTTGGCTCTGTTGCCTTGAAGACTCGAGGGCCTGGGTCGAACCCCGGGCCCGTCATGGCGGGATTCAGGTGCATCGGGCGGTGGCCATTTCGCGCCGGCGCCAGGTGCGCCGGGCCGCCCACAGCAGAGCAGCCAGCGCCAGCACAGCCAGGCCCACGGGCCACCCAATGGCCTGGTTCCACTGCGCCACGAGCTGGCTGCGCAGCGCGGTGTCCAGTCGCAGGTATTTGATGCGATCGGGAATGACGATGCTGGGTTTGCCGTTGTGCACCCAAGGCTGGAAGGCCAGCGACGCGTAGGGGAAGTAGCCCATGGCCCAGGGCGCGTCGTGCTGCAGGATGGCCACCATGCGGTCGATCAGCTGCTGCTTGCGCGGCCCGTCGTCCAGCGTGCGCAGTTCGCTGTAGAGGCGGTCGTATTCGTCGTTCTGGTAGTTGGCGGCGTTGTTGCCATCGAAGCGCGCCATGCTTTGTGGGCCGGTCAGCAGGAACAGGTAGTTCTCGGCGTCGGGGTAGTCGGGTGTCCAGCCCCACCAGTAGACCTGCTGCGCACCGCGGCGCATCTTGTCGCGGAACTGGTTGTAGTCGGTATTGCGAATCTCCAGTTGCACGCCCAACTTGGCAAACTGCCGCACCATCCAGTCGAACTCGGCTTTTTTCTCCGGCGTGGCGGTCTTGCCGTAGTCGTAGTTCAGCACCAGCGGCTTGCCGGTGGTGGCGTCGCGGCCTTCGGCGTAACCGGCCTGGACCATCAGCGCACGGGCCTCGTCCAGGTGGCGGCGTTGCACGCGGCCCTTCACCAGGTGATGCGTGACCGGGTTGTGCCACAGGGCCTGCCCTTCACGCGAGCCGAAATTGCCCGGGGGCACCGGGCCGTGTGCCGCCGCACCCCCGAGGTGGTCGAAGATGCGGCCGTAGCCTTCTTCCCAGTCGATGGCGATCGACAAGGCCTGGCGCAGTTTGCGGTTGCGATCCTGTTGAAGCGCTGTCTTGCCCTGACCCACGACGGGGTCCAACCAGTTGAAGCCCAGGTACCAGCTCTGGCCGTCCACCACCTGCGGGAAGCGCAGGCCACGCGATTCGTGGCGTTGGCGCACCTCGTCCGAGCGTTCCATGTCGGCGCGAAATTCAACGCCCCAGTCGCTGCGCTCGACCTCCGGCATGTCCAGGTGGCCCTGGATGAAGAGCTGCTTGCGCGGCACGCGCTCGCGCACCATCACCGCGACCACGGTATCGATGAAAGGAAGCGCTTGGCCGCAGTCTTGCAGCAAGCCGGCTTGCGCGTCGCCGTCGGCGCCTTCGCAGGGATAGGTTTCGCCGTGAAAGTGGGGGTTGCGGCGCATCACGTGGCGGCGGTCGGTTTCGAATTCGCTCAGGTAGTAGGGGCCGCTGCCGATGGGCCAGCGTGTCGCCGACAAGCCGTTGGCGCGCATGCCGGCTTGCGAATAGAAGGCGTCGGCTTCCCAGGGCACGGGTGCTGCGAAGGTCAGGGCCAGCCAGTAACTCCACTGGGGCGCCTTGCCCAGGATGCGCAGCCGCAGCGTGTAGCGGTCCAGCGCCTGGGCACCCGCCAGCGGCCAGCGGCGCAGGTCCAGAAAGGGCTTGTCCAGGGTGCTGGCAGGCAGACCGGCCGTGAGCTGCCGGTCTTGTGCACGCAGCAGGGCCACGTAGTCCTTCAGGCCCAGCACGGCATCGATGAACAAGGACTGCGCGGGTGTTTCCAGGCGCGGGCTGGCGTGGCGCTTGAAGGCGTAGACGAAGTCATCGGCGGTCACTTCACGTGTGCCGGTGGCGCCGAAGTCCCAGGGCGTGAACTTGCCACGCACTCCTTCAGGGTCGAGTCGGTGCAAGCGCAAGCTGCCTTGCGCGTCGGTGGCAAAGGCCGGGTGCGGCGCCCAGCGCATGCCGCTGCGGATAGGGATGTCGTAGACGCTCAGTGTTATGCGCTCGGCCGGCGTATCGGCGGGCAAAGGCTGGCCCTTGTCGTCCAGGTACTGCGGCTGCACCACCTGGCTGGCCGCGCGCGGGATCAGCTGATAGGGCCGCTTCAGGTAGTGGTACTGGTACAGCGGCTCATGGATCGAGTAGGTGTACGGGGTCTCGTTGACGCCGAACGAAGACGTCGGATCCAGGTGCCGCGGCGAGCTCTGGTCGAACGACACGTAGAGTGTGTTCTGCGCGAGCGCGCCGCTGGGCCAGGGGTCGTTGCTGCAAGCGGTGGCCAGCGCCAGCATCGCGGCCAGCGCAGCCAGCAAGCGTGGCCGCTGCGTCATGCGCGGACGCAGTTCACGGCTTGTCTTGCAAACGGCGTGGCCGTGCCTGCAGGGTGGAAAGTTCAACCGCCGCCTCCCACTTCGCTTCCATGCGCGTGATGCGGCGGTCGTGCTCGCGCAGCTCGCGCGCCAGCTCCTTCAACATCTCGCCGCTGCGCTTGACATCGTCGGCGAGTTTGAGCGCCTCTTTGATGGCATTGATGGCTTCACCGAATACGCTCATGCCCGGACCCTTCCTTTGCTGCCGCTGCGGCGCGGCAAGGCGGGTTCGGCGCGATGGGCGCGACCAGCGCGAATCTCGGTCAGTACCGCCTGCGCCTCGTTCAGCCCTTCGCGCATCGAGCGCTTGGCCGCGCCGACGGCGTGGTGCAACTCCGCAACCAGCGCCGACAGCACGGCTTCTTCGGCGCTCGGACGCTGTTCGCAGCGGCTGCGAATGAGTTCGGCAACGCTGACACCTTCGCGCAGCGCTTCGGCGCTGAGAAACGCCTTGAAGTCGGTCGAGGTCAGCAACGTGACGCGCTCGGTTTTCATGAAAGCCCCTGTGGAAAAGTTGTGCATGTGCATGGTAATGCAAACCGCCTCACTCCGCCGTGCGCGCCACCGCCAGCAGGTTCGGACCGAGCGGCACGTGCAGGCCTTGGCGGCCCATCTCGCCGATCGCTTCCAGGCGTCTGAAACCGCGCACCAGCCGGCGCAGCGCTGCGACCCAGAAAGCCGGACGGTGCGCATACGGCCAGCGCGGCGCCTCGCCGTACTCGTAAGGCAGGAAGCGGATGTCGGTGAAGCCCTGGTTCAGCAGCACGAACTCGAGGCTGTGCTCGGTGAACAGGCACTGGTGCGTCCAGTCCAGGTAGCGCCAGCGCGACGCGAAGCTCGAGTTGGCGTTGGGCACGCTGACGACGAGCCGGCCGCCGGGCGCGAGCAGCCGCTGCAGGGCCTGCACGAGAGCCATCTGCTCGGCCACCGGCACATGTTCGAGCACGTCCATCAGGAAGATCGCGTCGAGCTCGCCGGGCCGCGTGTCGGCCAGGCGGTGGATGTGTGCGGCTTCGCTGAGTTCGCAAGGCAGCCCGCGCTGGCGCGCCACGGTGATCTGCTGCGCGCTCGAATCGATGCCGCGCGACTGCGCGTAGCCCAGCTCGAGCAAGGCATGCACCAGCAGGCCGCTGCCGCAGCCGACATCGAGGATGCGGCTGTCCAGCGGCAGCATCGGCAGCACCGGCCGCAGCAGCCGGGCATAGAACGCGGCATTGAACGCGTAGTGCGCGTCGCTGTGGTCGTGCCACTTCGCGTAGTGCAGGCTGTAGTCGATCTCCATCACCCACCCTTCTCAACCGACCTTCAAGCGCCGCAGCCCGCGCAGCACGCGCTGCCAGGGGCTGTTCATCACGCGCAGGTAAGCGTGGTCGAAGCCGGGCTGCGATTGCATCACGGCGGGCAGGCTCAAGCGCTCGGGCAGACAGCCCAGCGGCCGGTTCGCCAGGTGCGAATCGACGGTGGTGTGCGTGGCATCCGCGCCGAAGCCGATGTTGCTGACGAGGTTCACGCGCGGCAGCACGCTGAAGCCTTGCGCGGCCATCACGCTGAGCACCCAGCGTGCGCCCCAGGCGTCGACCTGGTCGTGGTGGATGCGTTCGATGGCGCGGCGCACCTGGCGATGCTGCGCGCCGTACCAGCGGCGCAGCGGCAATTCGGCCAGCCGCGACAGTTGTGTCATCTCGCTGTCGAATTGGCGCCAGGCGCGCGCCCAGGTGGCCCAGCCCCAGATCGGCACCAGGCGCGAGAACAAGGCGTCGTCGCGGCCGGGTGCGTCGAGCAACAGGTGGCCGCCGATGTGCATCACGCGCGGCTCGTCGCGCCAGGCGGCCAGCGCCGCGTCGCAGAAGCGAAAGAAGTCCGGCGCGGGCAGGCAGTCGTCTTCGAGGATGATGCCTTCGCTCTCGTGTTCGAAGAACCAGCTCACAGCGCCGCTGACGGCGCGGCGGCAGCCGAGGTTCTCGCTGCGATACAGCGTGTGCACCTCGCATGGCCAATCGACCGCGCTGACGATGCGGCGCACTTCGGCGCAACGTTCGACCTCACCGGATCGATCGGCGCGCGGCCCGTCGGCAGCCACGTACAAGCGCGGCGGCTGCGCGACACGCACCGCCTCGAAGACACGCCGCGTCGGCGCGGG
>JANNQO010000202.1:0-10036 GCA_031400795.1 Rubrivivax sp. | reverse complement strand
CAGCGCGACGAGGCGGTCGGCCAGCTGATCGGCCTGGTCGGCGCGGTGGACGGCATCGTGCAGATGCAGGCGAAGGCGGACGCCGACTACTTCGTGCGCGTGGTCGGCGAGGCCGGCCGGGCCTTCGACGAGACGCAGACGAAGGCGATTCACGCCACGATGCTGGGCGCGTACCGCTGGCAGTACATCACCAGCGGCGTGCAGGACCCGCGTTACCTCGATGTGCTGGGTTCGATGATCGATGCGCGGCAGGGCGCGCGCATCAACGCCGCGCTGGCGCCGATCGTCCGCGCCGTTCACTGAACCGGGAGCAACAAGCATGAGCAAGACCTTGACCATTGCCGCGTCGCTGCTCGCGCTGGTGCTGGCGTCCTTCGCCACGTCGGCGGACGATGCCGGCCCGGCGCGCGGCTTGCGCTACGAACGGCACGAACGCTACCTCTACGTCGCCACCATCGCGCAGGGCGCACAGGACCCGGACTTCGTCACTGTCGTCGGTGCCGATCCGCGACACCGCGACTTCGGGCAGATCGTGAACCGAGTCGATAAGCCCAACGTCGGCGACGAGCTGCACCACATCGGCTACTCGCACGACCAGAAGCGGTTGATCGATCAAGCAGCCTGGCAACACGGGGCGTAAACACGCGCCTCGGCTGCCGCACCCCAGATCGCGCTGCGTGTCCAGCGCTGCATCCAGACCGTGCCGATGCCCAGCCGCCGCGCCGAGCGCAGGTTCTCCAGCGAGTCTTCCACCAGCACACAGCGTGAGGGCGCCGCGCCCAGCCGGGCCAGCAGCGGGCGCAGCATGCGGTCGTCGGGCTTGCGTCGCGGTGCAGTAGCCGATCGATTCAGGGCTGCAGCACGCGGCCTGGATTCATCGTGCCGCGCGGGTCCAGCGCCGCCTTGATGCGCTTCATCAACGCCAGCGCCACCGCCGATTTGCGCTCGACCAGTTCGTCGCGTTTGAGCTCGCCCACGCCATGCTCGGCCGAGATCGAGCCGCCGCGCGCGCACACCGCGTCGTAGACGATGTGGTTCACCGCCGACTCGTGCTCGCCCAGAAAACGCCGCGCGTCGATGCCCGCGGGGCCCTGCACGTTGTAGTGCAGGTTGCCGTCGCCCAGGTGCCCGAAGTTGACCAGCTGCACGTCGGGCAGGTGGCGCAGCAGCGCGGCATCGGTCTCGGCGACGAAAGAGGGAATCGCCGACACCGGCAGCGAGATGTCGTGCTTGATGTTCGGCCCCTCTTCGCTCTGCGCGAGCGGGATCGATTCGCGCAGGCGCCACATCGCGGTCGATTGCGCGAGGCTCGCGGCCACGGCGGCGTCGGTGATCGTGCCGGCCTCCAGCGCTTCGCCCAGCAGCGCTTCGAAGCGTTCGCGCGCCGCCTGCTCGTTGTCCACCGCGCTCTGCTCGAGCAGCACGGTCCACACGGCCTGCGGAAGCGGCCGGGGCAGCGCGGGAAAGTGCCTGGCCACCAGATCGAGCGCGTAGCGGCCCATCATCTCGAAACCGGTCAGTGCCGGCCCGAGCCGAGCGCGCGCCAGGTTCAGCAGCGCCACACAATCGGCCACCGACGAACAAGCCGCCATCGCCGTGGTGCTGGCCGCGGGCAGGGGATGCAGTTTCATCGTGGCCGCGGTGATGACGCCCAGCGTGCCTTCGCTGCCGATGAACAGATCGCGCAGGTCGTAGCCGGTGTTGTCCTTGCGCAGGCCGCTCAGGCCTTCCCAGACCTCGCCCTCGGCGGTGACCACCTCCAGCCCCAGGCACAGATCGCGCGCGTTGCCGAAGCGCAGCACCTGCGTGCCGCCGGCGTTGGTGGCGAGGTTGCCGCCCAGCGTGCAGCTGCCTTCGGCGGCCAGGCTCAAGGGGAACCACAGGCCTTGTTCACGCGCTGCTTGTTGCACGGCTTGCAGCACGCAGCCCGCCTCGGCGGTGAGGGTGAGGTTGGCCGCGTCGATATGGCGCACGCGGTTCATACGTTGCAAGCTCAGCAGCACCTGCGTGCCGCTGCTGTCGGGCACGCCGCCGCCCACCAACCCGGTGTTGCCGCCCTGCGGCACGATCGACGCGCTCGCGGCCGCACAAGCCCGCACCACCGCTGCCACCTCGTCGGTCGAGTTCGGCCGCACCACCGCCAGCGCCTTGCCGCGCCAACGGCGCCGCCAGTCCAGCTCCCAGGCCGACAGGTCGCCGCCGGTGAGCACGTTGGGCGCGCCGACGATGCCGGCCAACGCCGCGAGCAAGCTCATCGCGGCAACTCCTCCTGGTTCACCACCGCCTGCCGCTGCCGCCAGCGGATGTAGTGCACACAAGCCACGAACAGCAGCAGCGTGAGCACGACCTGCGCCACCGCCAGTACCTGCGACAGGCCGCCTTCGCTGGTGGCCCGCACCACGCCTTCGCCGAAGTACAGCCACACCAGCAAGCTCAACCAGCGGTAGGTGTGCATCCGGTGGCGCAGCACGCCGGCCAGCGTGAACACCAGCGGCAGCACCTTGATGGCCCAGGTGCCGCGCCCGGTGGGCGCCAGCCACAACTCCCACGCCAGGCCGAGCACGATCAAGCCGACCAGACCCGCCAGCGACAAGGCTCGTGCCAACTGCATCGTCGGGTCGGGCAACGCGGCACCACTCATGCGGCATGATAGCCATCATGGTGTCGATAACTGCGCGCAAGGCCGCTGCTCAGGTGAGCCCCGAGGCGTCGGCTGTGCCGACGCCGCCCCCCGAGGGGGACGAGGCGACTGGCCGAGCCAGATCGCCTCGCCTTCGCTTGGCCGAGCTGGCGAGCGCGCTGTCGACCTGGCCGTGGCTGGACACGCTGCGCACGCTGCGCGAGCGCTTTCGCGAAGACCGCCTGGGCCTCACCGCCAGCAGCCTGACCTTCACCACGCTGATCGCGCTGGTGCCGCTGGTGACGGTGATGCTCGCGGCGTTCTCGGCGTTCCCGATGTTCGCCGCGTTCCAGAGCGCGCTGGAAACCTACTTCCTGCAAGCGCTGGTGCCTGACGGCATTGCCAAGCCGGTGCTGCGCGCGCTGACGCAGTTCGCATCGAAGGCCAGCCACATGGGCTCGCTCGGCCTGGTGCTGCTGGTGGTCACGGCACTGGCGCTGATGCTCACCATCGACCGCGCGCTGAACGCCATCTGGCGCGTGAAGAAGCCGCGCCCACTGGGCCAGCGTGTGCTCGTCTACTGGGCGGCGTTGACGCTGGGCCCGCTGGCGCTGGGCATCAGCCTGACGATGACCTCGTACGCCCTGTCGGCTTCGCGCGGCGTGGTCAATGCGCTGCCCGGTGGGCTGGCATTCGTGCTCAACGTCATCGAGTTCACGCTCGTCACGATGGCCGCGGCGGGCCTCTTCCACTACATGCCCAACACCTTCGTGCGCTGGCGCCATGCCTGCGCCGGCGCGCTGTTCGTGGCCACGGGGCTGGAGGTGGCCAAGGTGGGCCTGGCCTGGTACGTCGACGCGGTGCCGACCTTCTCGGCCGTGTACGGTGCCTTCGCCACCGCGCCGATCCTGCTGTTGTGGGTCTACCTGGCGTGGGTCACGGTGCTGCTCGGCGCGGTGATCGCGGCCTACGCCCCGAGCCTGCAGATGGGCATGCGCCGGCCCGCCAGCACCGCCGGCGCGGCTTTCGAGCTGGCGCTGGCGGTGTTGCGCGAGTTGCACCTGGCGCACCGCGGCGACGCGCACGGCCGCAGCCTGAAGGAGATTGCGCAGGCGCTGCGCATCGACGCGCTGAACATCGAAGCCACGCTCGATCAGCTGGCCGCGCTCGACTGGGTGGCGCGGCTGGACGAAGACGGCGCCCAGCGCCACGTACTGCTGTGCGATGCCGAGCGCACGCTGGCCGCGCCGCTGGTGAACGCGCTGTTGCTCAAACCGAGCAGCGGCAGCGCCGCGTTCCGCGAGGCTGCCGGCATCGAGCGGCTCACGCTGGCCCAGCTGCTGCGGCGCTGAGCCATCACATCACTGCGGCTCGATCTTCGCCGCGCGGATCACCGCGCCCCAACGTTGCACCTCACTGGCCAGCAGCCGCTGCTGCTGCGCCGCACTGCCGGGCAGTGCACGCACGCCGAGCCGCGCGAACTGCGCCTGCACCGCGGGTGTGGCCAACGCCGACTGCAAGGCACCCTGCAGCTGCTCAAGCACCGGTGCCGGCGTGCCAGCCGGTGCCGACAGAGCGTTCCAGGAAGCCACGCTGTAGCCCGCCACGCCCTGCTGCCTGGCGATGCAGGCCGCGAACTCTTCGGGCGGCCCGCCGCCACCCACGACGCGCCGGCGGGCGCCAGAAACCCGGCGCCGGCGCTCTTGTTGTCGACGCAGACCGTGTGGCCGAATTGCCTGGTCAACTCGGCCGCCACCGCACGCGCGACGATCCCGCTGATGCCGCCGGGGGCGAAGGCGACGACGAGGCGGACCGATTGGCGCGGCCCGTTGGCGGCGGATTGCGCGCGGGTGAGGGTGGGCAGCAGCAGGGCCGGGATGGCGAGCAGGGCGCGGCGGGGGAGGGTGCGGGGCATGGTCTTGACTCCCGCGGGCAGGCGGCGTTGCGATGGGTGAGTTGGCGCCGCCGTTCGGGGGTGGCGGATAGCCCTGGAGCCGGGCGTGCTGCGACTGGAGCGCTGCGGGGGGCGGGCATTCGTTGGCGCGCTGCGGCTTGTCGCAAGTGAGGTTCTGCTTTAGCCTTTCCCCCCGACCTCAACGAAGCTGCCATTGATGGACACAACGTCCGAGCGCACTGGTTTCACTCAGGTCGATCGTTGTTCCGGGCCTTGTCAGCGGTGCGGCGATCGAATGATGGTATCGATGGCAGTTTTGCGTCTCACCAAGCGGCCGGCGCTGCGGATTTGGTCGAAGGTGGTCCGGCGGGTGCGGGTGACAACACGTTAGGTGAGCTGACCCACCCTCGACTCTACGCAGTGCCGCCTTGCTCAAGCGGAGCGCCAACGCCAGGCCACCAGGCCCTGTCTGGCGGTACGCGGTACATTTTCGCCAGCCCGGGCCTGGCGTCCTGCCGCTGTCGCTCGGTTATCTGGAACGTTAGGCTTTGCAAAACAAGGTTCTGGCGCCGCCGGGAACATGCTTGCACCAGCTGCCAGCAGTGCTATCATCGAAGCTGTGAACGGAACCCACCGCAAGACGCTGGAGAAGTTGCTCACCGACCCGGTGAATGGGAATATCGAGTGGGCACGTATCGAGTCCATGCTGAAGGCGGTAGGCTGCAGAGTTGTTGAAGGTGCAGGCTCTTCCGTTACCTTGGAGTTCAGTGGTCGAAAGATGACGCTTCATCGGCCTCACCCGGGCAAGGAAGCACTGCGTTACCGGGTCCTGGCAGTGCGAGAGTTCATTGAACGAATGGGAATTGAGCCATGACCAATCTCATGTCTTACAAGGGCTACACAGCGAGCATGGTCTTCGATGCGGAAGACAAGATCATTGTTGGACGCGTCCAAGATGTGGACGACATCATCTCGTTTCACGGCGAGTCGGTGTCAGAGTTTGAAGCCAACTTCCACGCAGCCATCGAAGACTATCTGGCAGCATCCAAAGAACTGGGGTCTGCTCCAGAGAGGCCAGCCAGCGGGAAAGTCATGTTGCGCATCGCGCCAGAGATTCATGCCGCCGCTCTCAAGGCCGCGGCGCGGAGTGGTACCAGTCTCAATAAGTGGGCAGAAAGCGCACTTGGCAAGGCAGCGAGAAAGGCGCCCGCTCGTGTCGCTCGCAGCGAAGCCTAACGAGTAAGGATAGATCGCGCGAAGCCGCGATCTGATCCGTTTGTTGGACAAGCCCGGGGCCCACGCCTGGGCGGTGCCCGAGGCACTGCAATTTGTTCGGCTGAACCAGCCGCAAGCGCTGCGCTGGGGATGGCGGCGATCGCGTTGAGGGCGCCGCCGGAGGCTGCCGAGTGTCGTGGCCCGGGGTTGTTCGCAGGGTACGACCCATTCTCGGGCGAGCCGGCGCGGCGCGCTGGTGTGCAGCCCGCTTGGACGATGGTGGCGCGAGATGCCCAGGTAGATCATGCATCTCGCGGGCAGATAATCGTGGCTTCCACTTGGTGCAATAGCGCGCCCAGACGGTGATCCGATGGCCGATCGACGTGCATTTCTGCGTGGCGCAAGCGCCGCGTTCGTTCCGGTGATCACGCCTGGCCTGGCGCAGCCGCAAGGCCGCCCGGCGCGCATTGGCTACATCTCGTTGCGGCCGGGCCCCAACGAATTCGACCAAGCTTTCGTGCGCGGCATGCGCGAGCGCGGTTGGGTCGAAGGCCAGAACCTCGCCATCGATTTCCGCTGGGCGGCGTTTGACGTCCCACGCGTTCAGCCGCTGGTGACCGAACTACTCGCCCTGCAACCCACGCTGATGCTCTGTGCGGATGTTGGCGTGAGCACGGTTCGGAGGCTGAATTCTCCCGTACCTATGGTGCACCCGGCATTCGGTGACGCGATCGCAGGCGGGTTCAGCACGAGCTTTTCGCGGCCCGATGGCAATGTCACTGGCGTCTCGGTGCTCGCCCTCGAACTGGCTTCCAAGCGGATCGAACTTTTGAAGGAGGCGGTTCCCGGCTTGCGGCGCGTCGCTGCATTCTTCAGCGCCAGCGCCAATCCGCCGACGCGGGGCATACAGGCCAGCATGGCGGCCGGCAAGGAACTGGGCATCGAGGTGGTGGAGATGCCGGTTCAGCTGCCAGAGGGAATCGACGCAGCTTTTGCCGCGGCCGCCCGCCAGGGAGTACAGGGCGTGGCCATCCTCTCCAGCTTGCCGACGATCACCTACCGCGCCCAGCTCGGCGAGCTTGCGCGAAAGCACGGGCTGGCGACGATCTTCGCCAATCGGTCCTACCTGCGTGGCGGCGGGCTGATGAGCTACGGCCCCGACCTTGAGGGGGCGTTCCACCGCGCCGCCTACTTCGTGGACCGCATCCTCAAGGGCGCCAAACCGGTCGACCTACCGATCGAGCAGCCCAACACCTTCCAACTGGCGCTGCACCAAGGCACCGCGCGCGCGTTGGGCATGCGCTTTCCGCAAGCGCTTTTGCTGCGTGCGGACGAAGTCATCGAGTAGATTGGATCGCGAGTGCTTGCCACGGAGCGATCTTGGGGGCCTGTCAAGCGAACGCACGCTCGACACTTCAGAATGTGGGACTGCGTTCTGGGCAGTATCCAGCGCATGTTCACGCGCGCGACGACATTCGACGTGGTGGTAAACATGAATACCGCCAAAGTCCTCGCCTCAAGATTTTTCAATCGGTCTTGCTTTGTGCAGAGCGATTAATCGAATGACTTTTGCCATTCGCAGACTCTCCGCGCGGTGCAATTCATGTGCGCGTTGTGGGCGCCGGCGCGAACGTGCCGGTTTTCAGCCGGTTTGAAAATGCGCGACATCTGTGCGGCCGGCAATGGGTTCGTACATGAAGATGCTGCCGCAAGGCCTTGAAACGCCTGAAGGTCAGCCGAAGAAGACGCGTCAAGGACGATGGTTCGAAGAAGACGGCGCCACCGAAATTCAGCAATCTCAAACCGGCTGATTTCAAGCACTTTCGTCTCGGCGCTCACACGCGTGCCACCGAACAAGGGCTTGCAGGGCGACGCGCCGCAGGCGGCACGCGCCTGAAGCCGGACGTTAGGCGTCACGAAACCTTCTCGCTGCCGCCCAGCTGCAGTTGGTGCCGTTGACAACGCAGGTCCTAGTTGGCATCATGCACAACATGAAGGCGACGCTGTTGCTGAGGGAGAGGCTTCCGTTCGATGAAGACTCCTTCGCTGAGCTGGTCATCTGGCGTCTGCCTCAGCCGGCACCAGGATCAATGCGCCCTTACAAGTACCGCCTTGCCTTCATCGTTGAGGACGAGTGCGTCCTGCGCTACGACAACGAAACGGGCAAGGGCGACCATAGGCACACGCAGGCCCGAGAACTGACATACAGGTTCGAGTCGCCCGAGAAGCTTGTTCAAGACTTTCTACGTGAAGCGAGAAGGATCCATCGTGAAGACCGTGATTCTTGATGTTCGTCCCCCCGAGGAAGCGATGCAAGACTTTGTCAACGTCTGGAAGACTGGCAAGGCCCAGAAGGCGGCGCGCATTTCCTTCGCAACACCAGAACTTCTGTGGAAGGTCCTGACTGCCAAGCGATGGGAGTTGCTCAAGGCACTTTGCGGCGCAGGGCCAGTCACCGTACGTGAGGCAGCGCGGAGGGTCAATCGCGATGTCAAAGCCGTTCACAGTGATTTGACTGCCCTACGCAAGGCCGGAGTCATCGACCGTACCGATTCAGGGCAGGTGGAGTTCCCGTACGAAACCATCAAGGTCGAATTCATGCTCCAAGCAGCGTGACGCCTAACCGTGCGTTCAAGCGGCCCCGCCACGGCATGGCACCCTGGCCGCCAGCTGCAGAAGTACATGTTGCATCGGTCCATCCCCGCCCGTCGCTGGGCTTTCTGCTCGGCAGCCATCCGCGCCTCCTCGGCCTTGCGAGCCTCCTCGGCCTCGGCTAGGCGGCGCTGGGCCTCGGCCTCGCGCGGCCACTCGGCCTCCAGAGGCACCGCGAACGCCTCGACTTGTCGCCTGGCTTGCTCGAACGCTGCCGGGGTGGCTACGCGGCGGTAAAGATCGAGCCTCCGACGTTCGACTCCGGCGGCATTTCGTGCACCGTGCGCCTTCAGAGTTTCTTCCAGCGGCTCCCGCCCGAAGGTGGCCGGGGCCGCGCCGCCAGGATCTCGGGCCGGCTCAAGAGAAGAGAGCGACCGCGCGCCTGCCGTCCGTCGGGGAGGATCAATCCAGCGAGCCTTCCAGCAGGCGATACGCGCGCTCCCACTGGCGTTGATCGATTGCCGACTGGGCGAACTCATACTGCTCGTCAAGGAAGTGCTTCGGCTGCGAAGTGCAACCCGCGAGGATCGCGGCACTTTCAGCGGGCCAAAATCAAGCCTGACTAATAGTAACGTCAGGCGTCACGGCTCTGCCTACCGGCCCACCACCGAACCCCAAGGAACATGCAATGCATCTCGAGGGCTCCTGTCATTGCGGCAAGATCAGGTTCTCAGTCGAGTCGGCCGAACCCGTGCCCTTCATGCGCTGCTACTGCACGATTTGCCGCAAGACCGCGGGGGCTGGCGGCTACGCCATCAACCTCGGCGCCGCGACGCGAAGCATGAAGGTGACCGGCAAGCGCGACCTGCGCATCTACCGTGCGCGCTTGCCGGATGAGACCGGTACCGGTACGCACCTGAGCAGTGCCCGGCGCTACTTCTGCGCGCGCTGCGGGAGCGCGCTATGGGCCTGGGATCCGACCTGGCCCGAGCTGGTGCACCCACACGCCAGCGCGATAGACACCCCCCTCCCGGTTCCGCATGAGCACGTGCACTGCCTGGTCGGTTCGAAGGCGCCGTGGGTGAGTGTCGAGGGCCTGCCTGATGACCCGTGCTTCGAGCACTATCCCGACATGTCGCTTGCACAGTGGCACCAAAGCAAAGGGCTCGCATCGCCCCCGAAGGCGTTCGCTTTCAATTGAAGCTACCGTGTGCAGCCGCTGCCTGCGTGCCTGCGATACGTTCAGCACCACACCGGGAGATAGAGATGATTCAAGGTTCGTGTCTCTGCGGCGCCGTGAAATGGCACTTGCAGGAAGTGCCTGACTCAGCCACGGCCTGCAACTGCACCGCCTGTCGCCGATACGGCGTGCTTTGGGCCTATGACTACGAGGGAGAGGGAATCCATGTGTCGGGCCCGACGAAGCCCTTCGTGCGCGGCAAGGCGCTCGGATTTCACTTCTGTCCGGACTGCGGCTGCGTTGCTTATTGGCGGTCACTCGAACCGAACCAGGAGGGTCGTCGCCGAATCGCAGTGAACCTGCGCCTGACAGAACCCGAGCCAATAGCCCACGTTGCGCTTCATCACTTTGACGGGCTCGACAAGTGGGAAGATCTGCCGCGGGACGGCATGTGCATTCGGGACGTATGGTTCTGAACGATCAGCGCCTTTCGCACGCTGTTTCCGACCGAATGGCAGCGTCGACTGGGACCTTA
>JANNQO010000201.1:0-8343 GCA_031400795.1 Rubrivivax sp. | reverse complement strand
GGGTTCTTCGCCGCCGTTGAGCAGGCCCAGGGTGGGGTTGTCCTTGCCTTGCAGGGCGGCCACCTGCGCACTGCCCATCACGGCGAACTGCAGCTGGTGCTGGGCCGTGCAATCGAGGTTGGCGCCGAGGTCGAGCACCGTGGTGAAACCATCGGCGAGGTGCGGCATCACGGTGGCGATCGCCGGGCGGTCGATGCCGTCCAGCGTCTTCAACACATACCGCGCCACGGCCATCAGCGCGCCGGTGTTGCCGGCCGAGACACAGGCCTGCGCACGGTGTGCAGCGGCAGGCTTGAGCTGCTCGATGGCCACGCGCATCGACGAATCACGCTTGCGCCGCAGCGCCACCTCGACGGCATCGTCCATCTCCACCACGTCGGCGGCTTGCACGAGGTGGCAGCGCGTCCATTCGGCGGCCGGGCGCAGCGCGTCGGCGGTGCCGACGAGCACAATCTCGGCGTCGGCGTGATTGTCGAGGAACGACCGGCAGGCCGGCAGGGTGACCGCCGGGCCATGGTCGCCGCCCATCGCGTCGACAGCGACGCGCACAAGTTGCAGCGGTGGCAACGAAGAAGGCACGGTCGGCGACGGCGGCTGCGGCGCTGAGTTCAGCGCACCGCCCATTCCCGGCTCAGGCGGTCCAGAGGTCCGAACAATCGCTCGGAGCCAGCTTCAGGCGTCGGCCTTGGTCTTGAGCACCTTGCGGCCGCGGTAAAAGCCGTTCGGGCTGATGTGGTGGCGCAGATGCGTTTCGCCGGTGGTGGACTCCACCGCGGTGCCGGGAGTGCCCAGCGCGTTGTGCGAGCGGTGCATGCCGCGCTTGGACGGCGACTTCTTGTTCTGCTGGACAGCCATGTCGATCTCCAGAGGGGAGCGGCGATGGTCGAGGGAGGTGCCCCTGCCGTGGTGAAGCTCGCCGCGACGCGGTTCGGGCTGAGAAGTGCCCGACCGGAAAAGCCTGCGAGTATAGCAGCGCGCATCAGGGGGCCGGTGTCACGACTTCGGACCCGGGTCGCGCAGCGTTTGCAGCACAGCGAAGGGATGGGGCCGCGGCCGCTCGTCCAGCGCAGCTTGGGCTGCGTCCAGCAGCGGTTCGGGGCACGCGTTGTGGCGCGGCACCAGTGGCAGCGCGAGGATCAGTTCGTCTTCGACCAGCTCGGCCAGGTCCAGGCTGCGCGTCAGCACCATCACGTCGTCGTCGGACTCTTCATCCAGGCGCTCGGCCTCGGCTTCGTCGGCGACGAACAGGAAAGAACGCTGCACCTCGAGCGGCTGCTGCATCCGCATCAGGCAGCGCTGACACAACACCACCACGGCGCAACGGGCCTGCAGGTGCAGCCAGGTCTCGGCGCGCGCCCCCGAGCGCTGGCGTTCTTCGCCCCGCAGGTTCCAGACGATGTCGGGCGCGCCGGCATCATCCAAGGCTGTGGCCAGCCCGGCGCACAGCCGCTGCATGCGCTGCTGCGGCCATTGGCCCGACAAGGCCGAGGCAGCGCGCGCAAATGCCTGCACGTCGAGTCGCGACGGGTCGAAGCTGCGCTCCTTCATCGGGGCAGTGTAGCGGGCCGATGGGACAATGGCGCCATGCCCTCACGCGCGCTGATCCTGGCTTCGAGCTCGCGCTACCGCCGGGAACTGCTGGAGCGTTTGCGCTGGCCTTTCGACGTCGTGTCGCCCGATGTGGACGAGGCAGCGCTGGCCAGCGAATCGCCCGCCGACCTGGCGCTGCGTCTGGCGATGGCCAAGGCCCGCGCCGTGGCGCAGCAGCACCCGGCAGCCATCGTGATCGGCTCCGATCAGGTGGCCGACCTGGGCGGCGAAGCGATCGGCAAACCGGGCACGCATGAGCGTGCGGTGACGCAACTGCGCCGCATGCGCGGACGCGAGGTCGTGTTCCAGACCGCCGTGGCCGTGGTCTGCCACGACACGGTCTTTGCTGATGGCGACCTGGCACCGGTGCGCGTGCGGTTCCGCGACCTCAGCGATGCCGCGATCGAGACCTATCTGCGCCTGGAACAGCCCTACGACTGCGCGGGCAGCGCCAAATGCGAGACCTTGGGCATCGCGCTGCTCGATGCGATCGACAGCGATGACCCGACCGCCCTGATCGGGCTGCCGCTGATCCGCACGGCACGGCTGTTGCGCCGGGCCGGGATCGACGTGCTGGCGCCACGCGGGGTGAGTCAAGGATGAGCGGCCGCCTGATCCTCGTGCCCAACGCGCTGGACCTCGGCGCCCCCGAGGTCGGTCTTGGCGACGTGCTGCCCAAGGCGGTGCTGCGCACGGCGGCACGGCTGACGCATTGGGTCGTCGAGGACGCACGCAGCGCACGCGCCTTCTTGAAACGCGTCGACGCCCTCGTGCCTTTGCAGCAGGCAGTGCAGGCACTGGTGATGACCGAGTTGCCGCGGCCACGCAAGGGTAGCCGCGAAGTCATCGCCAGCGCACAGTGGCAGGGCTTGCTCGCGCCGGCCCGAGACGGCCACGACATCGGCCTGCTGTCCGAGGCCGGGCTGCCCGCCGTAGCCGACCCCGGTGCCGCCCTGGTGATGATGGCGCACGAGATGCAGATTCCCGTCTGGCCGCTGGCAGGCGCCAGTTCGTTGATGCTGGCGCTGGCGGCCAGCGGGCTGGACGGTCAAAGCTTCGCTTTCGTCGGCTACCTGCCGCAGGACGCTCTGGCACGCGCGCAGAAGTTGCGTGCGCTCGAACAACATTCGCGCCAGCAGCGCCAGACCCAGTTGCTGATCGAGACCCCTTACCGCAACGCGGCGATGCTGGCGAGCATGCTTGAAGCGCTGGCGCCGAGCACGCGCTTGTCAATCAGCTGCGGGCTCACGCTACCCGAGGGCTGGACACGTTGCCAGACCGTGGCGGTCTGGCGCCTGGCACCGCCGGCGATGCCCGATCGGATACCGGCGGTGTTCGCTCTTCTGGCCGGGCAGTAACCCGGTCAACGGCCGCCGCCGAGCAGCGACGCCACCTTCTTCTTGGTCCGGATGTTGGGCGAACCCATGCGCGCCGGTGTTGACGCTGTCGGCTTGCCATGCTCCCAGGCGGCAGGCTCGGCACTGGCCGGCGCTTCGTAAGGCTT
This sequence comes from Rubrivivax sp., assembly GCA_031400795.1. GTDB lineage: Bacteria > Pseudomonadota > Gammaproteobacteria > Burkholderiales > Burkholderiaceae_C > Rubrivivax. The sequence goes on along the minus strand of JANNQO010000201.1, from coordinate 5,249 downwards.
GTCGAAGAACGGATCGCTGGCCGGGGAGCGGCGCGGCGCGCGCTCAGCGACACGGTCGATGACCTGGATCGCGGCACGCTCGGCGTCGCGCAACTCGTCTTCGTCACGGCGGCGCCGCCGCGGCGGCGGCCGATCGTCGTCGAGTTCGATTGGCTCGATTTCGAACTTCCTCTTGATCAGCCGTTCGATGTCGGCCACCAGCCGCGCATCATCGCGCGTCACCAACGTCACCGCCAGCCCTGAGGCGCCGGCACGGCCGGTGCGGCCGATGCGGTGTATGTAGTCCTCGGCGTTGTAGGGCACGTCGAAGTTGAAAACCGCCGGCAGATCGACGATGTCCAGACACCGCGCCGCCACGTCGGTGGCCACCAGCAAGTCGACCTCGGCGCGCTTGAACGAGGCCAGCGACTTGAGCCGCTCGTCCTGCGACTTGTCGCCGTGCAACGCCGCGGTGCGCAAGCCGTCGCGCTCGAAAGACCGCGCCAGCCGCGCCGCGCCGATCTTGGAGTTGACGAAGACGAGCGCCTGCGACAGCTCGCGCTGGCGCAACAGCTGCCGCACCACGCGGCGCTTGTCGTCGTCGGTGACGCTGTAGAAGCGCTGCTCGACGTTGGTTGCCGTGGCGTTCGGCCGCGCCACTTCCACCGTCAGCGGGTCTTGCAGGTAGCTCGCAGCCAGGCGCCGGATCTCGGGCGAGAAGGTGGCCGAGAAGAGCAGCGTCTGGCGCTGCTGCGGCAGGTACGACAGGATGCGCTGAAGATCGGGCAGGAAGCCGATGTCCAGCATGCGGTCGGCCTCGTCGAGCACCACGTACTCAACCTGATGGAGGGCGGCGTTCTTGGCCTCGATGTGATCGAGTAGCCTGCCCGGCGTGGCGACCAACACCTCGACCCCGGCACGCAATTGTTCAGTCTGCGGCTTCATGTCGATGCCGCCGAAAACCACCGCTGAGCGCAGCTGGGTATGGCGCGCGTAGTTCTTGACGCTGGCCGCCACCTGATCGGCGAGTTCTCGCGTGGGAGTGAGCACCAACGCGCGCACGGGATGCCGCGCCGGCGAGGCGCTGGCGTTCTCATTGCGCAACATTCGTTGCAACAAGGGCAACGTGAACGCGGCAGTCTTGCCGGTGCCGGTCTGTGCGGCGCCCATCACGTCGCGGCCTTCCAGCACCAGCGGGATGGCCTTGGCCTGGATGGGTGTCATCGTGGTGTAGCCGGAGTCGGCCACGGCGCGAAGCAGCTTGGCGTCCAGCGCCAAGGTCGCGAACTTCATGTGTTCCACGTCACTCGACGCGGTCGTGCTATCGGTTTCAATCACCGCGGCGATTATCCAACAGTCCGGTCACCGGCCGTTTGGGCCGCCAAAGGGCTCACCTAGAATGACGCGCTTGATGGGTCAAGTACAGCCACAAAAAGAAACGCGCGAACAGGGTGCATTGCGCGAGGCGCGTGAAGCGCGTCACGGGAATCCCTTGCGCATCGTGCACGAGCGGCGCCACACGGTGCGCGAGTTGCTCGCGCCCTGGGAAGAATTCCGGCGCGTCATCCCGCTGGTGTCGCTGCAATCCTTGCTGCGCCCGCTGCACCCGAAGGCACCCAAAGTGGCGGTGCTGTTGTGCACGATGCAGGGGCAGCGCTTCCTGGCCGAGCAGCTCAATTCGATCGCCACACAATCACACCCGGTGTGGGAGATCTGGGCCTCCGACGACGGTTCGGACGATCACACCCACGCCATCCTCGAGTACTACCAGTCGCATTGGGGCGAAGAGCGCATCTCGATCCACGCCGGTCCGGCGGAAGGCTCGACCGCGAACTTCCTGTCGCTGACCTGTCGCGCCGATATCGACGCCGACTATTTCGCCTTCGCCGACCAGGATGACATCTGGGAATCGGACAAGCTCGAACGCGCCGTGGCCTGGCTCGAAACCATGCCGCCGGACGTGCCCGCGCTGTACGGCTCGCGCACCTTGCTGGTGGACGCGCGCAACCAGCACCTGGGCTACTCGCCGCTGTTCCGCAAACCGCCGAGCTTCAGGAATGCGCTGGTGCAGAACGTCGCCGGCGGCAACACCATGGTCTTCAACCGCGCCGCACGAGACCTGCTGCGCCGGGCCGGCGAAAACGTGCAGGCGGTGACGCATGACTGGTGGGCCTACATGGTCATCACCGGTTGCGGCGGACAGGTCTACTACGACCCCTACCCGACAGTGCGCTACCGCCAGCACGAAAACAACCTGATCGGCTCAAACAAGGGCTGGAAGGCGCGGGCGCACCGCCTGAAGCTGCTGCTGCAAGGCCGCTTTCGGCGCTGGAACGACGCCAACCTGGCCTCTTTGAACGAAATCCGGCCCCTGCTCACCGATGAGAACCGCGAGTTGCTCGACCGCTTCGCGCAAGCCCGCCGCGGCAGGGCTTTGCAGCGGCTGGCGGGGCTGAAGCGCGCCGGCGTCTTCCGCCAAACCGTGCTCGGTAACATCGGCTTGGTGATCGCTGCGGCGATCGACCGCCTCTAAGCCACTGTCTCGCAAGCCCCAGCGCGGCGAGCAAGCCGCGGCGGATGTGCCTTGGATTCGCGAACAACAAGCTGCGCCCGATGAGCGTGAAACGATTGCTGAGCAACGGCATGCGCTACTGGCGCGCTTTCGGCACCCGGGCTTTGCTGCGCGAGCTGCAACGGCGCCTGGCCACGCCAGTGCCGCCGGGTATGCTGCCCACGGCGATCCCCACGCCGGATGGCGCGTCGGCGCGCAGTGGTGCGGCACAGCCCGGACCGCCGGCGCAGGCGCTGATCGGCGCCCGCTTCGGCCAATGCGCAGCGCTGCCGGTGTTCGTCGTGCCGCGCACCGGGCGGCGGCGCATCAGCATCGTCACCGACAGCATCAACAAAGGCAGCCTGTTCGGCGGGGTCGGCACCTCGATGATCCTGGCCGCACTGCTTGTTCGCCAGCGCGGCGCGCGGCTGCGCGTCATCACGCGCACCGAGCCGGCGCAGGCCGCCAACCTGCACGACGTGCTGCAGCTCTACGGCCTGGCCATCGACGACGAGGTCGAATTCGCGTTCGCCCATGTCAACGCGCCGCAGGCCGCGGTGAACACCTTCGCTGACGAACTCTTCATCACCACCTCGTGGTGGACCACCGAATCGGCGCTGGCGGTCATTGCGCCCTCGCGAATCCTCTACGTGCTGCAAGAGGACGAGCGCATGTTCTACCCGGCAGGGGACGACCAGCTGCGCTGCCAACGTCTGCTGGCCAACGAACACATCCATGTGGTGGTGAACACGCCCGGGCTGCTCGAGCATCTGGTCGGCTCCGGCCTGCCGCACTTGGAGCGCAGGGCGCGCGCTTTCGAGCCGGCCTTTCCGCCCGGCGTCTACTGCCGCCAGCCCGCGGTGGCGGGCCAACGCAGGCGCTTCATGTTCTACGCCCGGCCGAACCACCTGCGCAATCTCTTCTACTTCGGCCTGGAGGTGGTAGACCAGGCCATCGCGCAGGGCGTGATCGATACGCGGGCCTGGGAGATTCACTTCGTCGGCGCGCATGTCCCGGCGTTGACCTTGTGCGACGGCAGCACGCCGATCGTTCACGAGCACCTGAGCTGGCCCGACTACGCCGCGTTGGCTGGCACCATCGACGTGGCCTTGAGCCTGATGTTCACGCCGCACCCGAGCTACCCGCCACTGGACCTGGCGGCATCCGGCGCGGTGGTGTTGAGCAACCGGCACGGCAACAAGACCGAGCTGTCGCACTACTGCGAGAACATTCTGCTTGCCGAGCTGAACCTGCCGGCGATGCTCGATGCCTTGCGCGAGGCGCTGATTCTCGCCACCGACGAGCCCGAGCGCGAGCGGCGCTTTGCATCGCGTGGGCTGCAGCAGGATTGGGCGCAGGCACTGGACGGTGTGGTGCGGCACTTCGGCAGCCAGCCCGATGCTTGGGCTTGATTCGGTCCCGGCCGTCGCCTACAGCGACCCCTGGCAGCTCCCGCTGGCAGAGCGGCTGCGCCGGTTGTGCGCGGGCAAGCGGCGCGTGGCCTACTTCTACGAACTGGCCGACAACAGCACCTTTCGCTACCGCATCTACAACATGGCGCAGGTGCTCAACGAAGCACAGGATGCCAGGCCGAGCGACATCTCGGCGAGCTGGTTCTTCCTCGCCGACCTGCCGCTCGTGCCGCAGCTGGCCGATCTGGCCGACTTGCTCGTGATCTGCCGCACGCGCTACGACCAGCGTGTGGCGCAGCTCATCGCCGCGTTCCGCTCGCGCGGCAAGCGCGTGCTGTACGACACCGACGACCTGGTCTTCGACTCCTCGTTCGCGCACCTGCTGATCACCACGCTGGACCTCGACCCGCGTGATCCGCGGGTCTGGAACGACTGGTTCGCCTACACCGCGCGGCTGGGTGCCACGCTGCGTGCCTGCGACGGCGCGATCACCACCACGCCGGCGCTGGCCGAACGCTTGAGCGCGTTCGCCGATCTGCCGGTGGCGATCGTGCCGAACTTCCTGAACCGCGAGCAGCTGGAACTGTCGGACCGGTTGTTCGCGGCCAAGCGCACCGCCAGCCTCGGCGAGGACGGGCTCGTGCACCTGGGCTATTTCAGCGGATCGCCTTCGCACAACCGCGACTTCGCGATGGTCGTGCCGGCGCTGCAGACCTTGCTCGACGAAGACCCCGGCCTGGGCGTGGTGGTGGTCGGCTACATCGAGCCGGGGCCGGCGCTGGAACGCTTCGGCACCCGGGTGAAGAAGTTCGAGTTCCAGGACTACGTGAACCTGCAGCGCCTGATCGCCCGCGTCGAATACAACCTGATGCCGCTGCAATACAACGTCTTTACGCATTGCAAGTCGGAACTGAAGTACTTCGATGCCGCGGTGGTGGGCACCGTCAGCATCGCGTCGCCCACGGCCAGCTACCGCGATGCCATCCGCCACGGCGAGAACGGCTACCTCGCCCAGGCACATCAATGGCTGGCCGTGCTGCGCCAGGCGCTGGCCGAGCGTGCCGGCTACCGCGCGATGGCCGAGCGGGCGCAGGCACACGCCCGGCAGCGCTATGCCTGGACCGCACAAACCGACACCTTGCTCGCCGCGCTCGGCTTCGATTAACCCGAAGTTCCAGCGCCGCTCCGTTGGTTTGAGCAGGTAAGCCCCTTTTGAATCAACGAGTTGAGCCCTGTCACAGGCTGCTGTATGTAGACATGTGTATTACTTGCATGTTGCTGTTAAATGTAGTACATATGTAGGCATG
>JANNQO010000200.1:0-16850 GCA_031400795.1 Rubrivivax sp. | reverse complement strand
GGCGGCACCGGCGGCAGCTCGATCTGCAAATCGATCCGGTCGAGCAACGGGCCCGAGAGGCGGCGGCGGTAACGTTCGATCTGATCGGGCGTGCAGCGGCAGAGTCGGCCGCCAGCCGCGCCGAAGTCACCGCAAGGGCAGGGGTTCATCGCCGCGACGAGCAGAAAACGCGCCGGGTACTGCGCCTGCCGCGCCGCGCGCGACAGCGTGATCGAGCCGCTTTCCAGCGGCTCGCGCAGTGCCTCCAGCGCATTGCGCGGAAACTCGGGCAGCTCGTCGAGAAAGAGCACGCCGCCATGCGCCAGCGAGATCTCGCCCGGCCGCGGCGGTGATCCGCCGCCGACCAGCGCCACCGCGCTGGAGGTGTGGTGCGGTGCTCGGAACGGCCGCTGCGCGAAGTCGGCGGCGTCCAGGCCCGCCGACGACAGGCCACGCAGCGCCGCGCTGGCGAGCGCTTCGGCGTCGTCCATCGCCGGCAGCAGGCCCGGCAGCCGCATCGCCAGCATCGATTTGCCGCTGCCCGGCGGGCCCACCATCAAGAGGCTGTGTTGCCCGGCCGCGGCGATCTCCAGCGCACGCTTGGCCCCCGCCTGGCCTTTCACCTCGCGCAGGTCGGGCAGGGGTTGCGTGCGCGGCGCCGGTGGCCGCGGCAACACGCGCTGCAAAGTGGCCACCGGCTGGCCCTCGACCGGCGGCCGCAGCGCCTGCACCAGTTCGGCCAGATGCGATGCCGCGCGCACCTCCACGCCGGCCACCTGCGCGGCGGCCTCGGCGCTGGCCATCGGCAGCACCAGCATGCGCGTCGAGCCTTCGGCGCGCATCGCCAGCGCCAGCGCCAGCGCACCGCGCACCGGCTTCAGTTCACCGGCCAGCGACAACTCGCCGGCGAACTCGCAGCCGGCCAGCAGACCGGCGTCGATTTCGCCGGCCGCGGCCAGGATGCCCAGCGCGATCGGCAAATCGAAGCGCCCCGAATCCTTGGGCAGGTCGGCCGGCGCCAGGTTCACCGTGATGCGCCGGTCGTGCGGAAACGGCAGGCCGCTGGTGGCCAGCGCCGCACGCACCCGTTCGCGAGCTTCCTTGACCTCGGTGTCCGCCAATCCCACCAGCGTGAAGCTGGGCAAGCCGCGCGCCAGATGCACTTCCACGCGCACGCGCGGCGCGTGCAGGCCTTCGAGCGAGCGGCTGTCGATCACGGCCAGGGACATGGTGGGCTCCACGGTCAAGGAGCCTCCCATTCTTGTCATCGCCTCGGGCAGCGCCATCCAGCCTCGGGGCGAGACGCCGGCTTGCGACACACCCCCGTTCGGGGGAGCGCACCAACTCAATGCGCGGCGATTCGAATCACCAACCAGGTGCGCTCCTGCCAGGCAACCCGTCTCAAATGCGCCAACTTGGGGCACGTTGCCAGCGCACACGAATGGCATGGAAGCTGCAAAGCCTTAGCCGAACGACCTTTTCCTCGACCCCTCTTAACCAAAAGTCAGGACGAATTTCCCTCATGAGAAAACTGCTGCTGGCCACTTCGGCCGCGCTGACGCTCGGTGCGCTGCCCAGCGTCTCGATGGCCGATGTGGCTTTCAACATCGGCGCGTTCACCGAGTACCGCTACCGCGCGATCTCGCAAACGCGCTTCAAGCCCGCTGTGCAAGGCGGCGCCGACTTCAGCGCTGGCGGGTTCTACCTCGGCACCTGGGCCTCGACGATCAAGTGGATCAAGGACGGCGGCGGCGACTCCGACATCGAACTGGATCTGTACGGCGGCTACAAGGGCGAGATCGCCAAGGACCTGAGCTACGACGTCGGCGTGCTGAAGTACATCTACCCCAGTCACAAGCTCGCAGTGAGCCCGAACACGCTGGAGATCTACGGCGCCATCAACAGCGGCCCGTTCGTCGCCAAGTATTCGCATTCGACGAGCAACCTGTTCGGTTTTTCCGACAGCAAGGGCAGCGGCTACCTCGACCTGGCGGCCACCTTCGAGATTGCCGACGGCTGGTCAGCCACGCCGCACCTGGGCTACCAGAAGGTGAAGGGCAGGGGCAACGGCATCTACAGCTACACCGAATACGCGCTCACGGTCAGCAAGGATTTCAGCGGCGTGGTCTTCAGCGCCGCGCTGATCGGCGCTTCGGTGGACAAGGTGGCTGGCGTGCCTGCCTACGTCAGCCCGAAGGGCAAGAACCTGGGCCGCGGCAGCGTGGTGCTGGGCCTCAAATACAACTTTTGACATGACCGAATCGAATCGAACGGAGTACACGATGAAGATGGTGACGGCGATCATCAAGCCCTTCAAGCTCGATGAAGTGCGCGAAGCCCTGAGCGGCATCGGCGTTCAGGGCATCACGGTGACCGAGGTGAAGGGATTCGGGCGCCAGAAAGGCCACACCGAGCTGTACCGCGGCGCGGAATACGTGGTCGACTTCCTGCCCAAGGTGAAGATCGAAGCGGCGGTCGACGAAGCCATCGTCGAGCGTGTCATCGAGGCCATCGAAGGTTCGGCGCGCACCGGCAAGATCGGCGACGGCAAGATTTTCGTCACCACGCTCGAACAGGTGGTCCGCATCCGCACCGGCGAGACCGGAAAAGACGCGATCTGACGCGGCCTTCGGATTCCCATTCCATACAAGACAACCTCCATGAAGAAGTTCATCGCGATGATTGCCCTGAGCCTCGCGGCCCTGGGCCTGGCCGGCTCCGCGCTGGCCCAAGCGCCGGCCGCCTCGGCACCTGAAGCCGCGGCCTCGGCCGCTGCGGCAGCAGCCCCGGCGGCAGCAGCCGCCCCGGCTGCCGCTTCCGCCGCACCGGCGCCCGTTCCCAACAAGGGCGACGTGAGCTGGATGCTCGTCTGCACCGCGCTCGTGATCATGATGTCGATCCCGGGCCTGGCGCTGTTCTACGGCGGCCTGGTGCGCAGCAAGAACATGCTGTCGGTGCTGATGCAGGTGTTCGTCACCTTCTCGCTGATCACCGTGCTGTGGGTGGTGTACGGCTACAGCCTGGCGTTCACCGAGGGCAACGCCTTCGTCGGCGGCTTCGATCGGCTGTTCCTGAAAGGAGTGTTCGATCCGATGAAAGGCGAGTTCGCGATGGCCGCCACCTTCAGCAAGGGGGTCGTCATCCCGGAGATCGTGTTCGTGGTCTTCCAGGCCACCTTCGCGGCCATCACCTGTTGCCTGATCGTCGGCGCCTTCGCCGAGCGCATGAAGTTCTCGGCGGTGCTGATGTTCATCACGCTGTGGTTCACCTTCAGCTACGCGCCGATCGCGCACATGGTCTGGTACTGGATGGGCCCGGACGCCTACACCGGCAAGGAAGTGGTCGATGCGATGAACGCCAAGGCCGGCCTGGTCTGGCAATGGGGCGCGCTGGACTTCGCCGGCGGCACGGTGGTGCACATCAACGCCGCGGTGGCCGGCCTGGTCGGCGCCTACATGGTGGGCAAGCGCATCGGCTACGGACGCGAATCAATGGCGCCGCACAGCCTGACGCTGACCATGGTCGGCGCCTCGCTGCTGTGGGTGGGTTGGTTCGGCTTCAACGCCGGCTCGGCACTCGAAGCCGGCAACAGCGCAGCGCTGGCCTTCCTGAACACCTTCTCGGCCACCGCCACCGCGGTGCTGGCGTGGTGCGTGGGTGAAGCGCTGCTGAAGGGCAAGGCCTCGATGCTCGGCGCTGCCTCGGGCGCGGTGGCGGGCCTGGTGGCGATCACGCCGGCGGCGGGCAACGTGGGCATCGTCGGCGCGCTGGTGATCGGCGCGGTGGCGGGCTTCGCCTGCCTGTGGGGTGTGAACGGCCTGAAGCGGCTGCTCGGTGCCGATGATTCGCTGGACGTGTTCGGCGTGCATGGCGTCGGCGGAATCGTCGGCGCGCTGCTCACCGGTGTCTTCAACAATCAGGCGCTCGGCGGGCCGGGCCTGGTCACCGACTGGGTGACGGCGACCGTGGGCTCGGTGGGCGTGATCGATCAGGTCTGGACCCAAGCCAAGGCGGTGCTGCTGACCATCGTCTGGTCGGGCGTGGTCTCGGTGGTGGCCTACAAGATCGTCGACCTGACGGTCGGGCTGCGCGTCGGTGAAGACGAAGAGCGCGAGGGCCTGGACATCACCTCGCACGGCGAGACGGCGTACTCGAAGTAGGTGTTTCGCTCCTCGGGACAAGGGCCGCCGCGTGCGGCCCTTGTTCATGGTGCGCCGTCTGGCCGGCGGCGATACTGCGAGCGATGCGACCGATCGCTCATCTCTTCCTGACGAGCCTGCTGGCCACGGCGCTGGCGGCCTGTGGTGGCGGCGGTGGGGGTGCTGGCGTGGCCTCCGCCGCGGCTGCCGAACCTGCCGTCACCGCGCAGGAAGCGCAGTGCGAGGCCGCCGGCTGGAAGCGCGAAGTGCTCAGTGCCGCCGGCTTGCAGCGGCTGGTGTTGTGGAAAGCGCCCAGCGGCCCTTGGACCCGTGGCGCTGTGGTGGTGATGCACGGCGGTGGCGGCTCGCACACCAACTTCTGTGTGGCCAACGTCGAGCTGATCGCCGCGCAGGTGCGCTTCACCGAGTTGGCGCTGGCACAGGGTTTCGCAGTCTTCCTGCTCGACTCGTCGGACGCCATCACCGACAACGAAGGCCGCCTGTGCGGCAAGGTCTGGGACGACGAGGTACGCGGTCGGCCCAACCTGGACCTGCCTTTCATCGAAGACGTGCTGCGGCGCGTGATCCCGGCAGCGCGCCCGAGCGGCAGTCGCAGTGAGCGATTCGTCACCGGCCTCTCCTCGGGTGCCTTCATGACGGTGCGCAGTGCTTCGCGCCTGGGCGAGCTGATCACCGCGTTCGCGCCGGTGGCCGGCGGCGACCCCTACGGCTGGTTCCGCGACTGCACACGCCGCGCAGGTGACCGCGCCAACGTGGCCGGCGTGGGGCTGGACAGCGAGACGCGGCGGCAGATCAGCGAGCCCGATGCCTGTCGTTCTGCCGGTTATGCGAACGAAAAACCGTGGGAAGGCACGAGCACCTCGCGCAAGCCGCCGTTCCGTGTCTTTCACCATCTCCAGGACGGCATCCTCGACCGCAGCTGCGTTGACAAACTGCGTGCGCAATTGCTGGCGCATGGCCATGCCGAGACGCCGACGCTGAGCCTCGACGGCGGCAGCCGGAGCGTGGACGTGCACTACTGGCAAGACGCCTACAACGCCCCGCTGCTCGATTTCTTCAGCGCCCAGCTTGGCCGTTGAATCCCCGGTCGATGTTCATCAAAGACCTTTCGCTGCCCGCCATCGTCGCCGGCTTTGTCGCCGTGCTGGTCGGTTTCACGAGTTCGGTGGTGATCGTCTTCCAGGCCGCCGCCGCGCTCGGCGCCACGCCGGCACAAACCACCTCGTGGATCTGGGCGCTGGGCCTGGGCATGGGCCTGACCAGCGCGGGCCTGAGCTTGTGGTACCGGCAGCCGGTGCTCACCGCCTGGTCGACGCCGGGCGCGGCGCTGCTGGCCACTGCCGGCGTGGGCGTGCCGATGAGCGATGCGGTGGGTGCGTTCATCGTCTGCGCGCTGCTCATCATCGCGGCCGGTGCGACGGGTTGGTTCGCGCGGGTGATGGACCGCATCCCGCAGGCGCTGGCCGCGGCGCTGCTGGCCGGCGTGCTGGCGCGCTTCGCCTTCGATGCCTTTCTGGCCGCGCAGACCGATGGGCTGCTGGTGGGCACGATGTTCGCCGCCTATCTGCTGGCGCGGCGGCTGGTGCCGCGCTATGCCGTGCCGGCGGTGCTGGCGGTGGGCCTGGTCATCGTCGGGCTGCAAGGCCGCCTGAATCTGGGCGGCGTCGACTGGGCCTGGGCCGCGCCGGTGTTCGTGGTGCCGAGTTTCAGCCTCGCCGCCACCATCGGCATCGCGCTGCCACTCTTCGTCGTCACGATGGCTTCGCAGAACCTGCCCGGCGTGGCGGCGCAGCGCGCCGCGGGCTACGACACGCCGGTCTCGCCGGTGATCACCGTGACCGGGCTGGCTTCGCTCGTGCTCGCGCCGTTCGGTGCTTATGCGCTGAACCTGGCGGCCATCACCGCGGCCATCTGCATGGGCCGCGAGGCCAGCGCCGACCCGGCGCGGCGCTACACCGCGGCGGTGATGGCGGGCCTCTTCTACATCGTGCTCGGGCTGCTCGGCGGGGCGGTGGTGGGGTTGATCGCGGCGTTTCCGAAAGCGCTGGTGCTGGCCGTCGCGGGACTGGCGCTGTTGGGCACGATCGGCTCGGGCCTGGCCATTGCGATGAAAGACGAGGGCAGCCGCGAAGCCGCGCTGATCACTTTCGTCGTCACCGCCAGTGGCCTCACGCTGTGGGGCGTGGCGTCGGCGTTCTGGGGTGTGGCGGCGGGCACGGCGGCGCTGGCGGTGCAGCGCTTCAGGCGAGGACCATGAATCGCGCCCATCGCCGTGCACCGCGCTTCCCGGGATGGACCAAAGCGCCCTGATCGGTTCAACCCGGCGCCGGTGCAGGCAACGTCAGCTGCACGCCGTAGCGGGTGGTGGCCTGCGGTCCGCTGGCGTCGAAGACCTGCCAGCCGCCGGCCTCGGGGACGATCCACACCTCCACCGCGCCGGCTTCGAGAAACAAGCGCGTCTTGAGGGCCATTTCGGCATCGGTGTTCGACGGCGAGCGGACTTCGACGCAAATCTCCGGCGCTGCCGGATAGGGCGTGACATCGCCATGCCGTGCGATGAACTCGGCCGACGCCCAGGCCACGTCGGGGACGCGAACGCCTTCGGTCGTGGTGATGGAACACTCCACCATGGCGATGCCATCGGGCAGTTGCAGACCGAATGCCTGCGCAATGGCAACCTGCTTGATCCCATGGCGGTTGCTGGCAGGACTCATCTCGATCACTCCGTACGCATTGAGTTCGATCTTGCCCGGCAGATCGCGCAACAGAGGGTCATTGCACAACTCGGCCCAGCGCATTGCGAGCGTTTCGTGGTGAGTGATCTCTCCCATGGTCGAGTCCCTCTTGAAGACGACGAATATCAGTATAGGCACGTGCCGACATCTGCTTCGCGACAACGTGCGGACAGATCGCCGGCGCTGGGGCGGCGGCGCTGGCGGTGCAGCGCTTCAGGCGTTCAGGCGCGTAGCGTGACCGACGCACCCACCGGCACCATCTGCCAGCCCGGCTGATCGTCGTCCAGCGGCTCGGAAGCGAGGATCACGCCGTGGCTGCATTCGCGGCGGTACAGCGTGGGCGGCTGGCCGTCGCTGGCCAGGCGAAAGGCGGTGACCTGCCGGCCGTCGGCGAGGGCTGCGGCAAAGCGCAGCGGCGCTTCGATGCCACGGCCGCGCATCAAGGTCTGCGTCTCGTCGATCACCGTCAGCACGGCTTCCTGTGCGGGCACGCCACGCTCGATGCGCGCCAGCGCGAGCAGGAACAGCAGCTCGGAATCGGTGGCGCCGCGGCGCGCCGCATAGAGCGCATCGGGCAGCAGCGATTCCAGCGTTCGGCGCAGCAACGAATAGCCGCCGATCTGCCCGTTGTGCATGAACATGTGGCGGCCGTGCCGGAACGGGTGGCAGTTCTGCCGCGCGATGCCGCCACCGGTGGCGGCGCGCACATGGGCGAAGAAGAGGCGCGCCTTCAGCGTGCCCGAGAGCGCCAGCAGGTTGTCGTCGCTCCACGCCGGCATTACCTCGCGGTACACGCCGGGCTCGTCGCGCTCGCCGTACCAGCCGATGCCGAAGCCGTCACCGTTCGTCACCGTCTTCGCTTCTTCGGCCTGCAGCGACTGGCGCATCAGCGAATGGCGCGGCTTGGCGATCAGCTCTTCGAGAAAGAGCGGCTCGCCCAGATAGGCCACGAATCTGCACATGTCGCCGTTCTCGGCTGCCACAAAGCCGGCTTGAGCGCCGATCGAGGGCGATCGTGGCCCGTCGTGGCTTGTGCCACAGTCTCGGCCCTGACCTGGGAGCCCGTGCCGTGAAACTGCTGTTCGTCGCCGACCCGCTGCAAGATTTCAAGATCACCAAAGACAGCAGCTTCGCGATGATGCGCGAGGCGGCGCGGCGTGGTCACGCGCTCTTCGCCTGCGAGCCCAGGCACCTGCTGTGGCAATCGGGCGGCAGCGTGAGCGCGGCAATGCGCGAGATCCACCTGACCGGCGACGGGCAGCGCTGGTTCGAGACGCTGGCCGAGCCGACGCTGGCGCTTGCGCAGATGGGCGCGGTGCTGATGCGCAAGGACCCACCGTTCGACAGCGAATACTTCTACGCGACGCACCTGCTCGGTCAGGCCGAACGCGAAGGTGCGCGGATCTTCAACAAGCCTTCGGCGCTGCGCGACCACCCGGAAAAACTCGCCATCCTGGAGTTCCCTCAGTTCATTGCGCCCACGCTCGTGACGCGCGACGCCGCGGCGGTGCGCGCCTTCCACGCCGAGCACCGCGACATCATCCTGAAGCCGCTGGACGGCATGGGCGGCATGGGCATCTTCCGCGTCGGCGCCGACGGGCTGAACCTGGGCTCGATCATCGAGACGCTGAATCGCGACGGCGCGCAAACGCTGATGGTGCAGAAGTACCTGCCCGAGATCACGCGCGGCGACAAGCGCGTGCTGGTGATCGGCGGCGCGCCGGTGCCGTTCTGTCTGGCGCGCATCCCGCAGGGCAGCGAGATCCGCGGCAACCTCGCCGCCGGCGGCAAGGGCGTGGCGCAGCCGATCTCGGCACGCGACCGCGAGATCGCCACCGCCATCGGCCCGACACTGGCCGCACGCGGACTGCTGCTGATCGGGCTGGATGTGATCGGCGACAGCCTGACCGAGATCAACGTCACCAGCCCGACCTGCTTCCAGGAAATTGCGCAGCAGTCGGGCTTCGACGTGGCGCGCATGTTCGTCGATGCGCTGGAGGCGGCGCTGGCCCGCTGATCAATCCTCGATGGCCCTGCTCACACTCAGCAATGCCCACCTCGCTTATGGCCACGTGCCGCTGCTCGACGGCGCGTCGATCGCCATCGAAGCCGGCGAGCGCATCGCGCTGATCGGCCGCAACGGCAGCGGCAAGTCGTCGCTGCTGAAGATCCTCGCCGGCCAGGAAAAACCCGACGACGGCGAGCTCCAATGGCAAAGCGGGCTGCGGCGGATCTACGTCACGCAGGAGCCGCTGTTCGCCGCCGGCGTCACGGTCTTCGACGCGGTGGCCGACGGCGTGGCCGAAGCGCGGGCGCTGCGCGCGCGCTTCGAAGCGCATGCCGAGCACGACGACCTCGACGCCTTGCAGACTCGCCTGGAAGCGCTGCAGGGCTGGAACTGGGAGCAGCGTGTGGACGAGGCGCTGCAGCGCCTGCAGCTCGGCGGCGCCGCAGAGGTGGCGGCGCTCTCGGGCGGCACCCGAAAGCGTGTCGCGCTGGCGCGTGCGCTGGTCGCGAGGCCCGATGTGCTGCTGCTGGACGAACCCACCAACCACCTGGACATCGACGCCATCGAGTGGCTGCAAGGGCTGCTGCGCGACTGGCGCGGGGCCGGCGACGGATCGCAGTCGGCCCTCGTGCTGGTCTCGCACGACCGCGCGTTCATCGACGCGGTGGCCACGCGCATCGTCGAGCTCGACCGCGGCGACTTGCGCAGCTACCCGGGGCGCTTCGCCGATTTCGAAGCCGCGCAGCTGCGCGAGCTGGAAGCTCGAGGCCAGGCCCAGGCGCGCGAAGACAAACTGCTGGTGCAGGAAGAGGTGTGGATCCGCAAGGGCGTGGAGGCGCGGCGCACGCGCAGCGTCGGGCGCATAACGCGGCTGGTCAAGCTGCGCGAACAACGCCAGAGCCGGCGCGAGCAGCTCGGCCGGGTCAAGCTCGAACTCGACGCCGGTTTGCCGCCGGGCAAGATCGTCGCCGAGCTGAAGGACGTGAGCTTGCGCGTCGGCGACGAGCAGCGCTTGCTGATCGAGCGCTTCTCCGCGACGTTGTTGCGCGGCGACAAGGTCGGGCTGATCGGGCCCAACGGCTGCGGCAAGACCTCGCTGCTCAAGCTGATCCTCGGCCAGCTCGAGCCCACGGCGGGCAGCGTGCGCTGCGGCACACAGCTGCGGGTGGCCTACTTCGACCAGATGCGCAGCGCGCTGGACCTCGACGCGACGCTGGCCGACACCATCAACCCCGGCAGCGAGTGGATCGAGATTGGTGACCAGCGCAAGCACGTGATGAGTTACCTCACCGATTTCCTGTTCTCCCCCGAACGCGCCAACGCGCCGGTGCGCACGCTCTCCGGCGGCGAGCGCAACCGGCTGCTGCTGGCACGCCTGTTCGCCTTGCCGGCCAACGTGCTGGTGCTCGACGAGCCGACCAACGACCTCGACATCGAAACGCTGGAGCTGCTCGAAGAACTGCTGCAGGGCTATGCCGGCACGCTGTTCCTGGTCAGCCACGACCGGCGCTTCGTCGACAACGTCGTCACCAGCACGATCGCCTGGGAAGGCGACCCGGCGATGGGTGGCCGGCCGGGGCTGTGGCGCGAGTACGAAGGCGGCTACGAAGACTGGCTGCTGCAATCCGCGCGCACGCGGGCGCTGCAGGCGGCCCCCCCGGCGGGAAAACCGCCGGCTCCCGCGCCACGAGCCGCGGCCGCAGCGCCGCGCAAGCTCAGCTACAAGGAGGCGCGCGAACTCGACGAACTGCCGGCGCGCATCGACGCCCTCGAAGCTGAACAGAAAGCCATCGGCGAACGGCTGGCCAGCCCATCGCTGTACACGCAGGAGCCGCAGCGCGTGGCCGAGCTGCAATCGCGCCACGCGGCGATCGAGCACGAACTGCTCGAAGCTCTGGAGCGCTGGGAAGCGCTCGCCGCGCGCGGCTGATTCTTCGTTACATCCAGGTCATTGCATCCGATCGCAGCCGGCCTGCGTAGAGAGCCGCTGCCGGTATTCCAGCCGGCACTCAACGAACAGCCACAACGAGAGGATCGCCATGAACCGCACCACCGTCACCTCGACCCTGGGTCGCCGGGCACAGTTCACGCTGGCCGCTGCCGCCGCCAGTACGCTGTGCAGCCTGCTCGCCGCGCCCGCATTGGCTTCCAGCCACCGCGAAGCGCCCTTCATCACCACCGTGCCCAAGGCCGACGGCACCGACTTCTACATGTTCAACAGCTACGAAAGCGGCCGCGACGCCTTCGTGACGCTGATCGCCAACTATCTGCCGCTGCAAGACCCCTATGGCGGACCGAACTACTTCTCGCTGGACCCGAACGCGCTCTACGAAATCCACATCGACAACAACGGCGACGCCAAGGAAGACCTGACCTTCCAGTTCCGCTTCCAGAACAGCCTGAAGTCGATCTCGTTGCCGATCGGCGACAAGATGGTGCCGATCCCGCTGATCCAGGCCGGTGTCGTCACCGCGCCCAATGCCGCCACGTTGAACGTCAACGAGCGCTTCACCGTCAACGTCGTGCGCGGCGATCGCCGCAGCGGCGCGACGGCCGCGATCACCAACGCCGCCACCGGCAGCACCAGATTCGACAAGCCTGTGGACAACATCGGCACCAAGACCCTGCCCGACTACGCCGGTTACGCCGCGCAGCACCTCTACAACGTGAACATCCCGGGCTGCGCCACGCCGGGCCGGCTCTTCGTCGGCCAGCGCAAAGACCCGTTCGCGGTGAATCTGGGCACCATCTTCGATCTGGTGAACGTGCCCCTGGCCGTCATCATCGACCCGACGCTGATCAATGCCGCTCCGAACATCATCGACGACAAGAACGTCACCACGCTGGCGCTGGAAGTGGCCAAAAGCTGCCTGACGGCGGGCAGCGACCCGGTGATCGGCGGCTGGACCACCGCCAGCCTGCGCACCAGCCAGCAACTCCTCAACCCGGCGCCGCGCGGCCTGCAGACCACCGCCGTTCCCGGCCCGGGTTTTTCGCAGTTCTCGCAGGTCTCGCGGCTCGGCATGCCACTGGTCAACGAGGTGGTCATCGGGCTGCCCGACAAAGACCGCTTCAACACCTCGCGCCCGCAGGACGACGGCCAATTCGCCGACTACGTGACCCACCCCACGCTGCCCAAGCTGCTGGAGATCGCGCTGGCGACGCCGGACATCGCGCCGACCAACTTCCCGCGCACCGATCTGGTCATCACCTTCCTCACCGGCATTGCCGGCGTGAACAAGCCGGCCAGCGTCACACCTTCGGAAATGCTGCGCCTGAACACGGCCATCCCGGCGGTGCCGTTCGCGATGCAGAACCGGCTGGGCATCGTCGGCAACATCCTCGCCGGCGGCAGCGACAGGGCCGGCTACCCGAACGGCCGCCGCCCGAAGGACGACATCGTCGACATTTCGCTGGTGGCGGTGATGGGCGGTTTGTGCATCGCCAACGGCGACGGCAACGTGCTCGGCCTGGGCGCGGCGTGCAAGCCTTCGGCGGTGCCGCTGGGCATGACGGCGTTCAAGCTGCACGATGCCGTCGACCAGGCGGTGGTGCCGCTGCTGCCCGGCTTCCCCTACCTGTTCACGCCCACGCCCGGCGCGCAATAAGGCGCGGGCGCCACGACGCCACCGACGATCAGGCCGGCGAGTTCCAGCCGTCGTTGGTGGCCGCCGGGTGCGTGCGGCTGATCATCAACCCGGCCTGCAGGTACAGGCCGTTCAACATGCGCATTGCGCGCGCGCGATCGAAGCCCGGCCAGCGGGTGATTTCACGCAGGCTGCAGGTGCTGCGTTGCAGCTTCTGCGTCGCCGCCGCGAGCGTGCCGCTGAGCTGCAAGGCACGCAGATCCACGCCCGGGGCGATGCGGTAGGCGGCGTTGCCGGCGATCTCGGGCAGCAGCTCGTCGCGCGAGCCGCGCAGCGCCAGCTCCCACAGCAGCGGGCCGAGCGGGTAGAACTTCGGAGCATCGGCGCCGATCAGCTTGCGCGCCAGGTGCAGCCGCTCGCCGGGCGGGCGCAGCGTCGGCGGCTCGAAGCTGATGACGCGCAAGTCGCCCAGCGGCAATGCCAGGAACTGCTCCATCACCAACGGCATGTGCATCAGGCCGTCGCTGGCGAACACCGACATCGGCAGCATGCGGTCTTCGATCTGCAGGTGCACGAGCAGGTTGCGCGCGTGGCGCACGCAGGCCGCCAGCACTTCGAGCAGCTCGCCCTTGTGGCCGTCGCGCTCGAAGCGCATCAGGTCTTGCAGCAGCGACGGGCCGAGCTGCGAGATGCGCGTAGCCAGTTCGTCGGCACCCGTGGACGGGGCACCACCATCCATCTGGCGCCGGAACGCGCTCACGCGCATCAAATCGGGTGCATCGACAGGTGCCGTCGGACGAAAGTGCATGGTGTGGTGCCCGCTTGTTCTCCGGTCACCGATCCCACAGGACAGATCGGGCCGGCATTGTGTTGGCGGAGCCGCCGGAGGACTTTTCCGGCGTCGGCACGCACATGCTATCGGCGCGCTCCAGCCTCGCAAGTCTTGTTGCAATTTTTTCTGCGGCGGTTCATCAGGGCGCCATCTTGCGCAAGGTGCGCCAGAAGCGCGCGTCCTGCCCGGTGGCGAAATTGACGCGCATCTGCGTGCTCGGCCGCGGTGTGGCGTGGAACAGCGCCCCCGGTGCGATGAGCCAGCCTTGGTCGAGCAGTGGTTGCACCAGGCGCTCGGTGTCAGTGCCCACATCCACCCAGCCGAAGAGGCCTGCAGGCGGCGTGACGAAGCCGCAGCCGGCCTCGCGTGCCAGGCGCACGGTGCGGGCCCGCGCGGCGTCCAGCCGCGTCACGATACGCTCGGCGTGGCGGCGCAGCGCGCCCTGCTCCAGGCACACCGTGATGGCGCGCTCCAGCGGGGCGGCGGTGGTCAGCGTGGAGAGCAGCTTGGTGTCGACGAAGCGCTCGGCCAGGCGCGCCGGCGCGGCCAGGAAGCCCACCCGCCACTGCGGCGCGAGGATCTTGGAAAAGCCCGACACGTAGACCGTGCGCTGCAAGGCGTCGAGCTGCGACAGCCTGGTTGCGTGGGGCGGCGCGAACCAGGCGTAGGTGTCGTCCTCGACGATGGTCAGGTCGAACTGCTCGGCCAAGCGCAGCACCTGGTGCGCCGCGGCCGGCGAGAGCGAGCAGCCGGTCGGGTTGTGCAGCACCGACACGGTGAGGTACAGGCGCGGCCGGTGGCTGGCCAACAGTCGCGCCATCACCTCCAGGTCGGGCCCGGCGGGGCCGCGCGGCACCGGCAGCAGCTTCATGCCGGCGCGTGACAGGCGCGCGTACTCCACGGCCCAGCCGGGCTCGTCGACGAGAACCGCATCGCCGGCTTGCAGCAGCGTGCGCGCGACGATGTCCAGCGCCTGCGTGGCGCCCACGGTGGTGACGATCTGCGCCGCATCGGTGGCGATGCCCAGATCGGCCAGGCGCTGCACCAGCGCGCGGCGCAGGCCCGGGTCGCCGCTCGGGTCACCGTAGCGCAGCCAGTCGTCGCCGCGTCCGGCCGCCACGCGGCGCAGCGCGCGCTGCAACAAGCCGGCATCCAACCAGTCCTCGGGCAACGTGCCCATGCCGGGCGACGACTTGCCGCCTTGCACCTGGAACATGCTGCGGATCAACGCGGTGGCGTCGACCGGGCGCGTCGGCGGCGCCGCGGCGGCACCGCTGCGCGATTCGCGGCGCGCAGACGCCGGCTCGGCACGCACGAAAAAGCCGCGCTGCGGCCGGGCTTCAATCAGCCCCTGCGCCTGCAGCAGGTCGTAGGCACCGACCACAGTGCTCGGGCTGACGCGATGGCGCTGGGCGCACTCGCGCACCGAGGGCAGCCGCGCGCCCGGTGCCAGCAGCCGCTGCAGGATGCGCTGGGCGAAACGCTGCGCGAGCTGCTCGGTGAGCGAGAGGTCGGAGCTGCGCGCGAGTGCGTCCGTTGTGATGGGATGGGCGTCGAGCATGGGCTGCGTGTACTGTCCGGTCGAGCAGTACAGATCCGAAGACGTGGCGCAAGAGTGTACTGGAGCTGTGCTGCTGGTGTCGACTAGACTGCTTGCATGGACGCACCGGTCCCTTCCCCTGCTTCGCTGTCGCGCGGCTACTTGCTCGGCGCCCTGGGCGTGCTGATCTTCGCGATGACGCTGCCGATGACGCGACTGGCGGTGGGCGATGCGAGCGCGCCGCAGTTGCCGCCTGCTTTCGTCACCGCGGCGCGTGCGGCGCTGGCCGGTTTGTTGAGCCTCGCCTATCTGCTCACCGTGCGCGCGCCGCTGCCCGCTCGCCGGCATGCGCCGGGCCTGGCACTGAGTGCGGTGTGCACGGTGGTCGGCTTCCCGATGTTTCTGGCGCTGGCGCTGCGCGAGGTGGAGGCGATGCACGCTGCGGTGGTCACCGGCATGGCCCCGCTGGGCACCGCACTGGTCGGCGCGCTGGTGCTGCGCCAGCGGCCGTCGCGGGGCTTCTGGGCCTGTGCGCTGGCCGGCACGGCGCTGGTCGCCGCTTTCGCCCTGTGGTCCAGCGGCGGGCGGTTGATGGCGGCCGATGGCTTCCTGCTGCTGGCCATTGCCGCCGCGTCGGTTGGCTACGTGGCCGGTGCGCGTGTCTCAGCGGTGCTGCCCGCCGAGCAGGTGATCTGCTGGGTGCTGGTCGGCTCGCTGCCGTTCACGCTGCCGGCCAGCCTGTGGTGGTGGCCGCAGCAGCCGGCCAGCCCCGCTGCCTGGGGCGGCCTGGCCTACGTGGCGGTGTTTTCGATGTGGCTGGGTTTCTTCGCCTGGTACCGTGGGCTGGTGCTCGGTGGTGTGTTGCGGGTCAGCCAGGTGCAGATGCTGCAACCGTTCATCGCGCTGCTGCTGGCCGTGCCGGTGCTCGGTGAGCGGCTCGAGCCCGAGACGCTGTTCTTCGCGCTGGCGGTGATGGCGGTGGTCTTCGTCGGCCGGCGCATGCCGGTCGGCCAACCGGCGCGGATCTGAGTGCGCGGACATGACGGAGTGACCCGATGAGCTTCAGCTGGACGATGGCGCGCCGCGCCGAACGACTCAACCCTTCGACGATCCGCGAGATCCTGAAGATCACCGAGAGGCCCGGAATCATCTCGCTGGCGGGCGGGCTGCCCTCGGCCGACACCTTCCCGGTGAGCGCGATGGCCGAGGCCACCGCGCATGTGCTGCAAGACGCGCCGCGCGAGGCGCTGCAATACGCGGCCAGCGAGGGCTTCGCGCCGCTGCGCGAGTGGGTCGCCGGCGAGCTGGTCGCACAGGGGCTGAAGGTCGATGCCTCGCAGGTGCTCATCACCACCGGCTCGCAGCAGGGGCTGGATCTGGTCGGCAAGGTGCTCATCGACCCCGGCAGCCGCGTCGCGGTGGAGCAGCCCACCTACCTCGGCGCCTTGCAGGCCTTCGCACCCTACGAAGCCGAGTTCCAGACCATCGAAGGCGACGACGACGGCCCGCTGCCCGAGGCCCTGGCGGCGGCGCGTGGTGCGCGCTTCCTGTACCTGCTGCCGAACTTCCAGAACCCGCGCGGGCGTTGCCTGAGCGCGGCGCGGCGCGACGCGCTGGCCGCCGCGGTGCGCGAGGTCGGCCTGCCGGTGGTTGAAGACAACCCTTACGGCGACCTCTGGTTCGAGGCCGCGCCGCCGGCGCCGATGAGCGCGCGCCTGGGCGACCAGGCGATCTACCTCGGATCGTTTTCCAAGGTGCTGGCGCCGGGGCTGCGGCTCGGATACCTGGTCGCGCCCAAAGCGCTGTACCCCAAGCTGCTGCAGGCCAAACAGGCCGCCGACCTGCACACGCCCGGCTTCAACCAGCGCGTCGTCTACCAGGTCATCAAGGACGGCTTCCTGACGCGCCACGTGCCCACCATCCGCGAGCGGTACCGGGCGCAGCGCGACGCGATGCGCAAAGCGCTGGAAGAACACATGCCGGCGGGCTGCCACTGGAACACACCGATC
>JANNQO010000199.1:0-27047 GCA_031400795.1 Rubrivivax sp. | reverse complement strand
TGCCATCTGGTTCCACCGCGTCGCGCATTTCTTCTGGGTATGCCGGTTGTCGTGGCTGGGCCGGTTCACGTCTCATCTCGGGCGCTGGTTCACCGGGATTGAAATCCATCCTGCCGCGGTCGTCGGCCGGCGCGTATTCATCGACCACGGGATGGGCGTGGTGATCGGTGAAACCGCCGAGATCGGCGACGACTGCACCATCTACCAGGGCGTGACGCTGGGCGGCACGTCGCTGTATCGCGGCGCCAAGCGCCATCCGACACTGGGCAAGGGCGTCGTGGTGAGCGCCGGCGCGAAAGTGCTCGGCGGCTTCACGGTCGGGGACGGGGCAAAGGTCGGCTCCAATGCCGTGGTGTTGAAGGAAGTGCCGCCCGGCGCGACCGTGGTCGGCATTCCGGGCCGCATCGTCGAAGAAAGCGCGAAGAAAAAGGACAAGGCGCCGTTCGCCGCCTATGGCGTTGTGCCGGACCAGGAAGACCCGTACGCCAAGACCCTGCACTCGCTGGTCGATCGTGCGCGGGAGCTGGAGCAGACCGTATCCGGCCTGACCGAGAAAATGCGGCGCCTGGAGCAGGCCGCGGAGCGCGCCAAAACCGACCCGCTCAGAGTAATCAAGTAGTTGATAATAAAAGCGTTATATACCCGACGGATTTCATCGGGATTTGGTATACTTGAGTAACTTAATCGGGTATAGATCGGTACAACCATGAGACTCACGACCAAAGGCAGGTTTGCGGTGACCGCGATGGTGGACCTGTCGATGCGCCAGACGCGCGGTCCGGTGACGCTCGCCGCGATCAGCGAACGCCAGCACATCTCGCTGTCCTATCTGGAGCAGTTGTTTGGCAAGCTGCGGCGCGCGAGCCTGGTGACCAGCGTGCGCGGCCCGGGCGGCGGCTATTGCCTCGCGCGGCCGACCAACGGCATTTCGGTGGCGGAAATCATCACCGCGGTGGACGAGCCGATCGACGCGACGCAATGCGGCGGCAAGGAAAACTGCATCGACGACCGCCGCTGCGTGACCCACGACCTGTGGGCGACGCTGAACGAGAAGATGAACGATTACCTGACCTCGGTATCGCTTGCCGACGTGGTGTCGCACCAGCAGGGCAAGCAGGTGCAGGTGATCAAGGATTTCCGCGCCAGGGAGAAGGCGCCGGAGAAGGTGGCCGCGTAGTGAAGCTGCCTATCTACCTGGATTACTCCGCCACCACGCCGGTAGACCCGCGCGTGGCGCAAAAGATGATCCCGTTCCTCACCGAGGACTTCGGCAATCCGGCGAGCCGCTCGCATTCCCTGGGCTGGAAGGCCGAGGAGGCTGTCGAAGAGGCGCGCGAGCACGTCGCGGCGCTGGTGCGCTGCGATTCCAGGGAAGTGGTCTGGACCTCGGGCGCCACCGAATCCATCAACCTGGCGTTGAAGGGCGCGGCGGAGTTCTATAAGACGAAGGGCAAGCACCTGATCACCGTCAGGACCGAGCACAAGGCGACGCTTGACACCATGCGTGAACTGGAGCGGCGCGGATTCGAGGTGACCTACCTGGAAGTGCAGCCCGACGGCCTGCTGGATCTGAACCAGCTGGAAGCGGCGATCCGCAAGGACACAATCCTGGTGTCGGTGATGTACGTGAACAACGAAATCGGCGTGATCCAGGACATCCCGGCGATCGGCGAACTCTGCCGGAAGAAGGGCGTCCTGTTCCATGTCGACGCGGCGCAGGCCACCGGCAAGTGCGACATCGATTTGCAGTCGCTGAAGGTGGACCTGATGTCGTTTTCGGCGCACAAAACCTACGGGCCGAAGGGCATTGGCGCGCTGTACGTGCGCCGCAAGCCGCGCGTCCGGCTGGAGGCGCAGATCCACGGCGGCGGCCACGAGCGCGGTTTCCGCTCCGGCACCCTGGCCACGCACCAGATCGCCGGCATGGGCGAGGCGTTCCGCCTGGCGAAGCTGGAGATGGCCGCCGAGAACGAGCGGATAAGGGTCCTCCGGGATAAGCTGCTCGCCGGCATGCAGGAGATGGAGGAAGTATTCGTCAACGGCGACCTCGAGCGGCGCGTGCCGCACAACCTGAACCTGAGCTTCAATTTCGTCGAAGGCGAGTCGCTGATCATGGCGGTCAAGGACATCGCGGTGTCCTCGGGATCGGCCTGTACCTCGGCCTCCCTCGAACCGTCCTACGTGCTGCGCGCCCTGGGGCGCTCGGACGAGCTGGCGCACAGTTCAATCCGCTTCACGCTGGGTCGTTTCACGACGGCGGAAGAAATCGGCTACGCGATCAACCACCTCAAGAGCAAAGTCGGAAAGCTGCGCGATCTGTCGCCGCTGTGGGAGATGTACAAGGATGGCGTCGACTTGAGCACCATCCAGTGGTCCGCACATTGAAGGTTCAGGAGAAGCAACATGGCCTATAGCGAAAAAGTCGTCGAACACTACGAACACCCGCGCAACGTCGGCTCCTTCGACAAGGGCGATGACACGGTGGGCACCGGAATGGTCGGCGCGCCGGCCTGCGGCGACGTGATGAAGCTGCAGATCAAGGTCAACCCCGAGACCGGGCTGATCGAAGACGCGCGCTTCAAGACCTACGGCTGCGGCTCGGCGATCGCGTCGTCGTCGCTGGTCACCGAGTGGGTCAAGGGCAAGTCGCTGGATCAGGCGATGACGATCAAGAACACGCATATCGCCGAAGAGCTGGCGTTGCCGCCGGTGAAGATCCACTGTTCGATCCTGGCCGAGGATGCGATCAAGGCGGCGGTGCTGGACTACAAGACCAAGCACGGCCAGGCCGCGCGTGAGGCCAATCACGGCGCTGCCGCGGCCGTTGCCGTCGCTGCGGATTGATCCGATGCCCGTCACGTTGACCGAAGCAGCGGCGCGGCATGTCACCCGCTACCTGGCCCGCCGCGGCAAGGGCGTGGGCGTGCGCCTGGGCGTGAAGACCACGGGCTGCTCGGGCCTGGCCTACAAGCTCGAGTACGCCGACGACGTGGCCGTGGAGGATGTGGTCTTCGAGGGCCATGGCGTGAAGGTGCTGGTCGACCCGAAGAGCCTGCCCTATATCGACGGCACCGAACTCGACTTCGTGCGCGAGGGCTTGAACGAAGGCTTCAAGTTCCACAACCCGCGCGAGAAGGATCGTTGTGGCTGCGGAGAGTCGTTCCGCGTTTGAACGTTTCACATGACAGAACGGCGCGGCCTGCGGGCCGCGCTGTGTTTTGCGAAGAATGCACACCGATATCGTCATCCGCCGCGCGCGCGCCGACCACCCGCAGGTGGTGGCGGCACTCGGTCGCCTGGACGCCTACCTGGCCTCGCTGTACGAGCCCGAGGCGAACCATATCCTGAGCGTGCAGGAGCTGCTGGTGCCCGCGGTGAGCTTCTTCGCGGCCTGGCAGGGCGAGCACTTGGTGGGAACCGCGGCCGTGCGGCGCAGGCCCGGCGAGCGCGACACCGATGGTGCGCCCTATGGCGAGGTGAAGCGCATGTACGTCGAACCCGCGCTGCGCGGGCAGCGCCTGGGCCAGCGATTGATCGACATGCTCGAAGCCGAGTTGCGCGAGCGCGGCGTGGCGCTGGCGGTGCTGGAGACCGGCGCCAAGCAGCACGAGGCCGTGCGTTTGTACGAGCGCTGCGGCTACACGCGCCGCGGACCGTTCGGCGCTTATCCAGCCAACGGCTTGTCGGTCTTCATGCAGAAACGAATCGCGTGATGAACCTCTCCGACACCGACTTCCAACTCTTCGGCCTGCCCGAACAGCAGGCGCTGCTGCGCGCCGAGCTGGACACGCGCTGGCGCCGGTTGCAAGCCACCGCGCACCCCGACAGGTTCGCCGCCGAGGGTGCTGCCGCGCAGCGCGTGGCGATGCAGTGGGCGGTGCGCATCAACGAGGCCTACCGCCGGCTGAAAGACCCGCTGACACGCGCCGCGTACCTGTGCGAACTGCGCGGCGTGCCCATCGACGCCGAGCGCAACACGGCGATGCCGGCCGGCTTTCTCGTGCAGCAGATGCAGTGGCGCGAAGCGCTCGACGACGCCAACAGCCTGGCGCAGGTGCGCTCGCTCGAAGACCAGGTGGCGGCGCGCGAGCGTGAGCAAGAGCAGCGCCTGCTCGGCTTGCTCGACGAGCAGCGCGATGCAGTGGCCGCCGCCGACGAGGTGCGCGCGCTGATGTTCGTGCGCCGCTTTCGCGACGACATCGAACGCCGCCTCGAACGGCTCGAAACCGCGGGCTGATGACGATGGCGCTGCTGCAGATCTCCGAACCCGGGCAATCGCCCGACCCGCACCAGCGCCGTGCCGTGGTGGGCATCGACCTGGGTACGACGCACTCGCTGGTGGCGGCGCTGCGCCATGGCGTGGCTGAATGCCTGCCCGATGAAGAAGGCCGCGTGCTGCTGCCTTCGATCGTGCGCTACCGGGGCGCAGGCCGTCGCCAGATCGGCCACGCCGCGCAAGCCGCCCAGGCCGACGATGCCGAGAACACGATCGTCTCGGTGAAGCGGCTGATGGGCCGGCGCCTCGCGGACGTGGCAGGCGCAGACAGACTGCCGTATCGCTTCGTCGACCAGCCGGGCATGGTCGGCATCGCCACGCGCGAAGGCGTGAAAACACCGGTCGAGGTCTCGGCCGAGATCCTCGCCACGCTGCGCCAGCGTGCCGAAGACACGCTCGGCGACGATCTGTTCGGCGTGGTGATCACCGTGCCCGCCTACTTCGACGAACCGCAGCGCCAGGCGACGAAGGACGCTGCGCAGCTTGCCGGGCTGAACGTGCTGCGCCTGATCAGCGAGCCCACCGCCGCGGCCGTGGCCTACGGCCTGGACCATGGCAGCGAAGGGCTGTACGCGGTGTACGACCTGGGCGGTGGCACTTTCGACATTTCGCTGCTGCGCCTGACCCAAGGCATCTTCGAGGTGGTGGCCACGGGTGGAGACGCAGCGCTCGGCGGCGACGACGTCGACCACGCGCTGGCCGACTGGTTCCTGGCGCAACGCGGCGTGGCGGCTGACACCGCGCAGGACAAGCGCGCCGCGCTGGTCGCCTCGCGTGCCGCGAAAGAAGCTTTGAGCGCGCAGCGCACGATCGAGATGCACTGCTCGATTGCGGGTCGTGAACAGCGCCTCGTGGTCACGCGCGAGCAGCTCGAAGCGCTCGCGCGGCCCTTTGTCGAGCGCACGCTCGCTGCCGTGCGCAGGGTGCTGCGCGACGCGCGCATCGGCCGCGAGCAACTCCAGGACGAGGTGCAAGGCGTGGTGATGGTCGGCGGCTCGACGCGCATGCCGCTGGTGCGCACCGCGGTCGGTGAACTCTTCGGCCGCACGCCGCTCACCGACGTCAATCCCGACGAAGTGGTGGCGCTCGGCGCAGCGATCCAGGCGAATGCGCTGGCCGGCAATGCGCGCGACGGCGAACTGCTGCTGCTGGACGTGATCGCGTTGTCGCTGGGCCTGGAGACGATGGGTGGCCTGGTCGAGCGCATCGTCGAGCGCAACACGACCATTCCGGTTGCCAAGGCGCAGGAGTTCACGACCTTCAAGGACGGCCAGACCGCGATGGCGATCCACGTCGTGCAGGGCGAGCGCGAGCTGGTCGCCGATTGCCGCTCGCTGGCGCGTTTCGAGTTGCGCGGTATCCCGCCGATGGCCGCCGGCGCGGCGCGCATCCGCGTCACGTTTCAGGTCAATGCCGACGGGCTGCTGTCGGTGTCGGCGCGCGAGCAGGGTTGTGGTGTCGAATCCTCGGTGGTGGTGAAGCCGAGCTACGGCCTGTCGGACGAGCAGATCGCGCAGATGTTGAAGGACGGCTTCGCGCATGCAGATGGCGACATCGCCGCGCGCTCGCTGCGCGAAGCGCGCGTCGAGGCCGAGCGCATGGTGCTGGCGACTCACTCGGCGCTGGCGGCAGACGCAGCGCTGCTCAGCGAAAGCGAACGGCGCGAGATCGAAGCGCTGATCGGCACCGCGCAGCGTATCGCAGCGGGCGACGATGCCGCCGCCATCGAATCAGCGGTCGAAGCGCTGGCGGCGGGCACCGAAGCCTTCGCCGCGCTGCGCATGAACCAGGGCATCCGCCAGGCACTGGCCGGCCGGCGCGTGGAAGAAGTCTGACGATGCCCGTCATCACGATCCTCCCGCACGCCGAGTATTGCCCTGAGGGCGACAGCATCGAAGCGCCGCGCGGTACGTCGATCTGCGAAGCGCTGCTGGAAAACGGCATCGCCATCGAACATGCCTGCGAGATGAGCTGCGCTTGCACCACCTGCCACGTCATCGTGAAGCAGGGCCTGCAGTCGCTGGGCGAGATGGACGAGAGCGAAGAGGACCTGCTCGACCGCGCCTGGGGCTTGACGCCCACGTCACGGCTGTCGTGCCAAGCGATCCTGTCGGACCAGGACGTGACGATCGAGATCCCGAAGTACTCGATCAACCACGCGCGCGAAGTTCACTGAGCGCGCGTGCCTCTTCACACACCACGCGCGCGAAAACCCCGGAGCGCGCGGGCCGCCTCGGAAACCAGCGCTGGGCCTTTGTAGATCAGGCCGGTGTAGATTTGCACCAGGTCGGCGCCGGCATCGAGCTTGGCGCGCGCATCGGCAGCATTCAGCACACCGCCCACGCCGATGATCGGGAAGCCGGAGCCCAACGCGGAGCGCAACTGGCGGATCACGCGGTTGCTGGCCTCGAACACGGGCCGCCCGCTCAATCCACCGGCCTCGGCGGCATTCGGCTGGCCCATCACGGTATCGCGCGCCAGCGTCGTGTTGGTGGCGATCACGCCGTGCACGCGATGGTGCTTCAGCGTCGCGGCGATCACTGCGATCTGCGCGTCGTCGAGGTCGGGCGCGATCTTCAGGAACATCGGCACGTCGCGGCGGTGTTCGGCGACCAGCTCGGCGCGCCGCGATTGAAGTGCGCCGAGCAGTGCATCGAGCGCTTCGTCGCTTTGCAGTGCGCGCAGATTCTTCGTGTTCGGGCTCGAGATGTTCACCGTCACGTAGTCGGCATGCGCGTAGACGCCGGCCAAGCCGAGCAGGTAGTCGTCGAGCGCGCGCTCGATCGGCGTGCTGGCGTTCTTGCCGATGTTCAGGCCGACGATGCCGCCGCCGGCGCGGAATGAACGTGCGCGCTTCACGTTGGCGATGAACGCCCCCAGGCCATCGTTGTTGAAACCCAGCCGATTGATCAGCGCACTGGCCTCGGGCAGCCGGAACATGCGCGGTTTCGGGTTGCCCACTTGCGCCTTGGGCGTCACCGTGCCGACTTCGATGAAGCCGAAACCCATGGCACCGAGCCCGTCGATACAGCGGCCGTTCTTGTCCAGGCCGGCGGCCAGGCCGATGCGGTTCGGGAAGCGCAGTCCCGCCACGGTCACCGGATCGTCCACCCGCCGCTGCCACCACGCGCATTGAGCGGGAGTGTTCTGCAGCGCGGCGATGGCGGTGAGCGTCAGGTCGTGGGCGGCTTCGGGATCGAGGCCGAAGAGGAAGGGTCGGGCAAGGGCATACGGCAACAGCGGCATGCGGCGATTGTCTCAGCGGCCCTTCGATAATCGCCGCATGACACAGGATGAACTGAAGGCGCTGGTCGGCCGCGCCGCCCTCGACGAGTTGGTGCCGGGCAGCGTGGTCGGCGTGGGCACGGGCTCGACCGTGAACCACTTCATCGACGCGCTGGCGACGGTCAAGCAGCGCTTCGCCGGCGCCGTATCGAGTTCCGAGCAGAGCAGCCGGCGGCTGCGTGGCCTTGGCATCGACGTGCTCGACGCGGGCTCGGTGACGCGCATTCCCGTCTATGTCGATGGCGCCGACGAGATCGACGGTCAAGGCCACATGATCAAGGGCGGCGGGGGGGCGCTGACGCGCGAGAAGATCGTCGCCGATCTGGCCGAGCGCTTCGTCTGCATCGTCGATCAGTCCAAGCTGGTGTCCGTGCTCGGTATCTTCCCGCTGCCGGTGGAAGTGATCGACATGGCTGCGGCGCAGTTGGTGCGGCGCTTCGCGGCACTCGGCGGCACAGCCACGATGCGCGACGGCCTGCTCACCGACAACGGCCACCCGATTCTGGATGTGCGTGGCTTGCGCATCACCGATCCCGTGGCGCTGGAGGCCGAAATCAACCAGTGGCCCGGTGTCGTGACGGTCGGCATCTTCGCGCGCAACCGCGCACGGGTTTGCTTGCTGGGCACAGCCGACGGCGTGCGGCGCTTGCAGTTCTAGAGGTCTAGGCCTTGCGCGCCGCTTCGGCGGTGCGCCGCGCCGACCGAACGAGCCAGCGCGCCGGGTCGATCGCATCGGCCAGGTCGGCCTCCAGCGGCCACGGCGTGCCGCAGATCTGCGCGGCGAGCAGCTCGCCGGCCAGCGCCGCGAGCGCTATGCCGCGACCGCCGAACGCGGTGCTGACGAAAAGCCCCGGCACGCGCGTGACGAAGCGGACCTGGTCGCTGCGCCTGCCTTCGGCGGCATCTCGCGCTGCAGCAGCACCCACGATCGGCAAGCGATCCGCGGTCTGCAAACGCCAGCCCACGCGTCCCTGCCAGCGCAGTGATGTCGCCGGCCGCAAGCCGGTCAGTCGAGTCAAACGTTGGCGATTGAAGGTGTGGTCGGCCTCGCGTACCTCGCCACCCGGGTCGCCCGGCTGGGCGCTGGCACCGCACATCAGGCCGGCCGGTGAGCCATCCGCGGTGCGCAGTCGTATCGCATAGCCGTCGCCGGCGATCGGCAGCGCCGGGCCGCTGTGCCAGGTGGGCCACCAGCTCACCTGGCCGCGCATGTTGTCGATTGGCCAGTCCGCCAGGCCATGTGCGTCGGCGAGTGTGTCGCTGCTGGCGGCGCAGGCCAGCACCACCACCTCGCCACTGGCCGGCACGCCGCCTCGTTCATCGACGGCGCCCCAGCCCGGGGGCTGACGCAGCAGGCGGGTCACCGCACGAGCGCCGACGAAGCGCACGCCGGCCTCGTTCAACAAACGCCGCACCAGCCCGCGCGGGTCGACCCATCCGCCGCCGCCGAACCACCAGGCCGGGAGGGTGAGGCGCACGCCGGCGCGCTGCGACGCCGCCTCGGGTGACAGCGCCTGCGCGTAGTCGGGCGGCACGCCGTGGCGCTCGATCAGGGCCTGCATCGCCGCCAAACCGGCGACCTCCACGCGCAACAGCCCGTCGGCTGCGCCCGCGACTTCTCCAGCCGCAAACCAGGGCCGCAACACGCGCTGCACGAGCAACGCCGCGGCGCGGTGCAGCCTGGCGTGAACGCCGTCGTCGGCGTGCAGCGTGCCGTGGAAGAGGCCGGCGGCGTTGCCCGATGTTTCCTGTGCCGGCTCGGCGTGGCGATCGATCACCGTCACCGCAACGCCGCGGCGCGCCAGACTCCACGCGACCCAGGCTCCAGCCAGGCCGGCGCCGATCACCACTGCGGTGGCCGGCGGCGGGCGCGCCTCCTCGCGCAACGCGCGCTTGGGCACGAAGCGGGGCGCGAAGCTCGCGCTCAACACGCTGCGCTTGCCGCCGATGCCGGGCTGGCGTCGCACCTCGAAGCCCACCGAGCCGAGGTCGTCGCGCAGCGAACGCGCCACGCTCCAGGTGGCGGCGGTGGCCCCGGGCGCGGCGCGACGTGCCAAGGCCTTGATGACGCGCACATCCCACATCGCCGGGTTGCACGACGGCGAAAATCCATCGAGAAAGAACGCATCGAACTCGCCGCGCAAGACGGGCAGCACCGTGCGCACCTCGCCCAGCGCCAGCACGAGTTGCACGCGACCTTTCTCGAAGCTGAGCGAGTGCAGGTTCGGCACGGCCGGCGGCCATTGGTCGATGAGGGCCTGGGCCAGATCGGGCCAGGGACCGCCGGCATGGGCACGACGCAGATCGTCCAAGCTCGGGGGATGGGCTTCGATCGAAACGAAGACCAGCTGCCGGCAGCGATCAGGGTCGGCGCACCACGCGGCGCAGGTGGCGAGGAAGTTGTTGCCCAGGCCGAAGCCGGTCTCCAGGATCGCAAACCGTGCCTGGCCCGCCCAGCGCTGCGGCAACCGGCTGCCGCCCAGAAAGACATGCTCGGCCTGCGCCCGCGCACCGATGCGCGGGTGATAGACGTCGCCGAACTGGGGCGCGCGCGGCAGTGTGCCGAAGTCAATCTGCGCCGGGCGGATCGGCGAGGTCTTCATGAGGCGAGCATCGACAGTGCCCGCAGCAGCGGCTCGCGCACCGCGGTCAGCCCGCGGTAGTCGAGAACGGCGGGGCTCATCGAGGCCACTGCGTCGTGCAACGCCTTCGCCCGGTGGGGCACGTTCGCCACCTCGAGCAGCGGCTGCACGTCGACGGCGATCGTGAACACCGCCTGCCGCCGCCCGGGCACAGCGATGAAACTTTGGCGCTCGCTGCGAAACCAGGCCTGCTGCATGAGTCTTTCGAGATCGACCAATGCCCAGCGCCGCGGGTCGACATGGGCCGGGTGCGCGTGCAAGCGCGAATGCGCCGTGATCGTCCACACGAAGCGCTCCCAGGGCTCGCTGCCGGTGATCGTGGCGATCAGCCCGGCCGCGGCCTTGAGCAGCAGCGTGTTGTCGGCCACCGGCGCATGCACCTGCGTGAAGTGGCGCCCGACCTTTTCGGCCGGCGCCCAGAACGACGGCAGCACAACGGCGAGCCACGGGATGGTGCCGTCATCGCCATCGACGATCGCGAAGTCTTCGGCGAAGGCCAAACACAGCAGCGCCGCGAGTCGCCATTCGGGTGCGATCCCTGCCAGGCCGCGGCCGATCTCGTCGCCGAGCCCGAAGGCGCCCGCGGCGCGCTGCTCGAAGCGCCCGTCGCGCGACGCCGCCACGCCGAGCCTGCGGGCCAGTGCCTGATCCCCATCCCAGGCGAAGTCTTCGGGATGTTCTGCGGCAGCCAGCCGGCACAGCGCGTTCAGTGCCGGCCCGGCATCGAATCCTTGCACGGCGATCAGCGATTCGGCGGCGAACGACGACAGCACCCCGAGCTTCTCGCGCTGATGGCGGGAACCGGGCGCCAGCGGCGTCAGCTGCGTCGCGCCCGGCGCAAGCCGGCGCAGCCCGGGTTGCATGCGAAAGGGCGCGGTGACAGCAGCGTCGAAGTCGAAGGCCATGCGGGCCATCATGCCGCGAAAAACACCAAGGGCACCCGAAGGTGCCCCGTCATGCGTGCGGTGAAGCGATCAGACCCGCTTGCGGTACTCGTGCGTGCGCGTGTCGATCTCGATCTTGTCGCCGTTTTCGACGAACAGGGGCACGGCGATCTCGAAGCCCGTGCCGACCAGCTTGGCCGGCTTCATCACCTTGCCCGAGGTGTCGCCTTTCACTGCCGGCTCGGTGACGATTTTGCGCACCACGGTGGTCGGCAACTCGACCGAGATCGCCTTGCCGTCGTAGAACACGACTTCGACGGTCATGTTGTCGTCGAGGTAAGAGATGGCGTCGCCCATGTTCTCGGCCTCGACCTCGAACTGGTTGTAGTCGGCGTCCATGAAGACGTACATCGGGTCGGCGAAATAGGTGTACGTGCAGTCCTTCTTGTCCAGCACGATCTGGTCCATCTTGTCGTCGGCTTTGAAGACGAGTTCGGCGCCGGCGCTGTTCAGAAGGTTCTTCATCTTCATGCGCACCGTGGCGGCACCACGGCCGCCGCGGCTGTACTCGGTCTTCAGCACGACCATCGGGTCTTTGCCCTGCATGATGACGTTGCCGGCGCGGATTTCCTGTGCGAGTTTCATGGCGATTCCTGAGGGCGGGCGCACGACGCGCAAAACCCGAAATTCTAGCAGCGGAGGGCGTTTGCGGGGCTGTGCAGCCTGTCCCGGGCGAATCCGAGCAGTCGGGTGACGAGGTCGTCCTGACCCAGCAGAGCTGAGCGGAACGACTCGCTCGCCGCGCGCCAGGATGTCGCGTCGGGCAACAGCAGCGGTCCTGGCTCGAGGCCATTCCAGCGTCGCCACAACACATCGAGCCCGTGCACGCGCGCCGACCCGAACACCCTTGCGAAAGCCGCCAGCTTGGTGGCGTGCACGCCGTCGTGCTGCGGATACAGCTGCCAGACGAAGGGCGTGCCGGCCCACAGCGCGCGCACCAGCGAGTCTTCGCCGCGCACGAAGTTCAGATCGCAGCTCCACAGCAGCCGGTCGTAGTCGGGCTGGCTGAGCCAGGGCAGCGCGGCGCAGCGCAGCGCCAGCGAAGCTGATGTCGGAGCACGCGCGCCACCGCACAGCAGCAGCAGCGTGGGGGCATCGGCCAAGGCTGCCGACAAGGCATCGGTAGGCGCGTCGGGGTAGCAGAAGAGGCTGACCAGGCGCTCACCCGCTTGCGGTGCCCAGCCGCGCGCGGCCAGCCACGGCTGACGATCGAATCCTTGCCGCGTTGCGAGCACACCCGGTTCGCGAAGCAGGCCGCCGGTGGCCGCTGTGAACCCGGGGAAGAAGAACCACTTCAGCAAGCCGCCCGCTGCGCCCGCGCCTTGTGGCGACGGCAGCCGGTGCGAGCGCTCGACCCAGGATTCGGCGCTGAGGTACTCGAGGTTGATCCACAACGGCGGGGTCCCGGCGGCGGCCATTGCCGCGACGAAACTCTCCGGCGGATCACAGCCGAAAAGTTCGATGACCACCTCGCCGGGTGTCCGCGCCGGCGCGCGCCAGTCGATGACCTGCACGCCGGTTTGCCCGGCGGGTGCCATCCACGCCAGCGCGGACGCATCGTCGATCCACAAGCGCACCGCCTCGCCGCGCGACGCAAGGTCGCAGGCCAGCCGCCAGCACACGCCGAGGTCGCCGTGGTTGTCGATCACGCGGCAGAACAGGTCCCAGCGCATGGCTGCGATTGTCGCCCGCGGCACAATGCCACGCCCATGCAGACCACCCCCGACACCGACGGCGCGCAGCGCGAGCGCCTGCTCGCCGAGGTGGTCGCGCTGCCGATGCTGCCCGGTGTCTACCGCTACTTCGATGCCCAGGGCGGCGTGCTCTACGTCGGCAAGGCACGCCAGCTGAAGAAGCGCGTCTCGAGCTACTTCCACAAGGACCATGGCGGCACGCGCATCGGCCAAATGGTGCTCCGCATCGCGCGACTGGAAACCACCGTGGTGCGCAGCGAAGCCGAGGCGCTGCTGCTTGAGAACAATCTCATCAAGACCTTGCACCCGAAGTTCAACATCCTGTTTCGGGACGACAAGAGCTATCCGTATCTGAAGATCGTCACCCATGCGTTCCCTCGTGTGGCCTACTTCCGCGGCGCGGTGGACCGAAAGCACCGCTACTTCGGCCCCTACCCGAACGCCTGGGCGGTGAAGGACACGATCCAGCTCGTGCAGAAGGTCTTCAAGCTGCGCAGCTGCGAAGACACGGTGTTCGCCAACCGCTCGCGGCCGTGCCTGCTGTACCAGATCCACCGCTGTTCGGGCCCCTGTGTGAGCCTGATCACACCCGCCGCGTACGAGCGCGACGTGAACGCTGCCGAGCGGTTCCTGCTCGGCCAGGCGCAACAGGTCATCGACGAGTTGCAGTCCGACATGATGAGATTTGCGGATGCCACTGAATACGAGCGTGCCGCCGACGTGCGCGACCGCATCGGTGCGCTGTCGCGCGTGCTGCACCAGCAGGCGGTGGACGCGAGCAGCCTGTCGGCGGCCGACGCCGATGTCGACATCCTCGCGGTGAAGGTGGCCGGTGGCCGGGCCTGCGTGAACCTGGCGATGGTGCGCGGCAGCCGGCACCTGGGCGACCGGGCGTACTTTCCGGCCCATGTCGACGACGGTGCGGCTATGTCGGCCGAGGAGGCCGATGAACGTGGCGATCGCTCGGCCGAACGCTCGATCGAAAGTGCCGTGCTCGAAGCCTTCGTCGCGCAGCACTACATCGGCCAAAGCGTGCCGCCCTGGTTGCTGCTCAGCCACCCGGTCGACCCCGAGCTGATCGGCACGCTCTCCGAGATGGCCGGCGT
The DNA here is from genome assembly GCA_031400795.1 of Rubrivivax sp. Taxonomy (GTDB): domain Bacteria; phylum Pseudomonadota; class Gammaproteobacteria; order Burkholderiales; family Burkholderiaceae_C; genus Rubrivivax. The sequence goes on along the minus strand of JANNQO010000199.1, from coordinate 13,100 downwards.
GAAGGTGCGCTGCCAGCACCAGCCGCGCGAGCAACGCCGCATCTGGCTGGAGATGGCGCAGCGCGGCGCCGAACTCGCGCTGGCGCGGCTGCTCGCCGACGAAGGCTCGCAGCGCGAACGCACGCGCGCCCTGATCGACGCGCTGGAGATCGAGATCGCCGACCCGGACCAGTTGCGCATCGAGTGTTTCGACATCAGCCACACCGCCGGCGAGGCGACGCAGGCCTCGTGCGTGGTCTACGAGAACCACCAGATGCGCAGCGACCAGTACCGCCGCTTCAACATCGCCGGCATCACCGGCGGTGACGACTACGCGGCGATGCGCCAGGTGCTGAACCGACGCTACGCCAAGCTCGCCGAAGTGGTGGCACAAGGCGGTGTGGCGCGCATGCCCGGCCTGGTGCTGGTGGACGGCGGTCGCGGCCAGGTGGCCATGGCGCGCGGGGTCTTCGAGGAACTCGGCCTGGACCTGTCGATCATCGCCGGCGTCGAGAAGGGCGAAGGGCGCAAGGTGGGCCTGGAGGAGCTTGTCTTCGCCGATGGCCGCGACAAGGTCTGGCTCGGCCACGACTCGGCGGCGCTGATGCTGGTGGCGCAGATCCGTGACGAGGCACACCGCTTCGCCATCACCGGCATGCGCGCCAGGCGCGCCAGCGTGCGCACCGGCGGCAGCCGGCTGGAGGACATCGCCGGCGTCGGGCCGAAAAAGCGCGCGCGGCTGCTGCAGCGTTTCGGCGGGGTGCGTGGCGTGGCTGCGGCGGGGGTCGACGATCTGGCCAGCGTCGAGGGCATTTCCAAAGACCTGGCCGAGGAGATCTATCGTGCCTTGCGTTGAGCGTGTGAACGTCTGTTTCAGGAGCTTGTGTCTGATGATGCTGGTGACGGCCTGCTCGTCGCCGGCCCCGCCGCCGGCGCCGCCTGCTCCTCCCACGCCGACCGTTACGCGGCCCGCGCCGCCGGCACCTCCGCCCGCCGCGCCGCCGGCCGCCGCTGCACTGTCGCCGATGGCTTCGGCCCGCAGTTGGGACGAGTTTCGGCAACTGGCCGCGCGGCGCCTGGTGCAGGCCAATCCGCATGCCACCTACCTGGGCCGCCCGCCGGAGCCGCTGCTGGCCATTCCCGTGCTCGAGGTCGAACTCAACGGCGACGGCAGCATCCGCCGCATCGACGTGCTGCGCCGGCCCGGTCAAGCGCTGGACACCGTGCAGCTGGCGATGGACGCCGTTCGTCGCGCCGCGCCATTCAGCAGCGTCTCGCGCTTGCCGCGACCCTGGAAGTTCACCGAGACGTTTTTGTTCGACAACGATCGCCGATTCAAGCCACGCACGCTCGATGGGCAGTAGCGCGACCCACCGCTCCGGCAGAATCGGCCCATGTTCCTCACCGTCCCGACGTTGCTGACCTGGGCGCGCATCGCGGCGATCCCGCTCATCGTCGGGGTGTACTACCTGCCGATCGACGCCGCCACGCGCAACCTGGCGGCCACGGTGATGTTCGTCTTCTTCGCGCTCACCGATTGGCTGGACGGCTGGCTGGCGCGCAAGCTCAACCAGACCTCGTCGTTCGGTGCGTTTCTCGATCCGGTGGCCGACAAGTTCCTGATCTGCGCGTCGCTGCTCATCCTGTTGCAGCTGGATCGCGTCAACGCGCTGCTCGCGCTGATCATCATCGGCCGTGAGATTGCCATCTCTGCGCTGCGCGAGTGGATGGCACAGATCGGCGCGTCGCGCAGCGTGGCGGTGCACCGGGTCGGCAAGGCCAAGACCACCGTGCAGATGATCGCCATTCCGTTCCTGCTCTACGACGGCGCGCTGTTCGGCATCATCGACACGCGGCTGTGGGGCACCGGGCTGATCTGGATTGCAGCCGTGCTCACCGTCTGGTCGATGGTGTACTACCTGCGCAAGGCGATCCCCGAGATTCGCGCGCGCGCCCGATGACCGCGGCTGCCGGTCGGCAAGCGCAGCTGCTGCGCGCCATGCCCGTGGTGTTCGTGCTCATCTGGAGTACCGGCTTCGTCGTGGCACGGCTGGGCATGCCACACGCGCCGCCACTCGGTTTCCTGTCGTGGCGCTACGCGTTGTCGGTGCTGGCGTTCCTCGTGTGGATCGGCTTGTCGCGCGCGGCTTGGCCGCGGTCGGCGGCGCAATGGGGCCATCTGGCCGCCACCGGTGTGTTGATGCACGCTGGCTACCTGGGCGGCGTGTGGGCCGCCGTGAAGAGCGGGCTGGGGGCCGGCACGGTGGCGCTGATCGTCGGCTTGCAGCCGGTGCTCACGGCACTGTGGATGAGCCGTTCGCCAGGCGATGGCGGTGAAGGCGCCGTCAGCGGCCGGCAATGGGCGGGCCTCGGGCTGGGGCTCGCTGGCCTGCTGCTGGTGGTCTGGCGCAAGCTCGGCGTCGGTGAGGTCGATGCCTCGAACCTGGCGCTGGCCCTCTTCGCGCTGCTGAGCATCACCGCCGGTACGCTGTATCAGAAGCGATTCGTCGCGCCCTGTGACGTGCGCACCGCCAACCTCGTGCAACTGATCGCGGCGTTGGGGGTCTCGTTGCCGATCGCATGGCTCGAACCGGGCCAAGTCGAGTTGCATCCTGAACTGGTGTTGGCGATGGCCTGGTCGGTGCTGGTGCTGACGCTGGGTGGCAGCTCGCTGCTGTACCTGCTGATCCAGCGCGGGGCGGCAACGTCGGTGACGAGCTTGATGTACCTGGTGCCGCCCTGTACCGCATTGATGGCATGGTGGATGTTCGACGAGCCGCTCGGCGCGCCGGTGCTCGCTGGGCTGGCGCTGACCGCCCTGGGGGTGTGGCTGGTGGTCGCGCTGCCGAAGCGGGCGCCGAATTGAGTGGCCACGGGGCCGACCGCCGCGCACAGAATCGGTTCATGTTCGAAGGATTCGCTTCCGCCACCAGCGCGCCACACAGCGCGCTGATCCACCACCGATTGGGCGGCAGCGGCCCGCCGCTGTTGCTGCTGCACGGCCACCCGCAGACTTCGGCGATGTGGCACCGCGTCGCGCCGGCGTTGGCCGAGCGCTTCAGCCTGGTGCTGCCCGACCTGCGCGGCTGCGGCGACTCCGAGCGCGTGGCGGCGGGCAGCGATGCGGCGGCCTACAGCAAGCGAGCGATGGCGCAGGACTTGCTCGCTCTGATGCGCTCGCTCGGCCATGAGCGGTTCGCCATTTGTGCACACGACCGCGGTGCCCGGGTCGCGCATCGCCTCGCGCTCGACCACCCACAGGCCGTGACGCGACTCATGCTGCTGGACATAGCGCCGACGCTGGCGATGTACGAAGGCACGAGCGACGCTTTCGCCCGCGCCTACTGGCATTGGTTCTTTCTGATCCAGCCTGCGCCGCTGCCGGAACGGCTGATCGAAGCCGACCCGACCGCCTACGTGAACGACGTGATGGTCCGCCGCCAGGCAGGGCTCGCGGTGTTCGACCCGGCGGCGCTGTCCGAGTACCGGCGCTGCGTGAACATTCCCGGCAGCGCAGCCTCGATCTGCGCGGACTACCGCGCGTCGGCAGGCATCGATCTCGAACATGACCGCGCCGACCGCGCCGCGGGCCACCGACTGGCCATGCCGCTGCGCGTGTTGTGGGGCGAGCAGGGCGTGGTCGGCCGCTGCTTCGACGTGATGCGCCTGTGGCAAGCCTGCGCCGTGAGCGCCAGCGGCAGGGCGCTGCCTTGCGGCCACTACATCGCAGAAGAGGTGCCCGCCGATCTGCTCGGCGAGATGAGCAGCTTCTTCCGTGGGGAAGTCTCATGATCCGGTGCCCGCTGCACAAGGCTTCATCCGCGGCACAACGAATAGAATCGTTCTCCCGCTTGACACGATCCTGAGGCCGCGGCTGTAATGAAATCGCCGTGCCTGGAGGCTCTTTGAACACCGGCCTCGACCCGACAAGCGAGCGCATCTTCCCAAGACAGCCGAGACACCCAGAGGGGGTACCTACGTGAACAAGACGGAACTGATCGAACACATTGCCAAGCAGGCGGACGTTTCCAAGGCCGCCGCATCGCGAGCGTTGGAGGCGATCATCGGCGGCGTGAAGACGACGCTGAAGAAGAACGGCAGCGTGACGATCGCCGGCTTCGGCACCTTCGCAGTGGCCAAGCGCGCGGCGCGCACCGGCCGCAACCCGCGCACCGGCGCATCGATCAAGATCAAGTCGGCCAAGGTGCCGAAGTTCCGTCCGGGCAAGGCGCTCAAGGATCATCTGAACTGAGCCCGGACACGAGGCCCTGACTGCTCAGGGCCCCGTGTCTGGCGAAGGCCCGAGCAGATCGCGAGTGCAGGGGCTGATCCGTGCCGGCGTGGCCGGCGCGGGTCGCGGCCGGGGTGCTTAGCTCAGCTGGCAGAGCGGCGCCCTTACAAGGCGTAGGTCGGCGGTTCGAACCCGTCAGCACCCACCACCGGCCCGCGCTACCCGGCGGCTAGAATCTCAAGCTGTTTTCGGCGGCGTGCCGCCGCTTGTGCGAGGCGAACCCCGGTTCGCCTTCGTCGTTTCTCGATGGGCTTCGCATGTTCGAATTCGTCCGCACGCACTCCCGCTTGATGCTCGGCCTGATGCTGCTGCTGATCTTTCCGTCGTTCGTGTTCTTCGGCGTGCAGGGTTACAGCAGCTTCATGGAGGAAGGCGCACGCGATGTCGCCAAGGTCGACGGCCGCAGCGTCTCGCGCGCCGAATGGGACGCGGCGCACCAGCGCAACATCGAACGCCTGCGCGGTCAGATGCAGGGCGTGGACGTGAAGCTCTTCGATACCCCGGAGATGAAGCGCCAGACGCTGGATGGCCTGATTCGCGACCGCGTGCTGCTCGTGGCTGCCGACAAGATGGTGCTGGCGCCGAGCGACGAGCGCTTGCAGCGGCTCTTCGCCAGCGACCCGCAGTTCGCCGGCCTGCGCAACGCCGACGGCAGCGTGAACAAGGCCTTGCTCGCCGCTCGTGGCATGAGTTCGGCCCTCTTCGCGCAGCAGCTGCGCCAGGAGCTGGCGATGAAGCAGGTGCTCGGCGGTGTGGGCGGCACGGCGTTCTCACCGGCTTCGGCGGCCTCGGCAGCACTCGGGGCCTTGCTGCAACGGCGCGAAGTGCAGTTGCAGCGCTTCGAACTCGCCAAGTACCTGACCAAGGTGAACCCCAGCGATGCCGAGTTGGAGGCCTTCCACAAGAGCCACGAAGCCGAGTTCAAGGCCCCCGAACAAGCCTCCATCGAGTACGTGATGCTCGACCTCGAAACGCTGATGAAGGGCATCACGGTGAGCGACAAGGAACTCGCCGACTACTACGAGCAGAACGCCTCGCGCTACACCACGGCCGAAGAGCGCCGCGCCAGCCACATCCTCGTCAAGGCGGAGGCATCGATGCCCGCGGCCGACAAGGAGAAAGCCAAGGTGCGCGCCGAAGAGCTGCTGGCCGACGTGCGCAAGAATCCCAAGTCGTTCGCTGCGCTGGCGCGCAAGCACTCGCAGGACGCGGGCTCGGCCGAGCGCGGCGGAGACCTCGATTTCAACGGCCGCGGCGCGATGGTCAAGCCCTTCGACGACGCGATGTTCGCGATGAAGGAAGGCGAGATCAGCAACGTCGTCGAGACCGACTTCGGCTACCACATCCTGCAGCTCACCGGCATCCGCGGCGGCACGAAGAAACCGCTGGACGCGGTGCGTGCGGAGATCGGCCTGGAAGTGCGCAAGAGCCTGGCGCAGCGCCGCTTCGCCGAGGAGGCCGAGAAGTTCACCGCCATCGTCTACGAACAGCCGGACAGCCTGCAGCCGGCCATCGACAAGCTCAAGCTGGAGAAGAAGAGCGCCACCGTGCAACGCGAGCCGAAGCCCGGCACCTCAGGCGCGCTGGCGTCACCCAAGCTGTTGGCGGCGGTGTTCAGCAACGATGTGGTGCGCAACAAGCGCAACACCGAGGCGGTGGAAGTCGGGCCCAACCAGTTGATCTCGGCGCGCATCGTGCAGCACCAGCCGGCGCGTGCACTGCCGCTGGCCGAAGTGAAGTCCCAAGTGCGCGAGCGTGTGGTGGCCGAGCAGGCTGCGGCGCTGGCGAGGAAGGACGGCGAAGCCTTGCTCGCGACGCTGAAGGCCAAGCCCGGCGAGGCCTTGCCCGAAACGATCACCGTGTCGCGCGCGCAAAGCCAGGGCCTGCCGCGCGCGCTGATCGATGCGATGCTGCGTGCCGACCCCGGCAAGCTGCCGGTGCTCGAAGGCGTGGAGGTACCGCAACTCGGCCACGTCGTGATGAAGGTGTTGCGCGTGCTGCCGCGCGAGGAGGTGCCCGGTGGCGACGGGCAGCTGAATGCGCAGTACGCGCAAGCCTGGGGGACGGCCGAGTCGGATGCCTACCTGGCCGCTCTGAAGAAGCGCTACCGGGTGGTGGTGATGGAAACGGCCGTAGCTGCCGCTGCTGCATCGGCTGCGGCACCCTGAAGCTCCAGTGATCGCGCTCGCTATACTTCGCGGCTCTTCGGTGGCTGTAGCTCAGTTGGTAGAGTCCCAGATTGTGATTCTGGTCGTCGTGGGTTCGAGTCCCATCAGCCACCCCAAGAATCCGTCTCCAGGCGGTTCATCTCCAACGCGTTCTGCCCGCCGCTGATCCACTTCGCATACGTGCGAAGGAACATCTCCACCGAGTGCCCCAACTGCTTCGCGCAGAAGGCTGGCGTCATGCCGGCCATGAGCATCATGGTCGCGTGAAGGCGCGCTCGTCGAATCCGGATTCGTCTCATGCGGCGCCGCTACGGCCGATGAGCGTCCGCCATCGTAGTGCTACCATTGTGCTTACTACGTCGTACCGGAGTCGATCATGGAAGTATCCATTCGCAAGATGGGAAATTCGCAAGGTGTGCTGATCCCCAAGCCCATCCTGAACCAGGTGGGCCTCGAAGGTTCGGCCGACCTGCAGGTGCGCGCGGGTGTGATCGAGATCCGCCCCGTTCGTCGCAACCCGCGCGAGGGCTGGGCTGAAGACGCACGCCGTCTGGCCGGGTCGGGCGACGACGCATTGGTCTGGCCCGAGTTCGCGAACGAAGGTGACAACAAACTGGTCTGGTGATGAAGACCGGCGAGATCTGGTTGGCCCAACTCGATCCGACAGTGGGTAGCGAGATTCAGAAGACGCGCCCTTGCGTTGTGATCTCACCCGACGAAATGAACGCACACTTGCGCACCGTCATCGTGGCACCCATGACCACCGGCTCACGGCCAGCACACTTTCGTATTGCACTTACGTTCCAGGGCAAGCACGGATTGATCGTGCTGGACCAGATCCGAACGCTGGACCGTGCGCGCTTGGTCAAGCGCTTGGGCGCGCTGCGCCCGGCCACCCTGGGCGCGACGCTGCAGACCTTTCAAGCGATGTTCGCGCCCTGACGGCAACCCTCCGGAGGCGGCCACATGCAACTCGAAATCGCCTGTGAAGCCTACGGCTCGCGACGCAGCACGCGGCCCGGACGTTCTTCGTTGCGCGCGCCGTTGCAGACCACTGGCCGCCCGTTCACCAGCACGTGGACGAAGCCGCTCGGGTGCGCCGCCGGCAGCGCGAACGTGGCGTTGTCCTGCACCCGTGCCGGGTCCAGCACGACGATGTCGGCGAAGCCGCCTTCGCGCAGCCGCCCGCGGTGTGCCAGCCCGAGCCGCTCGGCCGGCCGGCCCGTGATGCGATGGATTGCCTGCGCCAGCGTCAGCACACCACGATCGCGCGCGTAGTGACCGATCAGCCGTGCCGTCCAGCCGTAGCCGCTGAGTGAGCCGATGACGTCCCGCAAGGGCCCGCGGCGAGACACCGCCAGTGTGTCGGACATCACGCTGCACTGCGCCTGTTGCAGGCACAGGCAGATGTCGGCGTCGTCGAAGTTGCGCGAGGTCCACATCAACTGCTCGAGTCCGGCGCCCTCCTGGACGAGCAGGTCGAACGCCGCATCGTGCGGGTCGACGCCGCGCAGGCGCCCGATCGATTCGAAGTCCAGCCCCACCAGCGGGGCGTTGGCCACCGATCGCAGCAACACGATGCGCTCCCAGCGCCCTTCGCTCACCAGGCGCCAGATCGGGCGCGGGTTGTGTTTCATGCGCTCTCGCTGCGCCGGGTCTTTCAGGCGTGCCAGGGTCTGCGCCTGGCCACCCTCGCGGGCCCAGGCGGGCAGCATGGCCACCACCACCGTGTGGCTCCAGTCGTGCGGGATGACGTCGAAAGCCACGTCGACACCCTCGCTGCGGGCCTGCTCCAGCATCGCCAGCGCGTCGACCATGGCATTCGGGGGCGCGCCGAACTTGGGCTGGATGTGCGAGATCTGCAAGCGCGCGCCGGCACGGCGGGCGGTGCGGATGGCTTCGGCGAAACCCAGCCCGCAGTCGATGTCGCGGTTGCGCACGTGGGTGGCATACAGGCCGCCGCGCCGTCCGGCCACGGCGGCCAGCGCCTCGATCTCGCGCTCCGGCGCTTCGCTGCCGGGCCAGTACTCGAGCCCGGTGGACAGCCCAACGGCACCGTCGTCGAAGGCCTGCTCGGCCAGCGACCGCAGCGTCGCGATGCTGCCATCAGTGGCCGCCCGCCGCAGCGCACCGTGGCCGACGAAGGCCGCCACGTTGACTGCCGGCTGCGCCTGCTGCAGCCGCTCCAGGTAGTCGCCGAAGCTGCGCCAGTCCAGCGGCACGCCGGCCTCCACGTGGCCGATCAGGTGGCTGGCATCGGCGGGCTCGCCCATCGGCGCGGCGCTGAAGCCGCATTGGCCGATGACCTCGGTCGTGACGCCCTGGCAGACCTGGCTGTCGGCGCGGCCATCGACCAGCAACGTGAAGTCGGAGTGGGTGTGGATGTCGATGAAGCCGGGCGCGACGGTCAAGCCGTTCGCGTCCAGCCGCAGCCCGGCCGCCGCTGCGCGCAAGTCGCCCACCGCCGCGACACGATCGCCCAGCAGGCCGACGTCGGCTGCGAACGCGGCGCTGCCGCTGCCGTCGATGACCTCGCCGCCGTGGATCAGGATGTCGAACACGATGGGCTCAATGCGGCATCAAGGCGGCATCAAGGCGGCGGCGCAGGCCGGCGAATCTGCACCATCCACACCAGGCCAGCGTGACGTTCATGCGCCAGGCCGAAGCAGGACCTTTGCGCCGGCCACGCGGCCGGCGACGAGGTCGTCGAAGGCCGAAGCAGCTTCGCGCAACGGTCGCTCCTCGACCCAGGCGAGGTCGCCGAAGTCTCCGGCGGCAAGCGCCGCCACGGCGGCGTGCAGATCGGCGGTGGTGTAGGTGTAGCAGCCGATCAGCGTGATTTCGCGCAGCGTCAGCGCGCGCCAATCCAGAGCGCTGCCCCAGTCGCCCAGTCCGACATGCGCCACCACGCTGCCGGGCGCGGCGGCGGCGATGGCGATGTCGCGCGTGGCGGCCACGCCGACGGCGTCGAACACCAGGTCGAAAGCAGTCGGTTCGACCGCACCGGCGTCCACCGCGGACAGTCCGGTGGCCGCGTGCAACGCCTGGGCGCGCAGCGGGTTGGTCTCCACCACCTGCAAGACGGCCACGCCGCGCGAGCGCAGCAGCAGCGCAGCCAGCAGGCCGATGGCACCGGCACCCAGCACCAGTGCACGCGTGTCGTGCAGTGGTTGGGTGGCCACGCGCCCGGCGAGCGCCAGCGCGTGCACCACGGTTGCCGCCGGCTCGGCCAGTGCCGCAGCGCGGTCGGCCAGACCCTCGGGCACCGGCACCAGGCAGCGCTCGGGCACCAGCAACTGCTCGGCGAACGCGCCGGGCAGGTTCATGCCGATCATGCTGCGCTCGCTGCACAGGTTGCCGCGACCCTGGCGGCACCAGCGGCAAGCGCCGCAGCTGACGAGCGGGTTGGCGGTGTAGCGCTGCCCCGCCTGCGCGCCGTCGAGCGCGGTGCCGACGAACTCGTGCCCGAGCACCATCGGCGGCACACGACGCGGGTCGTGGCCCTTGAAGGCATGCAGGTCGGAACCGCAGATACCGACGGCATCCACGCGCAGGCGCAGGCTGCCTTCGCGGACGACGGGTTCGGCCACGGCATGCAACTCGACGGTGTACGGGGCGGTGAAGACAAGTGCTTGCATGGGGTTCTCATTTGGCCGTGAAGCCGCCATCGACAAAGAGCGTCTGGCCGGTGATGTAGGCGCCCGCCGGGCTGGCCAGGAAGATCGCGGCACCGTGCAGATCGGCCAGCTCGCCGGTGCGGCCGGCCGCGGTCTGGGCGCAGATGGCTTGCAGGCGCGCCGGATCGTCGTAGACCGAGCCGGTGAGCGCAGTGGGGAAGAAGCCCGGCGCGATGGCGTTGGCGGTGATGCCGTGTGCCGACCAGGCCTGCGCCATGCCGCGGACCAGCTGTACCACCCCGCCTTTGACGGCGCCGTACGGAATGCTGTGGTCGAAGGCGCGTACCGATTGCAGCGAAGCGATGGCGATGATGCGGCCCCAGCCACGTGCGCGCATCGCGGGCACGAGCGCCCGCGACAGAAAGAACGGCGCTGCCAGCATGACGTCGAGCTGTTCGTCCCAGGCCGCGTCATCGACCTCGGCCCAGGGCTGCCGGCGGTTCATGCCGGCCGCGTGCACCACAATGTCCGGGGCACCAAAGGGCTGCGCGCTCGCGGTGGCCACATCGGCCAGCGACGAACGGTCGGCCAGGTCGGCTTCGATGAATGCAGCGCGCGCGCCGGCCGCCTGCAGTGCGTCGCACGCCTGCCTCAGCAGCGCGGCGCGGCGGCTGCACAAGACCATATCGGCGCCCGCACCGGCCAGCGCCTGCGCGATGGCCAGGCCGATGCCTGAGGCGCCGCCGGTGACCAGTGCCACGCGGCCCGTCAGCGCGAACAGGCTGTCGATGCGTGGCAAGGCTGGCACGGCGAGCTTCATGGCGGTGCTCTCGAAGGGTCAGGGCGTGGCCAGATCGTGCAGGGTGCTGCGCATCACATCGGCGATCGCGACGCAGTCAGCATGAGACAGCGACAGCGGCAGGCGCATGTCGCACAAGCCGCGCAGCACGCGCTCGGCGTTCGGCAATGATTGCACTTCGCCGAAGTAGCGCCAGTGGGTCCACACGCTGGTGAAGCCCGCCGGCTCGGCGGCCCCGAACCACTTGATGTGCACGCCCAGGGCGGCACAGCCCGCGATGAAGCGCGCAATGTCAGCGGGTGACAGGTCGGGCAGCGAAAACTGGATCGAACTCGCGACGTACTGTTCGTCGGCGGGCCGCAGCGGCAGGCGCAGGTGCGGCACGCCGTCCAGCGCCGCCACCATCCAGGCGTAGCGCTGGTTCCAGCGCTGGCCACGGTCGGCCAGCAGCGCGCCGAGCTGCGGCCGTGCGACGGCTGCGGCCAGGTTGCTCATGCGCAGGCTGAAGTTGGGCGTGAGGTACTTCCAGCGCTCGAAGACCTCGTCGGCTGGCCGCACGAGGTGCGAGCGGTAGAGCATGTAGCTGCCCGAGAAGAGAACCGCCTGGGCGGCGATGTCCTCGTCGTCGGTGACGAGCAGCCCGCCCTCGCCGCTGTTGGCGTGTTTGTAGCTCTGCAGGCTGAAGCAGCCGACGCGGCCCCAGGTGCCGGTGGCCCTGCCGGCCCACGAGGCGCCCATCGTGTGGGCGCAGTCCTCGATGAGCTGGATGCCGTGGCGCCGGCAGATGGCTTGCAGCGCGGGCATGTCGCAGATGTGTCCGCGCATGTGCGACAGCAGCAGCGTCACGGCGCCGCTGCTGGCCGCCTTGCGCTCGAGGTCGGCCAGGTCGATGGTGTAGTCGTCGGTCACGTCCACCAGCACCGGCCGTGCGCCGGCGTGCGCGATGGCACCGGGCACCGGGGCGAGCGTGAAGCAGTTGCTCATCACCGCATCGCCCGGCTTCACACCGGCGGCCTTCAGCGCCACGAACATCGTCGAGCCGCAGGAGTTCATCGCCACGCAGTACTTGACGCCGAGTTCGCGCGCGAATGCCGCTTCGAGGGCCGACGCCTCGCTGGCCTTGCCGCCGGTCTCGCCATAGCGGTGCAGCTTGCCGCTGGCCATCAGCGCCAGCGCCGTCTCGATGCCAGCCCGCGGGATCGGGTCCTGCTGCGTCAGGTCCAGCTCGAGCCTGGCCGCGCTCACCGTGCGGCTCTCAGCTCCGGTGGCCGTCGAGTGTGCCGAGGTCAAAGTGTTCCTTCGGGTAGTACTTGTGCAGCCGCACGTCGCCGGTGCGCGCGTGGCCTTCCATGCCTTCCAGTCGCGAGATGCGCGCCGCCACCTGGCCCACGGTGCGCGAGGCGTCGCGCGTCAGGCGCTGCCAGGTGACGGTCTTGATGAACTTGCCCACGTAGAGGCCGCCGGTGTAGCGCGCCGCGCCCTTGGTGGGCAGGATGTGGTTGGGGCCGCTGCACTTGTCGCCGTAGGCCACGGTGGTCTCCTCGCCGAGGAAGAGCGAACCGAAGTTGCTGAGGTTGGCAAGCCACCAGTCCAGGTCGGAGGTCATCACCTGAAGATGCTCGCTGGCGTAGCGGTCACTGATCGCCACGACCTCTTCGCGTGTATCGCAGAGCACCACCTCGGCATAGTCGCGCCAGGCCGCGGTGGCGGCCTTGCACGCCAGCGCGGGCAACGCTTCGATCATGCCGGGCACGCGGCGCATCACCTCTTCACCCAGCGTGCGCGAGGTCGTGAACAGCCACACCGGCGAGTCGGGCCCGTGTTCGGCCTGGCCGATCAGGTCCGCCGCCACGACCGCCGGGTCGGCGGTGTCGTCGGCGATGACCGCCGATTCGGTCGGCCCGGCCACCACGTCGATTCCCACGCGGCCGAACAGCATGCGTTTGGCCTCGGCGACGAAGCGATTGCCCGGGCCGACGATGATATCGGCGGGCTTGCCGCTGAACAGGCCGTAGGCCAGCGCCGCCACGCCCTGCACGCCGCCGAGCGCGAGCACGGTCTGTACGCCGCACAGGCGCATGGCGTACAGGATCGCCGGGTGGATGCCGGCCTCCTTGTGCGCCGGGGTGGCAGCGATGATGTTTTTCACGCCAGCCACCGAGGCGGTGCCGACACTCATGATGGCGCTGGCTGCGTGGGCATACCGCCCGCCCGGCACATAACATCCCGCCGTATTGCAGGGTATG
>JANNQO010000198.1:0-17624 GCA_031400795.1 Rubrivivax sp. | reverse complement strand
CCTAGGAAGGTCTTCTACCTCGCAAGCCTATACTGCTGAAAGCGCTTTCAGACTTTCGCGAGCGCAGTTCCGGAAGCCCGCGCCGCGGCCCTGAGCACGCGCGGTCAGTCGTCAAAAGGAGCCAATACGTGAACCACACTGGAGACGCCGCGATGCAAACCTTGACTCCCAAGCGCCGCCACCTGTCGCAGCGGCGCGGGTTCCGCGTCACCCCGCTGGCTGCTGCCTGCACACTGCTGTTCGCCGGCACCCAGGCAGTCCAGGCGCAACAGGCAGCGGCGCCCGCAGCGGCCGAAACCATCGTGGTCACCGGCATTCGCGGCAGCCTGGAGTCGTCGCTCAGCCTCAAGCGCAACGCGCAAGGCGTGGTCGACGGCATCACCGCCGAAGACATCGGCAAGTTCCCGGACACCAACCTGGCCGAGTCGTTGCAGCGCATCAGCGGCGTTTCGATCGACCGCAGCATTGGCGAAGGCTCGCGGGTCACGGTGCGTGGCGTCGGCCCCGACTACAACCTGGTGCTGCTCAACGGACGCCAAATGCCGGCGTCGAGCATTGCCGACACCAGCGCGTCCAACTCGCGCGCTTTTGACTTTGCCAATCTGGCTTCTGAATCCATCTCGGCGCTCGAGGTCTACAAGACCAGCCGCGCCAGTTCGCCCACCGGCGGCATTGGCGCCACCATCAACATCAAGACCGCGCGGCCGCTGGACGGTGGCAGCAGGACGGTGGCCAGCTTCGGTATCAAGGGTGTGCACGACGTCTCCAACGGCCGGCTGCCCGACTCCATGCAGGGTCAATCGGTCACGCCTGAGATTTCAGGCATCTACAGCAGCATCTTTGCCGACCGCAAGTTTGGCATCGCCATCAGCGGCAGCTACCAAGAGCGTGACCTGGGCTACAACCAGGCCTCGGTGCCGGGCGGCTGGCGCACCTTTGCCGGTGACGAAAACAACTGGGGCACGATCCCCCAGCCCGGCACACCGGGGTCTTCGGACATCACCAACCGGCCCAAACCCACCGACATCTATTCGGTGCCGCAAAACCTGCTTTACAGCGTCAACGGCCTGAAGCGCCAGCGCACCAACGGCCAGCTGACCTTGCAATTTGCGCCCATCAAGGACTTGACTGCGACGCTGGACTACACCTACTCCGAAAACAAGATCCAGACCAAACGCCACGAGCTGTCGGCCTGGTTCAACTTCGGCCCTTCGGTCAGTTCCTGGACCGATGGCCCGGTGGCGGCGCCCAAGTTCTATTCCGAAACCATCGTGCCGGCCACCAGCGACATCGCCATGGCCGGTGCTGCTTTTGCCACCAAGAACGTCAACAAGTCCACCGGCCTGAACGTGGCCTGGAAGCTGTCGGACCGGTTGCGCGCCGAACTGGACATCCACAGCTCCACCGGCACTTCCGGTGCCGACAGCCCGTATGGCTCGAACGCTGTGTTGGGCACTGCCAGCTTCAACCGCGGAAACACCGGCGCGGACTTCACGCGCGACTTCCCGGTGCTGAGCATTGCCGGCTCGAGCATCGACGCGTCGAGGATGCTGGTCACCGGCTCATCGTTCCGCAACAGCTACACCAAGTCGACGGTCGACCAGACCCAGCTCAAGGGCAAGTGGGAACTGGACGAAACCTCCGGCCTGGACTTCGGCGTCGGCCTGAACAAGGTCAACAACCGTTCGGCCTTCTCCAATGTGCAGCGCGACACCTGGGGTGGTGCCACCAGTGCGGCCGACTATCCCGACAGCGTCTGGAGGGCCGACAGCATTCGGCCTTACTTCAGCAAAATTGACGGCAGCGGGTCTTCTGCGCTGTTCAACCAGTTCTTCACCTTCGACTTCGAGACCGTGCGTGGCCTGGCCTCGGCCGCCGGTGGCAACCCCTCCTTGTACCTGCCCAAGAGCGGCTTCGACGTCGACCGCCAAACCTCGGAAAAGTCGCAGAGCGCCTTTGTGCAGTACAGCAAGGACTTGGATTTCTGGCGCCCGATGCAGCTCGCGGTCGGCCTGCGCTATGAAAAGACCGACGTCACGTCCACGGCGTTGGTACCCACGGCCACCGGCATCACCTGGGTGGCCAACAACGAGTTCTCGGTGCAGTTTGGCGCGCCCGGCTTCACCACCTTGACGGGCAACTACAACTTCGTTTTGCCCAGCATCGACTTCGACGTGGAGCTGACCAAGAACATCAAGTTCCGCACCAGCTACGGCGAGTCCATCGGCCGCCCCTTGTGGGACGCCATCCAGGGCGGGCAGACACTGAACCAACTGGCACGCATCGACGGTGGTACCGGATCCCAGGGCAACCCGGCGCTGAAGCCCTTGAAGTCGAAGAACCTGGACTTCTCGCTGGAGTTCTACTACGCCAAGGGCAGCTTCGCGGCGGTAGGCTTCTTTAACAAGGCCATCGACAACTTTGTCGGCGTCACCACCACCGCGGGTACCCCATTCAACCTGACCACGCCTGCCAACGGTGTTTTGTTCAAGGAAGCGGTCGCCAAAGGCTGCGTTTCGTCGGACCTGACCTGCATCCGCAACTACATCCTCAACACCTACAACGGGCGCAACGGGGTGGTACGGACAGGGTTGGACGCCAACGGCAACGCGGTGGGCACCATTGCGGGCCAGCCGGGCGACCCGGTGGCCAACTTCAACATCACCACCCAAGCCAACCAGCGTTCGGCCAAGCTGGATGGCCTGGAGTTCAACGTCCAGCACATGTTTGGCACCTCAGGCTTTGGCGCATCAGCCAATTTCACCTACGTGAATTCAGGTCTGAAGTACAACAACAGCGCGCGCGGCGAGCAGTTTGCGCTGCTGGGCCTGAGCAATTCGGCCAACCTTGTGGGCTTCTACGAGACCGACAAGTGGAACGTGCGCGTGGCCTACAACTGGCGCGACAAGTTCTTGTCTGGTTTGTTCGACGGTGCCGGCCCCAACCCGTCTTACACCGAGGCCTATGGTCAGGTCGACATCAACGTGGGCTACAACGTGACCCCAAACCTGAGCCTCCAGGCCGAGGTCATCAACGCCACTGACGGCACCCAGCGCATCCACGGCCGCACCAAGGAGCAGGTCTACTACGTGACGCAAACCGGTCCGCGGTACATGATTGGCGCGCGCTACAAGTTTTAGGGCGCGGCGGGCCGCCTATCGGCGAGGCGCGATCAGAGGATCGCGGAGCTGTACAAGCCGCTGCCGGACAGCGGCTTTCTGCTGACGCCTCTCAACCGGCAGCGGGTCACAAGGGTGAAATGGCGGGTGACGTGGTGACGTGGCAAACGGTGCAGTCCAGCGGATCGTGATCGTCGGCGGCGGTTCGGCCGGCTGGCTGGTGGCCGCCATCATCGCGGCCGAGCACCGCACGGCCGCGTCCGGCGGCCTGCAGATCACGCTGATGGAAGCGCCGGGCATCCCGCCCATCGGGGTCGGCGAGGGCACCTGGCCCAGCATGCGCGACACGCTGCGCAAGATCGGCCTGAGTGAGACCGACCTGGTGCGCGAATGCGACGCCGCCTTCAAACAAGGCTCGCTCTTTCGGTCTTGGGTCACCGGCGAAGAGGGCGACCGCTACAGCCACCCTTTTGTACTGCCCCAGGGCTACACCGAGGTCGACCTGGTGGCCGGCTGGCAAGCGAGCCACGCCAAGCAGCCCTTTGCCGAGGTCGTCAGCTTTCAGCCGCAACTGTGCGCACGCGGCCTGGCGCCCAAGCAGATGGCCACACCCGAGTACGCCGCCGTGGCCAACTATGGCTACCACTTCGACGCCAGCAAGTTTGGCCCCTTGCTGCGCAAGCACTGTGTGCAGCGGCTGGGCGTGCAGCATCTGCTGGACGAGCTGGTCGGCGTGCACGCGCACGACAACGGCGACATCGCCCTGCTGCAAACCAAGGAACACGGCGCTTTGGCCGGTGACCTCTTCATCGACTGCACCGGCCTGCCATCGTTGCTGCTGGGCCGTCACTACGGCGTGCCCATCGTGTCGCAGCGGCACGTGCTGTTCAACGACCGCGCCTTGGCGCTGCCGGTGCCTTACGCCCAAGCCGACAGCCCGATCGCGTCGCAGACCATTGCGACCGCACAGCGCGACGGCTGGATCTGGGACATTGGCCTGCCGACCCGGCGCGGCGTGGGTCATGTCTACTCCAGCGCTCACACGTCCGACCACGCGGTTGAAGAAGCGTTGCGCCGCTACATCCAGTCCAGCGGCGGCCCGGCGGACCTGCCTGCACCGCGCAAGCTGAGCTTTGATCCCGGCTATCGGGCCCAGTTCTGGCATCGCAACTGTGTCGCCATCGGCCTGTCGGCAGGTTTCATCGAGCCGCTCGAGGCTTCAGCCTTGGCGCTGGTGGAACTGTCAGCCGCCATGCTCAGCGCCCAGATGCCAGCCACCCGAGGCGAGATGGACACCGTGGCGCGCCAGTTCAACGACGCTTTCACCTACCGCTGGCAGCGCGTGATCGATTTTCTGAAGCTGCACTATGTGCTCACCCAGCGCACGGACTCCGACTACTGGCGCGACCACGTGCGTGCCGAATCGGTGCCCGAGCGGCTGAGCGAACTGTTGGCGCTGTGGCGCCACCGGCCGCCATCCCGTTACGATTTGCCGCGCATCGAAGAGGTCTTTCCGTCGGCCAGCTACCAATACGTGTTGTACGGCATGGGCTTCAAGCCCGAGGCGGCGCGTGGCAGCCGCAGGGCCGAGGAACTGGCCCTGGCCGAGAGCTACTTTCGCGAGGCGGCGAGCCTGAGCACCAAGATGGCCGCGGCCTTGCCCAGCCACCGCGCGCTCATCACCCACATCCAAGGCTGTGGCCTGAGCAGGATTTGACGTGCCCAACACCGTCCTGCTCAACAACGTTGACCACAAGGACCTGCACGTGATGACGCAGCGGGGCGCGGCCTATGGCGACAACGTGATGCTGGCGCACACCTTCGCGGCTGAGTTTCGCAACCTGCAGGCGCACTACCCGATCGTCTTTCAGAAGTCGGCTCACGGCAGCTTCCATCCGGTGGCGTTGCTGGGGTTTCAAGAGGGGCAGAACCTGTTTCTCGGCGCCACGGGGTGGGACGCCAGCTACCTGCCGCTGGCCATCGAGCGCGAGCCATTCTTGATTGGCAAGCAGGGTGCAGAACTGTTGGTGCATGTGGACCTGGACAGCCCGCGCATCAGCCGCAGCGAAGGCCAGGCGTTGTTCTTGCCCCATGGCGGCAGCAGCGAACACCTGGAGCGTGTGACTTCTGTGCTGCTGGCCATCCACGAAGGCTTGCAGAGCACGCCCGCCTTTGTGGCGGCGCTGCTGGAGCACGAGCTGCTGGAGTCTTTTGTGCTCGACCTGGAAGGGCCCGATGGTTCACAGAACCGCCTGGCCGGTTTCTACACCATTCACGAAGACCGGCTGGCGCAACTCAAGGGCGATCAACTGCACAGCCTGCACCAAGCCGGCTACCTGCAGGCGGTGTACATGGCGGTGGCTTCGCTGTCGAACTTGCGCGGGCTGATCGAACGTCAGAACCAACGCTTGGCCGGCGGTGGCTGAAAACATGCGCGCCGTGGCGGCTGCAGATGACCTGGCGCCGTCGGATGCGCTGGCCCAGGCACTGGCGCAGGCCACCCAGCCCGTGGTCCTGCGCGGCCTGGTGGCGCACTGGCCGCTGGTGCATGCGGGCTTGCAGTCGGCGCAGGCGGTCTGTGACTATCTGCGTGGCTTCTACCGCGACGCCACGGTGGACGCCTGGCTGGGCGAAGCCCACATCCAGGGCCGCTTCTTCTACAACGACGACTTCAGCGGCTTCAACTTCCACCCCCAGCGGCTGCGGCTGGATCAGGTGCTGGACGAACTGCTGCGCCACCAGACCACGGCGCAGCCGCCGGCCATCTACGTCGGCTCGACCACGGTCGACACCGGCCTGCCGGGCTTGCGCGCCGCCAACGACATCGATCTGGACCCGCGTGAGCCCTTGATGAGCCTGTGGCTGGGCAACCGCACCCGCATTGCCGCCCACCACGACCTGCCCGACAACCTGGCCTGCGTGGCCGCCGGCCACCGGCGCTTCACGCTGTTTCCGCCCGACCAGGTGGGCAACCTCTACATCGGCCCGCTGGACCTGACGCCGGCCGGCCAGGCCATCAGCCTGGTCGACTTCGCCCGGCCCGACCTGGAGCGCTTCCCCAAATTTGCGCAGGCCTTGCAGCGGGCCCAGGTGGCCGAGCTGAGCCCCGGCGACGCCCTCTTCATCCCCAGCCTGTGGTGGCACCACATCGAGGCCTTGGACCCCGTCAACGTGCTCATCAATTACTGGTGGCGCGACACGCCGGCCTACATGGACAGCCCGATGAACGCGCTGATGCACGCCCTGATGAGCGTGCGTGACCTGCCGCGGGCCCAACGCAATGCCTGGGCGCAGCTGTTTGCCCACTACGTCTTTGATGCCGACGAAAGCACCGCTGCGCACATCCCGCCCCATGCCCGCGGTGTGCTGGCGCCGCTGGACGACAAGACCCAGCGTGTGCTGCGCGCACGGCTGCTGAAAAAACTCAACCGTTGACGCACCCCATGACGCCAAACCCCGACAGCCCCAGCCCACCCGGCCGCCAACGTGTGCAACGGGTGGTCATCGCCGGCGGCGGCACGGCCGGCTGGATGGTGGCGGCCTGCCTGTCCAAGGTGCTGGGCAAGGCGCTGGACATCCGCTTGGTCGAGTCCGATGAAATCGGCACCGTCGGCGTGGGCGAAGCCACCATCCCGACGCTGCTGACCTTTCACCAGTTGCTCGACATCAACGAGCAGGAATTCATGGCCGCCACGCAGGCCACCTTCAAGCTGGGCATCGGCTTCGAGGGCTGGCGCGACGTGGGCCAGGACTACATCCATTCCTTCGGCCTGACCGGCAAGGACCACTGGACGGCGGGCTTCCAGCACTTCTGGCTCAAAGGCCGCCAGCGCCAACTGGCCGGCGACTATGGCGACTACTGTCTGGAACTGAAAGCCGCGCAGCAAAGCCGCTTTGCGCACCTGCCGCGCAGCGGCATGAACTACGCCTTTCACCTCGACGCCAGCCTGTACGCCCAGTTCCTGCGTCGCTTCAGTGAGCGCTTGGGCGTCCAGCGCATCGAAGGCAAGATCGTGGGGGTGCAAGCCGACGCGGCCAGCGGCCATATCCAGTCGATCCGCCTGGACTCCGGGGTCGACATCGAAGGCGATCTGTTCATCGACTGCACGGGCTTTCGCGGACTGCTGATCGGTGAAACGATGAAGGTGCCGTATGAGGATTGGTCGCACTGGTTGCCCTGCGACAGCGCGGTGGCGGTGCAGACCGAATCGGTGGGGCCGGCCGTGCCCTACACCCGTTCCATCGCGCACGTGGCCGGCTGGCAGTGGCGTATTCCGCTGCAACACCGCGTGGGCAACGGCCTGGTCTACTGCAGCCGCTACTTGTCCGACGACCAGGCCAAACCGATGTTGCTGGGCAAGGTGCAAGGCGCGACGCTGACGCAGCCGCGGGTCATCAAGTTCAAGCCTGGCCAGCGGCACGAAACCTGGCGCGGCAACTGCGTCGCCATAGGCCTGTCCAGCGGCTTCATCGAACCGCTGGAGTCGACCAGCATCCACCTCATCCAGCGTGGCATCGTGCGTTTGATGCAGACGTTCCCCGCAGGCGGCATAAGCCCCGCCGACGTGGCCGAGTACAACCGGCAAACGCGCGCCGAAATCGAACACATCCGGGATTTCATCGTGCTGCATTACCACGTCACCAACCGCGGCGACACAGCGTTCTGGCGTGGCTGTCAGGCGATGGACATACCCGACACGCTGCGCCACCGCATCGAGCTCTTCCGCGAGTCCGCCCGCGTCTTTCGCGCCGGCAACGAACTGTTTGCCGAGAACTCCTGGATCCAGGTCATGCTCGGCCAGGGCATCATGCCGCGCCAGCACCACCCGGTGGCCGACTTGATGGGTGACGCCGAGTTGTCCGGCTTCTTGAATGGCATTCAGGCCACGGTCGACAAGACCGTCTTGCAACTGCCGGCGCATCAGGCTTACGTCGACTCCTACTGCGGCGCGCTCAAGCGCGCCCCAGCAGCATGATGCGGGTGCACTTTGTCTACGCCAACCCTGGCACGGGCAAGGATCAGTGGCCCTTTGATGCGCCGCAGTTCCTCATCCTCAACATCGCCGTGGTCGGCGACTTTGGCGGTGCGGTCGACGACACGATCTTTCCTGTGCGCATGGAGATCGACCACGTGCGGGTGTACCAAAAGGCCAGGCCCTGACCGCAGCTGGGTCACGTTCACCCGCGCCACCTTGGCCCACACCTGCGCAGCGGTGGTTGAGGACCAGCCCGTAATAGAAGTTGCTCACGCCGCCCGGGTTCTGCGCCGGCCCCGAGATGCCGCCCGCGAAAGCGCCGCCACCCATCCCGCCACTCAGCCACCGCCGCCGGCCGAGGGGTACGTCAGGTTCTCGAAGTGGTAGGTTTTGGCGCCGCCGGATTGCGCGCCCGTCTTGCCGAAGTTGAAGAAGATCGAGGCCTTGTTGTAGGTGGTGGCCAGGTTCAAAGCCGCTGTGCCGGCGGCTTGATTGGCGAAGTTGAAGCTCAGTGTCTGCCAGGTGTTGGCGGCGGTGACGGTCGCCTCGGTCCCACCGACTTCGATCCGTCGGCGGCGTTCTCCACCTTCAGCCGCACCGGCACGTTGGCGTCGGGCGAGAGCACGCGCACCGTGATCGTCGTGTTGCCGGCCGAGAAGCCGATGGTCGGAAGCGCATCGTTGGCCAGCGTGGACACCGTGGTGCCGGCCCACAGCTCGGCGCCGGCCGACTTGACGACCCGGCCGACCTTGTTGGCGGCGTTCTGCGGGTCGTTGGCCACTGCGGCGTCTTCAGCACCGCCGAAGCCGGTGAACTTGGGCGCGGTGGCTTCGTCGAAGGTCAGCGTGGTGGTGCTGCCGCCACCGGTGCCGCCGCCCGCCGCCGCCGGGAACTTCACCTCTTCGAAGTGGTAGGTCCTCGCGCCGCCGGACTCCGCGCCGGTCTTGCCGAAGTTGAAGAAGATCGACGCCTTGTTGAAGGTCGTCGCCAGGTTCAGCGGGTTGGTGCCCGCCACCGGGTTGGCGAAGTTGAAACTCAGCACCTGCCAGGCGCCGGCGGTGGTGACGGTGGCTTCGGTCTCCACCGTCTTGGTCGGGTCGCTGGCGTTCTCGAGCTTCAAGCGAACCGGGATGTTGGCCGTGGGCGAAAGCACACGCACGGTGACCGTGGTGTTGCCCGCGGCCAGGGCGATCGTCGGCAGCGCGTCGTTGGCCAGAGTCGAGAAGGTCGTACCGGCCCAGAGTTCCGCACCGGCGGACTTGATCACCCGCGCCACCTTGTTGGCGGCGTTCTGCGGATCGGCGACGATGCTGGCGTCTTCGGCTCCGCCGAAGCCGGTGAACTTGGGCGGCGTGGCCTCGTCCATCGAAATGGTGTTGACGTTGGCGCCGCCGCCGCCCGTGCCCGGGCAGGCCACGGCGAAGGTCGAGCCGACGAAGCTCAGGTCGTCGAGGTAGTAGGTCTTGGCACCGCCGGCCTGTGCGCCGGTCTTGCCGAAGTTGAAGAACACCGAGGCCTTGTTGTAGGTCGTGGCCAGGTTCAGCGCCGCGGTGCCGGCCACCTGGTTGGCGAAGTTGAAGTTCAGCGTCTGCCAGACGCCTCCGGCGGTGGTCACGGCTTCGGTTTCCACCGACTTGGTGCCGTCGGCGGCGTCCTCGATCTTCAGGCGCACCGGGATGCCCGAGTCGGGCGACCAGACCCTGGCGGACAGCGTGGTGCTGCCGGCGGCGAACGGGAACTTGATGATGGCGTCGTTGGGGCAGATCGACACCGTGGTGCCGGCCCACAGCTCGGCGCCGGCGGCCTTGACGATGCGCGCCACCTTGTTGGCGGCGTTGGTCGGGTCGGCCACCACGGTGGCGTCCTCGGCGCCGCCGAAGCCGGTGAACTTGGGTGCGGTGGCCTCGTCGAAGGTGACCAGCTTGGTGGCCACCACCGGGATGGCCGTGTTGAAAGCCTGCGCCATCGTGGCCGCAGCGGTGTTGGTGGTGCCCGCGGAGTCGGCCCCCGCGGCGGCCGCGACGGTGACGTTGAGGGTGCCGGCGTTGTTGGCCGGCACCGCCACCACCAGCGTGGCGCTGGTGCCGCTGGTGCGCGTGAAGGCGCCCTTGGTGCCGCCGGTGACGGTGACGTCGTCAGCGCTGAAGGTCGTGCCGACGTCCTTGCTGAAGCTGAAGGTGAACGTCACGTCGCTGGTGGCCGTGGTGCCGGCGGCGCTGGAGGCCACGCTGATCACTGGCGGCCGGGTGTCGAAGGCCGCCGAGTGGGCGCCGGCCATGCCGTTGTTGCCGACCAGATCGGTGTAGGTGCCGGCGGCCACGCTCAGGCCGATGGTGCCGGTGGCGTTGGGCGCTGGCATCACCGTGAGCTGGTACTGCAACGGGCCGAGCTGCGACATCGTGCCCTTGGTGCCGCTGGTGACGACGATGTCGTCGGCCGTGAGGCTGCTGCCAACGTCCTCGCTGACGGTCAGCGTGAAGATCACCGCGCCGGTGGCGGTGCCGGCGGCACTGCTGGTGATGTTCAGCGTCGGCGCCACGGTTTCGGCCGGCGGGCCGGCGTCGCCACCGCCGCAGGCCGACAGCAGCACGGCGGCAGCCAGGGCCACGGCGGTGAGGGAGGGAAGGGCTCTGAGGTGGGTCATGGTGTCGGGTCCGGTTGAAGGCACACGCCGTGCAGCAGCGCAAGCGGCGCCGCGGAGAGATGGTCTGAAAGCGCTTTCACGCAAGCTTATTCCAGGGCCCGCCTGTGCGCAAGGGAGGCCATGGCACTCGCTTTCCCTAGGTTCTCTCAACGTGCCGAGGCCAGACTGCCCGGCGCAACGTCGAGCACCTTGCCGTCGCTGAAGGTCACCTTGATTGGCGATTTGCCGGCGTTGAAGGCGAGGTAGGTCTTTGCGCCATCGGGACGCTTGAACACCGCATACAGCGTGGTGTCGGCGCGCACCGAGAAGTCCGGCGTGCCCATGCCCTGCAGGCTGAGCATCCAGTGCAGCGTGTGGGTGCGCGTGTCCCCGTCTTCGATGCTGCCGTTGGGATTCCATTGCGCCAGCGCTGCGGCGGGGTCGGCCAGTGCCAGGAACTTGGCGTGGACGTCCTGCCAGACGTCCTTGGGCGGCGCGTTCGGCGGGAACTTGCCGCGCTTGATGTAGGCCTCGGTCGACGCAGCCATGCCCGCCAGGTTTCGCTTGATGTAGGCCGGGTCGCGGCCGAGGTAAGTCGAGAAGTGCGACACCGGCAGCATGTTGATGCCGTGGATCTGGCGCGGCTCATCGGTCCACCAAGTGTTGTGCGCATACTTGCCGCCAAACACCAAGCTGGCCAGCGGGTTCTTGTACTCGGGCGCGAAGACCAGGCGGTGGAGGTCGAACCAGTAGTGGTTGATCGACTCGGTCTCGGTGGTGAACAGGTACACGCCCAGGTCGCGCAACTCGCGGTTGCCTGTGGCTTCGCCCCACAGGATCAGGCCGGCCCAGGCGTTGAGGGCCTCGCTCGACGACTCCTGGTTGTTGCCCCAGGCAGCGTATTCACCCGAACCGCCGGCGCCTGAGGCCCACGAGTGGCCTTCGTACGGGTCGAAGCTGCGCAGGAAGGGGAAATCAGCCCGCCCACGCTCGTTGGTGGCGATGTTGGCGACCAACAGGTCGATCATGCCGCCCCACTTGCCCTTGGCAGCCCAGGCCGGGTCGCGCAGCGCAATCTCGGCGGCAGCGCGAACCCAGTACCCGTACCAGTAGTGACTGTCGTTCATCTGCTCGATGTGGAAGAACTCGTCGGGGTAGATGACCGCCGCACCCAGCCCCTTGTCCAGGTGCATGTAGCTGCGCTGAGCCTTGCCGCTGAACAACCACTCCATGCGTTCACGTGCCACGTCAAGGAGTTGGTTGCGCGCATCCATGTCACCAGCTTGTTCGGCGATGGCGGCCAGCTGCGTCACCTTCGTGAGGCCCTTGCCTTGCCAGTAGGCGCTGACGCGCCAGTTGTCCGGGTTCTCGCGGCCGGGAATGAGTTGGCGGCGATTGCGCAGGTCGCGCTTGAAGTGGTCGTTGAGCTCGCCCAGGCGCGGCGTGCCGTCTGCGAGCTTGGGCCAATGTGGCACGAAACTGGTGTACTGGCGCTCGGTCTTGAAGCTGTTGCCGGCCAAGAGGCGCAGCTTGCCGCGCACGGTGTCGTAGGCCGGACCCAACTTGCTCGCAACCGAGGCGTTGTCATGCCAGTGATGGGGATACAAGCCGAGCAACGTGCCGTTGTCGGCTCCCTCCATCACCTGCACGGAGGCGGTGAAGGTGGTCTCCACCTTGCTGGTTGCCATGTCGTAGCGGCCTTGCACGCGCGTGTCGCCCACAAACGCATAGGCGTGACGGGTGAGCAGCGCCAGCGTCTCAGGCTTGTCGTCGGGCAGCCCTGTCGCCGAGAAGTAACCGGCGCCAGCGGGCAAGCGGCCGATCCACTGCGTCGGTGAGCTCTGTTCCCAGCGTACGTTGGTCGGGCCGAAAACCGCGTAGGCCTTGCCCTTCACGCGCAGCATCAGCACGCGCGGGTCGGCGCCGGCCGTGATGCGCTCGCCAGCGCCTGCCAGGGTGATGCGAACATCCCCACGGGTCAAACGGAAATAGGCGTAGGGACTGCCGTGGGCGACGGTGGCCAGCAGGTGATCGGCCCCGCGTGCCATGCTGATGTCGATTGCCCAATCAGACACCCGGGCCAGCTTGGCGGGCTCGGATTCGAACGCGTCCGGGCGGAAGGTCAGCGCGGCGGCGTGTGGGTAGATGATCTCTACGTCTTGCCTGAACGTCGGCTCCACCACCTTGCTCGGCATCGACATCTCGATGCCAGCAGCCGTGGTCTTGAACGACAGCGGCTGCGCGTAAATGGCCTCGGGTTTGGCGCTGAAGATCAGTGTCGTGTACCACTGGCTGGTGGGCGCTGCCAGCTTGAGCATGGCCTCGGTGCGGTACGGTGCCAGTGACGGCGGCTTGTCCTGACCCTTGGGGGCGAGCAGCACGGTGCCGGCACCGACCTGCAGCGTCGGTGGGGTCTGTGCCTGCGCAGCGCCGATGAATGCCACCGCCAGCGAAGCCAGTGAAAGCAAGGCCACCTCCATCGAGGTGCGGCAGGAGGGAAACCAGTTCATGGCGCATCCTTGAGCAGGCTCCCGGGGAGCCTTTCGCGGTCTATTCTGAAAGCGCTTTCAGACCTTGTGTCTCAGGAAAACCCGCATCGGCTTGGATGCGGCCGCAATGCGCCAGCGAACCGGGTAAACACGGAGGCACAACGGTTGACCAAGCCCACCCCGACGCACTATTCTGTGAAAGCGCTTTCAGACCGAGCACAGAACGCGGCTCGCCCACACATCATGGACATCCCCCTCCAGGCTCTTGCGTCGCCCGCCCGGGCTTCCATCACGGCGCCACGGCGGTCCACGACGGCGTGGCGTCCCGCGGCGGCCGTGCTGCTGCTGGGTGCGCTGGCCGCGCCCTCGGCCCAGGCGATCGACTTCGGGCCCTTCTCGCTCACCGGCTTTGCCAAGGTCGAGCTCACGCGGGGCAGCAACCAGTGCCCGAACTGCGGCGTCAACCCCGGTGAGGGCAAGGACAAGATCTGGGCCGATCCGCTGATCCCCGGCGCCAGCATCCAGACGCGCGAGAACAAGGTCACCCTGCTGCAGCCCTACCTGGGTGCGAAGTTCGACCTGCCTGGCGGCTTCAAGGTCGGCGGCCTGATCAGCAAGCGTTGGCGAGACGGCCGGGAAGACATCAAAGGCTTCTGGTGGGACAAGAACGCCTACGTCAGCCACGAAGACTATGGCCGGCTCGCCGTCGGCGCGATGCTCTCGCGCAGCTGGAGTCTGGCCGACTATCCCTTCGGCAGCGACATCGGCGTGTCTTTTCCCTGGGCCTCCAGCGGCGCCGGTTATGGCCTGCTCGGACACGCGGTGCGCTACACCTCACGCCCGCTGGATGTCTCGGTCGGCGACCTCGTGCTCGAGGCCACCTACGACAAGGGCGCCTCCGGCTGGAAGAAGAACAAGCCGCGCTTCGTCGAGCTGTACGCGCAGTTCTACAAAGAGGGCCTGGTCGTCGACATGATCTACCAGGACTCGCGCAACGGCACACCCTCGGCCTGGGGCCAGGGCCCGTTCACCGGGCTCACCCCGTTCCCGCGCGACGACCTCAAGCTCGGCGGCTCGGGCCAGAGCGTCGCGATGGTGATGGCGCGCTGGCGCGTCAGCCCGGCCTGGGAAGTGCTGGGCGGGCTGCGCCAGAACCGCTGGAGCGGCGCCTATGCGCGCATCACGGTGCCCGCGGCGGCCGACCTGAGCTCGCTGGCGCAGTGGAACACCCCGTTCAACGTTGACTGGTTCTGCATGGAAGCGGTGCCTTCGCGCTGCAACATCGACAGCCCGGGCTATCCAGCACGCTCGATCGACGGCACGGTCGGCGTGCGCTACAGCTTCGGCCAATGGACGGCGTACACCGGCATGCTGTTCCTCGGACAGGCCAAGACCAAGAATCCCAGCGAACGCGGCCAGGGCAACCATGCGCTGATCAACACCGTGGGCCTGGAGTACGACTTCCGCAACGGCGCAAAGGTGTACGGCCTCGGCGGCATGGTGCGCTATCGCCAGCTCGGCCTGTCGCCGTTGTCGATGCCGGGCAACAGCTCGTTCACCAATGTCGACTCGCGCGCCGCCAAGAGCGGCAACTGGTTCGGCGCCGGCGCGGTCTACACGTTCTGAAGAGGCTCACGATGAACCCCCTTGCCTCCATTGCGCCCAAGAGTCACACCATGAACGTCCGTCAGCGCATCACGCGGCGCGTCGTCACGCTGGTGCTTCCTGCCCTCGCCGCACTCGCGGTGCTGGGTCTCTCCTCATGCGGCGGCGGTGGCGGCACGGTGCCGCTGCCGCAAGCGCAAGGCGCAGATACCGGGCTGCGTCCGCTGCCGGCCGAGCTGGCCTCGTCGAAGGCCGTCTCCTACTCCCCATTCCGCACGGCACGCTCCGAACCCGAACTGGCATTCGAGGTCATCACGAAGGCGATGATCAAGCAGGACCTGGACTTGCTGGTCGCCGGCGGCTTCAAGCTCATCCGCCTGTACACGTCTAACGACAAGGTCGGCAAGCAGACGCTGGAGGTGATCCGCGACAACAACATCCCGCTGAAGGTGCAGCTGGGCGTGCTCTTGTACGGCTTCGACTCCGCCGCCGCCGACAACAACGCAGAGATCGCCCGCGGCATCAAGCTGGCGAACGACTTCAAGAACATCGTCGTCGCCGTCAGCGTTGGCAACGAGACCATGGTGAGCTGGTCCACCTACCGCATCGCCACGGTGGCCATGGTGTCCTACCTGAAGCAGGTGCGCGCCGCCATCACACAGCCGGTGACCACCAACGACAACTGGGCCTTCTTCGGCGGGCCGGTGTTGAACACGCCGCAGTTCTACGAGCAGGATCCGACCGAGGTGTTCGGCGCGATCGACTTCGTGGCGATGCACTTCTATCCAGGCCTGGACACCGAGTTCGACCTCTATGAGTGGCGCTTCGCCTCGACGCCCGCCGCACAGCGCGCGGCTGCGATGATGAACGCGGCGTTGGATCGGGCGAAGAGCAACTTCGCCGCTGTGCGCGCCAAGATGACCTCAGTGGGCTACGGCGGCATGCCCGTGATCATCGGCGAGACCGGCTGGCAGGCGGTGGACACCGGTGGCCGCGCCTTCATCTCGCACCCGGCCAACCAGAAGATCTGGTTTGACTCGCTCAACGCCTGGGTCGCCTCGGGCACCGGGCCCAAGGGCGTGGTGCACTTCGTCGCTTTCGACGAGCCGTGGAAACAACAGGACGACAAGTGGGGCATCTTCACCGTCGACCGCAAGGCGCGCTTCGTGGTGAAGGATCTGTACCCTGAGTCATTGTGGCTGGGCGCCGGCACCGGTGAGCCGGCGACGGCCTCGGTGCGTGTGAGCGATGCGGTGTACTACTTGCCACTGACCGTCAACGCCGCCGTGACCGCGAACCGCTTCGCGCTCTATTCCGATGCCGTGGTGGCCGGCGAAGCGCGCCTGGGCAGTGGGTGGTGGGATGCCTTTGGCAGTGCCAACGGCGCCACAGCCAGCTATACGCCAGACACCACCACATCCGCGCCAGGCGACGGCAACGAGAGCACCCGCATCACGCCGACTCCCAGTGGTTACTGGGGCCTGTTGCGCCAGTCCTGCCCCGGTCGCACACCCGATGGGCCTTGCGCTACCGTGACGTCGAACCTCTCCGGCTTTGGCAACGGCTCGCTCAATGTCTGGATCAGGACCAACAACTACCCGGGCAAGATCGAGATCGGCATCGCCAGCGACACTGCGGACCGCAGCGGCGCCGAGGCCTACCTGCAGCTGTCGCCGGGCAACTTCGGCTACTGCAACACCAACGCCTGGTGCCAGGTGACGATCCCGATCGCCGAGTTCTTGCGCGTGAACCCGAAGCTCGACCTGCGTGCGGTGACGCTGCCGTTCGTCATCGCCGACCGCTTCGACAAGACCGGCAAGACGTTTAACACCACCGGGCTGCCGGCGATCTACGTCGATGGCGTCTACTGGAGCAAGTGAGCTTCGATTCATCCTCAGCCAGCGCGACGGCGTCGCGCGGCTGAGCGAGCAACCGCCGATCGCAGCGGCAACGGGAGTCGAAGGCAGCGGCCACGCCAGCCACGCCACCCGGCTATGGGTGGACAGCACGCGCCGCTTCCAGACGATGCTGGGCTTTGGCGGCGCCTTCACCGAGGCCGCCGCCTCGGTCTGGCAGCGGCTATCCGAGACCACACGCGAGCAGCTGCTGCGCGACTACTTCGATCCGCAGCACGGCCATGGCTACACGCTCGCGCGGGTGCACATGAACTCCTGCGACTTCGCACTCGGCAACTACGCCCATGCCGAGCGCGACGGTGACTTCGCGCTCGAGCACTTCAGCATCGAGCGCGACCGGCAAGCGCTGCTGCCCTTCATTCGTGCCGCCATGCGGGTGGCGGGCCGGCCGCTTCAGCTCCTGGTGTCGCCCTGGAGCCCACCGGCGTGGATGAAGACCAATGGCCAGATGAACCACGGCGGACAGCTGCGCGCCGAATGCCGCGCCGCCTGGGCGCAGTGCTACGTGCGCTTCATCCAGGCCTATGCCGCCGAAGGTGTGCCGGTGTGGGGCGTCTCGGTGCAGAACGAGCCGATGGCCCATCAGCGCTGGGACTCCTGCCTCTACACGGCCGAGGAGGAGCGCGACTTCGTGCGCGACCACCTCGGCCCCGCGCTGCATGCCGCCGGCCTCGGCCACGTGAAGATCGTGGTCTGGGACCACAACCGCGACCAGCTGGTCGAGCGCACCAGCGTGATCTACAGCGACCCCGAGGCCGCACGCTACGTCTGGGGCGCCGGCTTCCACTGGTACGGCGAGGACCACTTCGAGCAGGTGCAGCTCACGCACGACGCCTGGCCCGACAAGCAGCTGCTCTTCACCGAAGGCTGCCAGGAGGGCGGCCCGCACATCGGCG
>JANNQO010000197.1:0-26371 GCA_031400795.1 Rubrivivax sp. | reverse complement strand
CAATGTGCGACCTGCCACGACCCGCACATCCGCGAGCTCGACGCGAGCAAGGGCAACCAGAAGTTCCTGCGCACGCAGCGCTTCCAGGAAGCGGCGCCGAGTGCGAGCTACAACGTCGCGAGCGACATCGTGTGCCTGTCGTGCCACGACAAGAACGGCGGCTTCGGCATCTGGGCCAACTCGGCGCACGCCAGGCCCGACGTCGCCGACGAGGTCTACCGCAGCACGTCGGCCGCTCTGCGCGAGTTCCCGGACGCGCTGCCGGTGTGGAAGGCGGCGTGCCTGAACTGCCACGACACGCACACCGTGCAGGGCGCGCGGCGGCTGACGCGCGAAGGTGTCGACGGCGCTTTCGCCGGCGGCAACCCGCTCGCCGCGCGGCAAGGCGGCAACTCCGCGCTCGAGAACACCTGTTACCAGTGCCACACGACGGCGGGCAAGGCGGCCCTGACGAGCACGATCCAGGTGCCGGACATCGAGACCGCGTTCGGCCTCTCGATCCGCATGCCGATCACCAACGCCGAGCAGGCCTCGGCCGACGAGGCGCACGACCCGTCGTCGAACTTCGTCGAACCCGGACTCGATTGCTCGACGGCTACCAACCGCTGCGGCGCCGACGGTCTCGAGCCGGCATCCAAGCTCGCGCAGCGCCACGCCGAGTGCACCGACTGCCACAACCCGCACCGCGTGATCCGCAACCGCGTCTTCAACGCCAACCCGGCAACGCCCGACACCAAAGGCACGCACCGCAACGACGCCACCACCGGCTACACGGTGAACAACCTCGCCAGCGGCGTGCTGCGCGGCGCCTGGGGTGTCGAGCCGGTGTACGCATCGGCTTCGTTCCAGGTCGACCCCGGCAGCTTCACGGTGAAGCGAGGCGACCCCGGCGTAAGCGCCGGCACCGGCACGGGCGAGAGCTACGTCACGCGCGAATACCAGATCTGCCTGAAGTGCCACAGCAACCACGCCTACGGTGCGCTTGCGCCACTGCTGGGCCGCGCCGGCGGCACGTCGCCGGGAACGAACAACCTGACGCGCTACACGAACCAGGCACGCGAACTGCAGCCGCCGGCGGCACACCGCGGCGGCGGCATCGGTGACGTGAAGAGCCTCGGGGCGAACGGCGGTGCCGGCAGCAACTACAACACCGGCAACCACCGCTCATGGCACGCGGTGATCGACAGCACCGGGCGCGATATCGCGAGGCGCGGCATCAGCGCGGGCAAGAACCCGTGGCTCGTGCCGTGGTCGAACACCGGCGCCGTCGGCACGCAGACGATGTACTGCAGCGACTGCCACGGCTCCCGAGCGACGACGGCGGGATCGCTCGCGCCCGACAGCGGCGTGGCCGGCCCGCACGGCTCGCAGAACGATTTCCTGCTGAAAGCGCCTTTCAACGCCGCCGACCCGAGCCTGTGCTTCAAATGCCACGAGCGCGAGGTCTATTCGCCCACCGGCGACAGCCGCAAGAGCGGCTTCTGGACCGGCTTCTGCTGCCGCGGCGGGCGCGACGACGGCAACGACCAGCTGCACTGGTACCACTGGAACAAGATCCTCTCGCACGACCCCGGGCGCACGCTGAAGTGCAACTGGTGCCACGCCGCCGTACCGCACGGCTGGAAGAACAAGGCGCTGCTGGTGAACCTGAACGACGTCGGCGAAGAAGCCGGGTTCGCCAGCGGCAACCACGAGTTCCGCAGCAGTGCGTCGGCGCATGTCTACAACCAGGAGCCGTACTACCTCAACTCGAAGGTCAAGATCCGCACCTTCGCCACCAGCGGCAACTGGGCCGACTCGAACTGCGGGTCGGCGAATTCGGCGATCACCTTCGGCACCGGCACCAACAGCACGCAGACGGGCAAGGACTGGATGAGGGACGTCTGCAGCAACCCGCCATGACGACGCCCTGGCACCGCATCGCCGCGCACGTCGGCTCGCTGCGAACGACGCTGGCGCTGCTCGCGCTGCTGGCGATCGTGATCTTCGCGCGGCCCGCGTTCGTGCCGCTTGCCGCGGCGATCGTGCTGCTCGCAGCGAACCTCGCCGCCGCGCTCGTCGTGCACCCGAAGCTGCGCCGGCAACTGCCGCTGCTCGTCGCGCACCTGGCGCTGCTCGCGCTCGTCGCGCTCGCCGGGCTCGGGCGTCTGTTCGCACTCGACGGCCGCTTCGAGCTGACGCAGGGCATTGTTTTCGACGGCACGCTGATCGACGCCGACGCCGGGCCGCTGCACCGCGAGCGGCTCTCCGCGCTGCGCTTTCGCCACGATGGTTTCGACGTCGACTATGCACCGGGCCGCAAGCGCGCGGGCACGCGCAACACCGTCACCTGGATCGGCGCCGACGGCGTGCCGCAGACCGCGGTGATCGGCGACCACCGCCCGCTGGTGCTGCAGGGCCATCGCATCTACACCAGTCCGAACAAGGGCTTCGCGCCGCTGCTGCGCTGGACGCCCGACGACGGCAGCGGCGATGTGCTCGGCGCGGTGCACCTGCCGAGCTACCCGGCGAACGAGCTGAAGCAGTCGCGGGCCTGGGCCTTGCCCGGCGGCGCTGAAACCTGGGTGCTGCTCGACCTCGACGAAGAGTTGATCGCGCGCGATGCCGCGGCACGCTTCAGGCTGCCGCAGCGGCCGCGGCTCGTCGTTCGCGCCGGCACGTCGCGGGTCGAACTTGCGCCGGGAGAGCAGGCGCTGCTGCCCGGCGGTCGGCTGCGTTTCGAAGCGTTGACCACGTGGATGGGCTACCGCATCGCGTACGACCCGACGCTGCCGTGGCTGCTCGCGGCGGCGTTGCTGGCCTGTGCCGCGATGGGCTGGCACTGCGTGGCGGCGTTCGCCGGCGCACAGGCGTCGCGGCCCGCGCCGTCGCCGCTCGCCGCGGCCGCGGAGCATGGCGATGGATGAAGCGCTGCTGATGCGCGGTGCGCTCGCGGGTTACGCGATGGCGATGCTCGGCCAGCGCTGGGAACGTGCCGCGCGGCTGCTGCTGACTGGCGCGGTCGGCGTGCACACCGCGGCGCTCGCGCTGCGCTGGCAGGCGCACGGCCACGGCCCGTTCACGACGATGCACGAAGTGCTCAGCTCGAGCCTGTGGAGCCTGGCGCTGACGTTCCTGCTCGCCGCCGCGATGCTGCGCGAGGTGCGCGCCGCGTGGCGGGTGATCGCGCCGGTGCTGGCGTTGCTCGCCGTATGGCTCGTCGCCGCCGACTCCGGGCGCGGGCACTTCCCGGCGACCTATGCGACGGGGCTGCTGTACCTGCACGCCGTCACCGGCAAGCTCTTCCTCGGGCTGCTGCTGGTCGCCGTGGCGCTCGCGACGCTGCCGCTGCTGCGCTCGACGAAGCCGGCCGACGCCGCGCGGTGCAGCGAACTCGCCTGGCGCTTCGCCGCCATCGCCTTCGTCTGCGAGAGCACGATGCTGGTGATCGGCGCCGCCTGGGCGCAGGACGCGTGGGGCCGCTACTGGGCCTGGGACCCGCTGGAGACCTGGGCTTTCGCGACCTGGCTCGCGCTTGCCGCGGCGCTGCATGCGCGGCACGCGCTGCGCGCGTCTGCGGCGCGGCAGGCGCTGTGGCTGGCCGCGGTGTTCGCGATCGCTTTCGTCACCTTCTTCGGCGTGCCCTTCGTCAGCACCTCGCCGCACAAGGGGGCGATCTGAACACGGCGACGCGACGCGACCACCGCCGCGCCGGCGCGCTGCTGACGCTGGCCATCGTGCTGCTTGCCGGCGGCTGGCTCGACGAACGCTCGCACGACGCGATGGTGCCGGCTGCCCCTGCACCGCCGCCACCCGCGGCACCGCGTGCAGCGCACGACGCGGAGGTACGGCGCCGCTTCGACGAAGCGGTGGTGATGCTGCACGCGCGCCAGTACGAGCACGCCGCCACCGCGCTGCACCGCGTGCTGGCGCTGACGCCGGCGCTGCCCGACGCGCACGTCAACATGGGCTTCGCGATGCTCGGCTTGAAGCGCACGAAAGAAGCCCGCGAGTTCTTCGAAGGCGCAACCGCGTTGAACCCGTCGCAGGCCAATGCCTACTACGGCCTGGCACTGGCCTGGGAAGCCGCCGGCGACCTCGCGATGGCCACCGGTGCGATGCGCAGCTACCTGCACCTGGCGCGCAACGAGAAGCCCGAGCACCTGAAGCGCGCACGGGCGGCGCTGTGGGAGTGGGAGGCCGGGCTGGTCGCGAAGCGCTGAGGCGCTGGCCGAGGACTTGCAACGCAACCGGCATGAGCCGCAGTCAGCTTGGCGACAGCATGCCCCGCGTTCCCGAAATCGGGAAACGCTTCCCGCTCGCGGCAAGAACGCGGGGCCGGCGATGACGATGTTCTGGATCGTCGCGGCGCTGTTCGTGAGCGGTGCACTGCTGCTGATCGTGCCGGCTCTGCTGCGACCGCCGGCTGCAGCAGTGTCCTCGCGCGGTGCGAACCTGGCGGTGCACGGAGACCAGTGGCGCGAAGCCGAGGCCGACGCCGGCGCCGGACTGCTCGACACGGCGCAGCTCGACCGTGCCCGGCGCGACACGCAGCGCCGCGCCGCCGAAGACGGTGCCATCGAGGAGGGTCGCGAGCTGAACGCCGGCCCCGCGCGCCGCACGGCCATCGCCATCGTGCTGCTGCTGCCGCTGGCGAGCGCGCTCATCTACCTGCAGCTCGGCGATCCCGGTGCCGCGGCGCCGCAGGTGAAGACCGCGCAGCCCGGCCGCCACGAACTCACGCAAGAGCAGGTGCAGCAGCGGGTCGCTGCGCTGGCCGAACGGCTGAAGTCCGACCCCGGCAACGCCGACGGCTGGATCACGCTCGGCCGCTCGTACACCGCGCTCGGTCGCTGGCGCGACGCCGCTGCGGCATTGCGCAAAGCCGCCGAACTGCAGCCGCGAGACGCGTCGCTGCTCGCCGACCTCGCCGACATCACCGGCATGGCGCAAGGCAAGCGCCTCGCCGGCGAGCCGGCGCGGCTCGTGCAGAGGGCGCTGGACATCGACCCGCGGCACGTCAAGGCGCTCGCGCTCGCGGGAAGCGTGTCGCTCGAAGCGCGCGAGTACGCGCAGGCCCGCCACTACTGGCAGCGGCTGCTCGACGAGATCCCGAGCGATTCACCGATGGCGCGATCGGTGCGCGGCAGCATGCTCGAGGCGACGCAGCTCGACGCCGGCAGCGGCAACACGTTCGCGGCGCCGGCAGCCGCGCCGCTCACCGGCCATGTCGAACTGAGCCCGGAGTTGGCGTCGCGCGTGGCGCCCGGCGACACGCTGTTCGTCTTCGCGCGCGCCGTGCAAGGCCCGCGCATGCCGCTGGCGATCCAACGCAGCGCAGCAGGCGATGCGGCCAGAGAGCGCCAGCCGTTCACGCTGGACGATTCGACGGCGATGTCGCCGGCGCGACGGCTCTCCAGCGCCGGCGCGGTGATCGTCGGCGCGCGCATCACGAAGAGCGGCAGCGCCACGCCCGCCAGCGGCGACCTCGTCGGCGAGAGCCAGCCGGTTGCGCCGGGCTCTTCTGGCGCGAAAGGCCTCGTGGTCCGCATCGACCGCGTGCTGCCCTGACCCGGCCCCCGAGAGATGGCGTTGCGAGTTCTTCCGTGCCGCGATCAGAATACCCGCGTTGCAGGATGTTTCGATGACGCCGATTCGCCGTGCCTTGTTGCCGATGATCTTCGCCGCGCTGCTGGCGCCGCTTGTGGCGGGCTTTGCGCAGCAGGCCGACGACGTGCCTCGCGCCGCGCTCGAAGAAGCGCGCAGGGCGACGAACGAACTCGTCACCAGCGTTCGCAGCGAGCTGCTGAAGGCGATCGAGGCGAGCGGCCCGCTGCGCGCGATCGTCGTCTGCAAGTACAGCGTGCCCGAGGTCGCTTCGTCGATCTCGCGCCGCTACGGCGCGCGCGTCACGCGGGTCAGCCTGACGCCGCGCAACCCGGCGCTGGGCTGGGGCGATGCCTGGGAGCAGCGCGTGCTGATGCACTTCGACGAGCGTGTGGCCAAAGGCGAGAAGGCCGAGGGCATGGAGCACTTCGAGGTCGTCACCGAGCCCAGCGGACGCTTCGTGCGCTACATGCGCGCGCTGCCGATGCAGCCGGCGTGCATGCACTGCCACGGACTGGCGGAGCAGATCTCGGAGCCGATCCGCGCGCAGCTCGCGCACGAGTACCCGCACGACCGTGCGCTCGGCCTCGTGGTCGGCAAGGTGCGCGGCGCGGTGACTTTCAAGAAGCCGGTCTGACCCCCGTCGCCGCTTCAGCGGCGCTGCTGCTGCTGCGTCCAGAGTTTCGCGTCGGCGTGGCCTTGCGCCGCAGCGCGCGAGATCCACTTGTTGGCTTCGTCGAGCGACGGCTGCACGCCGCTGCCGGTGATGAACAGGATGCCCAGGCTGTACTGCGCTTGGGCATGGCCTTGCCGCGCGGCCTCGAAGTACCACTGCGCGGCCAGCCGCTGCGGGTCCTGCCCCGGCGCCGGGTCCGACAGGCCGTAGGCGTGCAGGTTGGCGAGGTGGAACTGCGCCTCGGCGTGGCCTTGCCGCGCCGCGCGCTCGAACCAGCGCAAGGCCATCGCATCGCTCTCGCGAACCCCGTGGCCGTGGTAGTACAGCAGGCCCAGCCGCGTCTGCGCGATCGGGTTGCCGGCGGCGGCGAGCGGCTCGAGCAGCCGCACGGCTGCCGGGTAGTCCTTGCGCAGGATCGCGGCGGCGGCTTCGTTGAGCTTGTCGGCGGGCGGCGGGGCGGCGCCGCTGGCTGCCGACAATAGCGCGATGGTCAACGAGGCGGCAACGACGATGCGGCGGTTGGTTTTCATCTCGGGTCTCCGTGCCAGTGGCGCCGGCGTTGCAAGTGCCGTTCCCGCCGCGCGACTTCGGCCACCATGAGCATCGCCCAAGCCCGTCCGCTGCCGGCGCGCAAGAGCTTGCGCGCCAGGGGTCTGTTGGCGACGCTCGCGCTGCTCGCCTACCTGATCGCCTGCGGCAGCTACCTCGCGTGGGAGCGCGACAAGATCCGCCAGAGCATTTCCGAGCTGACGGCGCTGGCGCGGCACGAGAAGGCCGTCGCGCTGGCCGAAGCCGCCGTCAACGGCGCGCTCGTCGACGTGAGCGAGACCAGCAGCGCCGAGGTCGCCGCGCCTGCGCCGCCGAGCGAGCTGCGCCTGTACATGGAGACGAGCAGCCGGCTGCTGGTGGCACTCGAGGAATTCGACCCCGGGCACGCGAGACTGCAGCGCGCGGTGGCGCGCAGCTACGGCGCGCTGCTCGCGCAGCCGGTGCGCGCGAACTGGATCGACATGCGCGAATCGCTCAAGCGTACCTCCGACGAGCTCGAGATCCGCCGCCGGCGCCTGGCCGAGGAGCGCGACGCGCTGACGCAGGCCTGGCAACGCCACTACGACGCGGTGACCATCGATTCACTGCTGCTCGCCGGTGTCGGCCTGGTGGTCTTCGGCGCGCTCGCGGCGTGGTTCTTCACGGCGCTGGCGGGCGACATCCACCGGCTCGAAGCGCACGCGCGGCAGATCGTGCGCGGTGTTCGCGGCGTCGCGCTCGACGTGCAGCGCGAGGACGAGCTCGGCCGGCTGATGCATGCGGTGAATCGCATGTCGGCCGACCTCGACGAGCGCGAGCAGCAGATCCGCCTCGACGCCGAACGCCGTTCGCACCAGGACAAGATGCTCAGCGTCGGCGCGCTGGCCGCCGGTGTCGCGCACGAGGTCAACAACCCGCTGGCGGTGATCGGCGGCGTTGCGCAGGAGCTGCGCGCCACGCCCGGCGACGCAAGCCGGGTCGCGCAGGGCGTCGAGCTGATCCTCGCGCAGACGCAGCGTGCGGCGCAGGCCGCGCGGCAGCTCGCCGAGGTCGCCGCGCCGCAGCCGGCCGACCTCGACTGGATCGACCTGAACGCGCTGACGCTCCGCGTCGTGCAGCTGATCGGCTATGACAAGCGCTACCGCCGCATCGCGTTCGACGTCGCCACCGACCCGCACCTGCCCGCGGTGCGCAGCTCGGCCGGCGCGATCCAGCAGCTGCTGATGCAGCTGCTGCCGCTGGTCGGCGACGCGCTGGCGAAGGACCCGACGCTGCAGCCGCGGGTGCGCATCGAGACCGCGATCGCCGCCGGTGTCGTCGAATGGCAGATGCTGTTCGCCGCGACGCTGGACTTCACGCAGCCCGACGTGCAGCGCGCCCTGCTGCTGTCGCGCGCGATCATCGAGCCGCTGCAGGGCCGGCTTGCGCTTGGTCAAGTCGCGGGCAGCATCCAGCGCATAAAAGTGAGCCTGCCTGCCGTCTGTTCCGGCAGCGAATAAAGGCTCCGATGTCCGAGTTCAACGTGCTGGTCGTCGACGACGAACCGGCCGTCCGGCAAGTCCTTGCCGCGGCAATCGCCAAGGCTGGCTACGGCGTCGACGCGGTGGGTTCGGCGGCCGAGGCGCTGGCCCGGCTCGACGCCAACGGCATCGACGTCGTCATCAGCGACGTGTTCATGCCCGTCACCGACGGCATCGAGCTGCTGAAACTCGCGCGTGCGCGCGGCCACTCGGCGACCTTCATCATGGTCACCGCTTTCGCGTCGGTCGATTCGGCGATCGACGCGATCCGCGCCGGCGCCTGGGACTACATCACCAAGCCCGTGCGCAACGAGGAAGTCGTGCACCGGCTGCAGCAGATCGACGCGATGCGCGGTCTGCGCGAGGAGAACCGCGCGCTGCGCTCGATGGTGATGGGTGCAGGCGAGCGCAGCTACCACTTCACGTCGCCGTCGATGCAGGCCGTCGAGCGGCTGCTCACGCGCGTCGCGCCGACCGACAGCACCGTGCTCATCAGCGGCGAGAGCGGCACCGGCAAGGGTGTCGCCGCGCGCCGCATCCACGAGCTCTCGTCACGCCGCGAAGGGCCTTTCGTTTCGGTGAACTGCGGCGCGATCCCCGAGAATCTGATCGAGGCCGAGCTGTTCGGCCACACCAAGGGCGCTTTCACCAGCGCCGATCGCGCGCGCAAGGGCCTGTTCCTGCAGTCCGACCGCGGCACCATCTTCCTCGACGAGATCGGCGAGCTGCCGCTGTCGATGCAGACCAAGCTGCTGCACGTGCTCGAAGCGAAGGAAGTGCGCGCGCTCGGCAGCGAGCAGTCGCGCAAGGTCGACGTGCGCATCATCGCGGCGACCAACCGCGAGCTGCCGGCGATGGTCGCGCAGGGGCGATTCCGCGAGGATCTGTACTTTCGGGTCTCGGTGTTCCAGATCCCGATGCCGCCGCTGCGCGAGCGCCGCACCGACATCCCCGGGCTGCTGCGCCACCTGATGCAGCAGCGCGTGATGCCGTCAGGCGCCGCGAAGCTCACCATCGACCCCGAAGCCGAGGACCTGCTCGTCAATTTCGCGTGGCCGGGCAACGTGCGCCAGCTCGAGAACGTGCTGCACCGCGCCGCCATCCTCGCCGACGGCGACACGATCCACGTCGCCGACTTGCCGCCCGAAGTCGCCCGCGTTGCCAACGGCAGCGCCGTTGCGCTGCCGCTCGACAACGGCGAAGGCACGCTGCGCGAACGCGTGCGGCGGTTCGAGGTCTCGCTGCTCAAGCGCGCGATCGAGGATGCCGGCGGCGACCGGCGGCTGGCTGCGCAGCGGCTGGGGATCGGGTTGTCGAGCCTGTACCGCAAGCTCGAAGAAGCGCCCGCCGACTGACGACTCGCTGGCACGCTTCTCGCTGCCGGATCTGTATCCGGACAAGCGGGGGCAAGCGTGAAGGCGGCGATGCGTGCAGCGGGGGTAGTGGTGCTGGTGCTGGTGAGCACCACGGCATCGGCAGCGCCCGAAGACGACCACAAGCGCGGCTTGCTGGCGTACCACCGCGGCGACGTTGCCACCGCGATCAGCGCGCTGCGGCCGGCCGCGACAGCGGGGCATGCCCCGTCGCAATCGCTGCTGGCTTTCTTCTACGAGCGCGCCGGCGACGTCGACGCCGCGGCGAAGCTGTACCGCGATGCTGCTGCACAAGGTCATGTCGACGGCCACGTCGGTCTGGCCGAGCTGCTGCTTGCCGGCCGCGGCGTTGCCAAAGATGAGAAGGCGGCTTTCGGGCATTTCTCGAAAGCGGCAGCGCTCGGGCACCGGCATGCCGCCGAGGTCGTCGCAACCGCGTGGCTGAAAAGCCAGTGGAGCGCCGACGAGCAGGCCGATCCGGCCGCTGCGCGCGCTGCGGTTCAGCGCGCTGCCGAACTGGGCCACCTGCCGTCAGCCGAAGCGCTCGCGCTGGCGTGGAAGAGCGGCCGTTTCGGGCTGCCGCTTGACGAAACGCAAGCCGCGCGCTGGCAAGCGCAGATTTCGGCGTGGCGACAGCAACGCAGCGCCGCCGCTTCGGCACCCACGCTGAAACGCTGATCTGCAACACCGACCATGTGCCCTCCTGCAACCGCCGCGCTGCTCGCCACGCTGGCCGCGCTCGCGCTTCCGCTGCACGCCGCCGACGTGCAGCGTGGCGCCGAGCTGTACCGCCAGCACTGCGCTGCCTGCCACGGCCCCGGGGGCAGGCCGGTGCTGCCCGGAGCACCCGACTTCACGCAGCCGATGGCGCTGCTCAAGCCCGACCTGAAGCTGCTCGAGTCGATGAAGAGCGGCCGCGGCGCGATGCCGGCCTACGCCGGGCTGCTGCGCGACCGCGAGCTGCTGGACCTCGTCGCGCACCTGAGGACGCTGCGATGAGGCTGTGCACCACGTGCATCAGCGCGCTGATCGTTGCCGCGATCGCCGCGTCGCCGGCCGCGGCGCAACGCATCAAGGACCAGTTCGAAGTCGGCCCATCGGTCTACGTGCGCGCGCTCACCGTCGAGCCGGCGCGCGATGCCCTGTGGGTCGGCACGTCGGCCGGCGTGCACGAGGTGGGCCTGGCCAGCGGCAAGCTGCGCAACACGTTCACGCGCAAGGAAGGCCTGGCCAACGAATACGTGTTCGCCGTCGGCATCGACCGCGACGGCTATAAATGGTTCGGCACCAATGCCGGCGGCGCGTCGCGCTACAAGGACGGCAAGTGGAAGACCTTCTTCCCGATGCACGGGCTGGCGGACTACTGGATCTACGCCTTCGCGCAGCAGAGGAGCGGCGACTTCTGGATCGGCACCTGGGCCGGCGTGAACAAGGTCGATGCCAAGACGGGCAAGTTCAGCACCTACGTGGGTGAGCTGATCAACGAGTGGGTCTACGGCATCTCGGTCGACGCGCAGGATCGCGTGTGGTTCGGCACCGAAGGCGGCGTCTCGATGTACGACGGGCGCCGCTGGGTCTCGTGGACGCACGCCGACGGTCTGGGCGCGCCGAACGACGAACAGCTGCCGTTCTCGACGAACACGGGGCTCGGCACCCGTTCGCGGCACGACCTCTCGGTCGGCTCCGAAGGCCCGGCGACCTACAACCCCAACTACGTCTTCTCGATCCTCGCTGCGCGCGACGGCAGCGTCTGGGCCGGCACCTGGGGCGGCGGCGCAGCGCGCTGGGACGGCAAGCGCTGGAGCAACCTGAGCACGAAGGACGGCCTCGCCGGCAACATCGTCTACAGCGTCGCGCAGGACGGCCAGGGCCAGCTGTGGTTCGGCACCAACCGCGGCGTCTCGCGCTGGGACGGCAAGTCGTTCAAGACGATCGGCGTCGAGCAGGGCCTGCTCGACCACCATGTCTACGCCATCGCCGTCGCGCCCGGCGGCGACCTGTGGGTCGGCACGAAGAAGGGCGTCGCCCGCATCGGGCGTTGACGACCAGAACACAGGAGCCAGCCATGCCTTGGAACTTTCCGATGACCGGACTCGCGGTGATCGCGCTGGGCGCGGTGCTCGCGCTGGCCTACCAGCTCGGCCGCAGCAACGCCGCTGCCAACGCCAGCGCACTGGCGCAGGCGCCGGCCGTGGTGTCGCCGCGCGAAGGCAAGGTCGGCGCCGTCGCCGCCGACCCGTCGCACAAGTTCACGCACTTCCGCGTCGGCAACAAGAACGTCAAACGCATCTTCGTCGACGGCGACGTGGTCTGGGTCGGCACCTCCGGCGGCGTGGTTCGCTACGACACGCGCGGCGACGACTACAAGCTCTACGACACGAAGAGCGGGCTGTTGTCCAACGGCGTCTTCTACGTCGGGCGGCTGGACGGCAAGCTCGCGGTGGGCACCTACGGCGGTGGCTTGTCGCTCTTGTCGGGCGAGCGCTGGGAGACCTACAACATCCCCGAAGGCCTCGGCGACGCTTTCGTCTACGACGTGCTGAAAGCGAAGAACGGCGACGTCTGGATCGCCACCTGGTCGGGCGTGAACCGCATCAGGGGCGGCGCGCTGAAGGACCGCTCGAAGTGGGAGCTGCACACCGTCGAGAACACGCAGGGCGGTCTGCCCAACGACTGGGTCTACGGCCTCGCCGAAGGCAAGAACGGCGAGATCTGGCTCGGCACCGAAGGGGGCCTGGCGCTGTACCGCGAAGGGCGCTGGCAGAACTGGAACCACGCCAAGGGACTCGGTGCGCCATACGAGGCGGTGAAGGACGCGATCCAGTACAAGAACGATCCGTCCAAGGTCAGCGAGCACCACGCGCGGCAGAAGCAGGAGATGGGCCTCTCCAACGTCGACGTTGCCTACAACCCGAACTACATCGTCTCGCTCGTCGTCGACGCACAAGGCGCGGTGTGGGCCGGCACCTGGGGCGGCGGGCTGTCGCGCTTCGACGGGCAGAAGTGGACGCAGTACACCACCGCCGACGGGCTGCCCGGCAACCACGTCTTCATGCTGTACGTCGACCCCAAGGGCCAGCTCTGGGCGGGCACGAACAACGGCCTCGCGCGCATGAAGCCGGGCGGCGGCTTCGAGGTGATGACCGTCAGCGACGGGCTCTTCAACAACGTCGTGTTCTCGATGGCAACGGC
Organism: Rubrivivax sp.; assembly: GCA_031400795.1. GTDB lineage: Bacteria > Pseudomonadota > Gammaproteobacteria > Burkholderiales > Burkholderiaceae_C > Rubrivivax. The sequence goes on along the minus strand of JANNQO010000197.1, from coordinate 13,496 downwards.
ACGGGACGGCACGTTGTGGATCGGCAGTTTCGGCGGCGTGGCGAAGATCAAGCCGACCTGACCCATCCGGCGTGCAGCCCGTGAACATGCCGAGCCAAGCGTCGCTGCTGCCCGAGCTGCCGGCGCAGGCCTCGGGCGCGTTGCTCGAGCGTCTGCTCGCGATCGCCGACGACGCCGTGATCGTCGCCGACGAAGCGCAGCGCATCGTGCTCTTCAACGAAGGCGCCGAGCGCGTGTTCGGCCTGGCTGCCGGCGAGATCATCGGCCAGCCGCTCGAGCGGCTGCTGCCCGAGGCGGCGCGTGCGGTGCATGCCGCTCACATGCGGCGCTTCGCCACCTCGCCGCTGGCGGCGCGGCGCATGGGACAGCGGCGCGACATCCACGGCCGGCGCAGCGACGGTTGCCTGTTCGATGCCGAGGCGTCGATCTCGCACGTCGAGCTCGACGGCCGCATCTACTTCACGGCGATCCTGCGCGACGTGAGCGAGACGCGCGCCGCGCAGCGCGCGCTGAAAACCGGCGAAGCGCGCTTCCGTACGCTGGCGGCGCACGCGCCGGTGGGCATCTTCCAGGCCGACGCGGCGGGGCGGCTGATCTACGTAAACCCGTGTTGGTGCTCGATCGCCGGTATGCGCGCCGAAGAAGCCGTCGGGCAGGGTTGGATGCGCGCGCTGCACCCGGGCGACCGCGCTGCGGTGCTGCTGGCCTGGCAGCGCGCGCTCGAAGGCGAGAAGCCGTTCTCGATGCGCCATCGCTTCCTGCGTCCCGACGGCAGCGAGGCCTGGGTCTGCGCCGACGCTGTGGCCAGCCGCGACGACGCCGGTGCCGTCAGCGGCCACATCGGCACCGTCACCGACATCACCGAGAGCCACCACCAGGCGCTCGCGCTCGAACGCGCGAAGTCCGAGGCCGAGGCCGCTACGCGCGCGAAGAGCCTGTTCCTGGCCAACATGAGTCACGAGATCCGCACGCCGCTGAACGCGGTGATCGGCATGACCACGCTGCTGCTCGACACGCCGATGAGCGAGGACCAGCGCGACTTCGCGCGAACGATCCGCGCCAGCAGCGAGACGCTGCTGGAGATCATCAACGACATCCTCGATTTCTCGAAGGCCGACGTCGGCAAGCTCGAGATCGAGGAGCGGCCTTTCGACCTGCGCCGCTGCGTCGAGGAGTCGCTCGACCTCGTGACGCCGCGCGCTTTCGAGGGTGGCCTGAACCTCGCTTACCTGATCGAGGAAGGCACTCCCGAAGCGCTCGTCGGCGACCCGGCGCGAATCCGACAGATCCTCGTCAACCTGCTGTCCAACGCCGTGAAGTTCACGCAAACCGGCGAGGTCTTCGTCGCCGTCGACGGCGAGGTCGTGGATGCCGAGACGCAGCGCATCCGCTTCGCGGTGAAGGACACCGGCATCGGCATCGCCGCCGAACAGCTGCCGCGCCTCTTCCAGAGCTTCACGCAGGTCGATGCGTCGACGACGCGCAAGTACGGCGGCACCGGGCTGGGCCTGGCGATCAGCAAGCGCCTGGCCGAGCTGATGGGCGGCGGCGTGGCGGTGCACAGCGAGCCGGGGCATGGCTCGGTGTTCACCGTCGAGCTGCTCGTCAAGCGCGCGCAGGGCGGCGAGCCGGCCGAGTTCCTGCAGCGCAATCCGCCGGCGCTCGCCGGCAAGCGCATCCTGATCGTCGACGACAACCTGACGAACCGGCGCATCCTGACCAAGCTCGCGCTGCTGTGGGGCATGCTGCCGAGCACGCTGCCGTCGGCCGTCGAAGCGCTCGACCGCGTGCGCCACGGCGAGCTGTTCGACATCGCGCTGCTGGACATGAGCATGCCCGGAATCGACGGACTCGACCTCGCCGCCGAGATCCGCAAGCGCCGCTTGCCCGAGGAACTGCCGATCGTGCTGCTCACGTCGCTCGGCCAGCGGCTGGCGATGCAGGCCGCGGGCGCCTTGCAGCTCGCGGCCTGCCTGGCCAAGCCGATCAAGGCGAGCGCGCTGTACAGCACGCTGGTCGCGGTGGCCGGCGGCGCGATGCCGGGCAGCGCGGCGCCTGCGCCGCACACGCCGGCGCCGCGCGGCGCTGCGCTGCCGCTGAAGGTGCTCGTCGCCGAGGACAACCCGATCAACCAGCGCGTCACGCTGCGGCTGCTGCAGCACCTCGGCTACAGCGCCGACGTCGCGCACGATGGCCGCGAGGCGCTCGCCGCTACCGCGCACCGGCACTACGACGTGGTGCTGATGGACATCCAGATGCCCGAGGTCGACGGCGTGCAGGCGGCGCGCGAGATCGTCGCGCGGCGCGGCGCCGACGCTCGCCCGCGCATCATCGCGATGACCGCCAACGCGATGCCCGGCGACCGCGAGACCTACATCGGCGCGGGCATGGACGGCTACCTCGCCAAGCCGATCGAGCTCGAGAGCCTGGCCGCGGTGATCTTGCAGGTGGCGATGCTGTCGGGCGACGGCTCGCCGCCGCCCGGCGTGCTCGACCTCGCGCGGCTCGAGCACCTGCGCCAGATGCAGGACGACAGCCAACCGCGGCTCGTGCGCGAGCTGATCGAGCTCTTCGAGAGCGATTCGCCGCAGCACGTGCAGCGCATCGCGCAAGCGCATGCGTGCGGCGACGCCGACGCGCTGCGAACGCTCGCGCACCGTTTCCTGTCGGGGGCGCAGAACATCGGCGCGGTGCGGCTGTCGGCACTGTGCGTCGACATCGAACGGCACGCCAAGGCCGGGCATCTGCACGCGGCGCAGCCGCTGCTGTCCGAGCTCGCCGCCGAGCGCGACCGCGCCGCCGCCGCATTGGCGGCGCTGCGCATCCGCTACTGACTGACCTGAAACGAGGTGACAGCGATGCAGCGGCGCTCGGTCTTGGCATGGGGTTGCGGCATTGTCGTGCTGCCGCCGCCGGCGCGCGCCGTGCAGCGCATCGACGCGCAGTTGTTCGGCTCGCCCATCGAGCTGCTGCTGCCGCCGCGCGCGGCGCCGCGGACGATCGCTGCGGTGCTCGAGGGTTTGCACGCGATGCACCAGCGCTGGAACGCCTGGAAACCCGGCAGCGTGCGCTCGATCAACGAAGCACTGCGCGAAGGTCGCGTCGCCACCGCGCCGCCGATGCTCGCGCTCATGATCCGCCGCGCGGCAGCCTTCGAGGCTGCGTCGGCCGGCCATTTCAACGCCGCCATCGGCGCCCTCGTCGGTGCCTGGGGGTTCCACGCCGACCGGCTCGCCGACGGGCCTGCGCCCGACGCGGCGCTGCGGGCCAGGCTGCAGGCGGTACGGCCGAGCCTGGCGCAGCTCGACATCCGCGGCAATGAGCTGCGCAGCCGCAACCCGGCGCTGCAGCTCGACTTCGGCGCCTGCGGCAAGGGCGTCGCACTCGACTGGGCGCTCGACAGGCTGGTACACGACGGCGTTCACGAAGCGCTGCTCAACCTCGGCGGCAACCTGGCGGCGATGGGCTGCTGCGGCGGCAGACCGTGGTCGGTCGGCATCCGCGACCCGCACCGCGAAGGCCTTGCCGCGCGCATCGCCACCGACGGCCGCGAAGCGGTCGTCACGTCGGGCAGCTACGAGCGCTGGCGCATCGCCGGCGGCCGCCGCGCGACACACATCATCGACCCGGCAAGCGCTGCACCGGCCGCGGGCCTGGCCAGCGTCACCGTCGTGCAGCGCGACGCTGCGCTGGCCGACGCCGCGGCGACCGCGCTGCTGGTGGCCGGGCCGTCGCGCTGGCGCGGTGTTGCTCAGCGCATGGGCGTCGCGCAGGTGCTCGTGATCGACGAGCACGGCCGCGTCGACGCGACGCCGGCGATGGCGCCGCGTTTGCTGCGCACCTGAAACCGTGCCGTCGTTCACGCCTGCGCGCGCTCCGGCACTGAAGCGACGTTGCCGCCGGCCGATAGCCGGCGAATGCACAAAGCCCTGGCCTTCGCGGTTTTCCTCATCGTGCAGCCTGCATCCGCGCAGGCAGCGACGAACTGGCTGTGCCACTTGAGCGACGACCTCGTGCGGCTGGTCTGCATCGCCGAGCCCCCGGCCGCCGAGCCGGTCACTGAATCGGCGCCGGTCGGCGTGAGCGCATCGCCCACCGCCGTCGTCAACGGCACGCGGTTCCCGCTCGACGGCGGCCGGCTGTGGACCGTCGAAGTGTGGTCGCCGCCGACCGAGTTCGCTTTCGTCGAGCGGCTCGCGCGCGCGACGATCTGTTACCGCAGCCCCGGCTGCTCGGTGACCGTGCTGCCCTGGCGGCGCGGCTGAACCTCATCGAGAGGCCCGCGCGCACGCTTTCGTGGATGGCGTCGTGGACCCGTCCTTGTCTCACGTGGCCGCAATAGCGTGGCCGAGCCGGGGCCACCGTTGAAGAAGAACGTCACCGGGCGGGTGGCGGCGTTCTGCTCGTCTGCGGTGTAGCCGACATAGAACATCGACGCCTGCGCCGCGTTGTCGCCGCTGCGCCGTGCGATCAGGTGGCCGGCGCGGGTGGTGCAGGCGATGCGGGTGCTGCCCGAGACCCAGCGCTGGCGCGTGATCGCCGCGCCTTCTTCCGAAGGCACCCAGGTGTTGTCGAATGTTCATGCCACAGTCTCCGCAGTCTCGTCGCCGTACTCGGTGCGAAAACTGCCCGCTTGCAGCCCCTGCTGGCGCAGCCAGCGCACCATCACTGCCTCCTGACCATGGGTGACGATGATGCGCGAGGCGCCGGTGTCGGCGATGGCGCCGAGCAGCCCCGGCCAATCGGCATGGTCGCTGAGCGCGAAGCCGCGGTCCACGCCCTGGCGGCGGCGCGCGCCGCGCAGCTGCATCCAGCCGCTGGCAAAGGCGTCGCTGAAGTCGCCGAGGCGCCGCGCCCAGGCGCTGCCGTGCACCGCTGGCGGCGCGATCACCAGCGCGCGCTTCAGCGCCGCCTTGTCCGGCAGTTCGTCCAGCGTCGGCGTCGGCGGCAGCGCCACGCCGCCGGCGCGGTAAGCCTCGTTCAATGGCGCCACTGCCCCGTGCACGACGATGGGGCCGATCGAGGCATCGACCGCGGCGATCAAGCGCTGCGCCTTGCCCAGGCTGTAGGCCAGCAGCAGACTGGCGCGGCCGGCCTCGGCATTGGCCTGCCACCAACGATTGACTTCACCGATGACCTCGGCCTGGGCGCGCCAGCGGTAGATCGGCAGCCCGAAGGTGCTCTCGGTGACGAAGACATCGCAGCGCTGCGGCTCGAAAGCGGCACAACTCGGGTTGGCGTCGCCGGCGATGCCGCTCGTGAAGTAGTCGCCCGAAGCCACCCAGACCTGCCCGCGGTGTTCGATGCGCACTTGCGCCGAACCGAGCACATGGCCCGCCGGGTGCAGGCTCAGCGTGATTTCGCCCAGCGCCAGGCGCTCGCCGTAAGCCAGCGTCTGCAGCGTGATGTCACCCAGGCGCACGCGCATCACCGCCGCCGCCGGCGCCGCCGCCAGGTAGGCCCGATGACCGCGCCGCGCGTGGTCGGCGTGGGTATGGGTGATGATCGCGCGCTCGACTGCTCGCCAGGGGTCGATGAAGAAGTCGCCGGCCGGGCAGTACAGGCCTTCGGGGCGCTGCACGATCAACTCATCAGCCATTTCCACGAGCAGCGGCTTCGCGCGGCGCCAGGAAGGCGGCTTCAATTTCCAGCGTCGATCTCTGCCCCAGGTCAGCGCGGTGCTCGGCCAGCCAGTTGTCGGCGGCGGTGCGCCCCAGTCCGTGCAGCGCCTCCAGGAAGCGCGGTTCGGTGTTCAGCTTGCTCGACGGATGCAGCGGCGCCAGGCCCGCGTCGTCGGCCACCATGTGCAGGCGCAGCTGCTTGTAGCGGCCAGGGTCGACGCGGCCCTCGATGACCAGCCGGCGCACGAAAGCGATGGCGCGCATCTCGCTCACCAGGCCGGCATTGAAGGTGATCTCCGAGATGCGGTCGGCGATCTCGGCCGCGGTGTCGGGTGTGGCCTCGCGCACCAGCGGGTTGATCTTCACCAGCATCACGTCCATCGCATCGGTTTCGTAGATCAGCGGCCACAGCGCCGGGTTGCCGCTGTAGCCGCCGTCCCAGTACGGTTCGCTGTCGATGTCGACGGCGCGAAACAGGTGCGGCAGGCAGGCCGACGCGAGCAGCGCGTCATGTGAAACGTCAGCCCGGTTGAAGATGCGCGGCTGCCCGGTGCGCACCGCGGTGGCGGTGACGAAGAGCGCCAGCGGCCCGCGGCGCAGCGCCGGTTCGTGCACGTGGCGCTGCACCAGCTGGCGCAGCGCGTTCAGGTCGTAGGGGTTGAACTGGTAGGGGCTGAAGGCCTGCATCCACTGCTGGAACCACAGGTACATCGGGTTCGCATCGAGGTTGAACGACGCCAGGCCCGGCATCGCGAAGCCCGCCGGGCTGGCGAAGTGGCCGAAGCAGCCGCCGCTCGTGCCGACGTCGGCCCAGAACGCCTGCAAGGCGCGCCGCGCGCCGTCGCGCCCGCCTTCGGCCAGGCCGGTGGCCAGCACGGCGGCGTTCAGCGCGCCGGCACTGGTGCCCGAAACACCGTCGAACTCGATGCCGGGGTCTTCGAGCAGGCGGTCGAGCACACCCCAGGTGAACGCGCCGTGAGAGCCGCCGCCTTGCAGCGCCAGATCGATGCGGGCAGCGGGAGCGGTGCGGCGGCGGGGCATGGTGTGAGGTTAACCCTGTCCCGCGCCATACTCGATGTATGGAGCCGTGGCGCATCTTTCTCGATCCGCGCGGGCGCGTCGGCCGCGCCACGTTCTGGCTCTACGGCGTGGGCGCGCTGCTCGGCTTCGCGGTGCTCGGCCATATGCTGCTGGGCATCGCGCGCGTGCGGCAGGAGACGGCCGACCACCTCGTCAACGTACTGCTCTTCTGGCCCGTCATCGCCACCTCGGCCAAACGCTGGCACGACCGCGACAAGAGCGGCTGGTGGGTGCTGGTGATGCTGGTCCCGGTGGTCGGCTGGATCTGGGCGCTGGTACAGAACGGTTGCTTGCGTGGCACGCGGGGGCCGAACCGCTTCGGGCCTGATCCGCTTGCGATCAGTACCGACCCGTGATGCCCGCCAGCCTTAGATACAGATTCGCGATCCACGCCACCAGCCCGCGCTGAAGCAGCTCGCGCCAGCCGCTCTTGGCCGGGGCGCCTTGCACCTCGGTGGAGGCCGCGAATGCGGTATCGAGCGCGGCAGCCAGGCTGCGCGCGAAGTCAGGGTCGTCGACGACGACGTTGGCCTCCAGGTTCAACAGCAGCGACAGCGGGTCGATGTTGGAGCTGCCCACGGTGGCCCAGCTGTCATCGACCACCGCCACCTTGGCGTGCAGGAAGGCCGGCGTGTATTCGTAGATGCGAACGCCGCGGCCGCGCAACTCGTCGTAGAGGGCACGTGCGGCCATCGCGGCGATGCGGTAGTCGATCTTGCCTTGCAGCAGCAAACGCACGCGCACACCGCGATGGGCCGCCTGGCGCAGCACGCGGCGAAAGGCGCGGCCGGGGTAGAAGTAGGGTACGGCGATGTCGACGCGCTCGCGCGCGGCGCGGATCGCCTCGACATAACTGCGCTCGATGGCGCGGCGCTGGAGCAGGTTGTCGCGCACGATGAGGGCAGCGCGCATCGGCGGCAGCGCATCAGCCGCGGCCGGCGGCGCCGCTTTGGCAGCGCGACCGCGTGGCAGGCGCAGCGTGCGCATCAAGCGCACCGTCTCTTCCACCGGCGCGGCGCTGCGTGCCAGCGAGCGCACCTCTTCGCGCCAGCCATGGCCCAGATGGGCACGCGCCCACATGGCACGGGTGGCGGCATGCACCGATGCCGCCAGCGGACCGCTCATGGACATCGCGAAATCCAGCCGCGGCGCCTCGGTCCAACCATGGTGCAGGTCGTGCCGGTCGTCGATGACGTTGATGCCGCCGACGAAGGCCAGCTGTTGATCGACGGCGCAGAGTTTCTGGTGCAGCCGGCGCAACTGCCCGGGCTGGAACCAGGCCCACCAGCGGTCCAGCGGGCGGAAGACTTCCAGGTGCAGCCCGGGCACGCGCAGCCATTCGCGCACGGTGGGCAGCGTGCCTTTGGAGCCGAAGCCGTCGAGCACCACGTGCACCGCCACGCCGCGCTGCGCCGCTGCGATCAGCGCATCGGCCACCATGCGCCCGGCAGCGTCGTCATGAAAGATGTAGGTGGCGAACCAGACCTCATGCTGGGCTGCGGCTATTGCCCCGCACATCGCCGGGAAAAGCTGGTCGCCGCCTTGCAGCAGCTGCAAGCGGTTTCCGCCGACGAACTCCGGTGCCGTGACGCCGGCCCAGGCCCATTGCGCAACGTCTTGGCGCATCAGTCGGGCTCCAGCTCGGCCACCAGCGGCAGGTGGTCGGACATGCGTGCCCAGGCCAGGCCACGCGGCACCATCGTCCAGCGGCAGGCCAGGCCGCGCACGTAGAAACGGTCCAGCGCGAACACCGGCATCAGCGACGGGAAGGTCATGCGCGCGCTGCGTGTGTGGCCGGCGCCCGGCGGCGCCAGCGCGCGGGCGAGGCCGAGGCCGGCCATCGGTGCGTCGAGCTTCTCGCCCCAGTCGTTGAAGTCGCCGGCCACCACCAGCATCTGATCGCGCGGCACTTCGCGCTCGATGAAGTCGGCCAACCGGCTGACCTGGCGCACGCGGCTGGCATGGGCCAGGCCGAAGTGCACCACCACCGCATGCACGGGCATGCCGTTCCACTGCACCGGCACGTGCAGCAGGCCGCGCTGTTCGAAGCGGTGGTCGCTCACGTCGTGGTGGCCGATGTCGCCGATCGGCCAGCGCGACAGCAGCGCGTTGCCATGCTCGCCGTGCCGCGTGATGGCGTTGGTGCGGTAGGCCACGTCATAGCCTTCAGGCGCCAGGAAGCGCGCCTGGCCTTGCGCCGGCCAGCCGAAGGAGCTGCGGTCGAAGCGCTGCGCCTCGCGGTTGTGGAACAGGCGCACCTCCTGCAGGAACACCAGGTCTGCGTCCAGCGCCTCGATGGCCAGGCCCAGGTTGTGGATCTCCAGCCGCTTGCGCGGGCCGAAACCGCGCACGCCCTTGTGGATGTTGTAAGTGGCCACGCGGATCGCGCCGCTCACGCTGCTCGCCGCGGCCGGCGGCATCGGGGGGGTGGATCGGTGCCGGGCGCGGGTCATGCCGTCAACGCTGTGAAGCGCGGCAGCTGCAGGATGGCCTCGGCGTTGCTCGGCGAGAAGCACCGATCGGCAGCCTCGCGCCAGGGCAGCCAGCGGTGCCGGAGATGTTCGCCCGGATTCAGCGTCACCGGCAGCACCGCCGGCACCGTGAGGCCGAAGACATGCTCGGTGTTGTGCGTCACACCCGCTGCGTAGCGGTACTGCCAGACGGGGTAGATCTCGTACACGTTCGCCAGGCCCCAGTTGCGCAACTCACCCTGCGCGATGCCGGTCTCTTCAGCCACCTCGCGCCAGGCGGTCTGCTCGAGCGGCTCGTCGGGCGCGTCCAGCGACCCGGTCACGCTCTGCCAGTAGCCGGGCTTGTCGGCGCGCTCGATGAGCAGCACCTCACCGCGCGGCGTGTGAATCACCACGAGCACGGATTCGGGGATCTTGAAACGCTGCGTCACCGCGAGCCGCTTCGGCGCTGCCGCACGGCCTGCGCCAAGGCGCGCAGCATCGGCTCGGTGTCGTGCCAGCCGATGCAGGCGTCGGTGATCGAGATGCCGGCCGCCAGCGGCTGGCCGCTGATCAGGTCCTGCCGGCCTTCGTGCAAATGGCTCTCGACCATCACGCCGGTGATGCGTCGCTCGCCACCCGCGATCTGGCGTGCCATGTCGGCGGCCACCTCGATCTGGCGGCGATGCTGCTTGGCCGAATTGGCGTGCGAACAATCGATCATCACCTGCTCGCGCAAGCCCGCCTTGCGCAGCAGCGCACAGGCCGCCTCGACCTGCTCGGCGTCGTAGTTCGGCGCTTTGCCGCCGCGCAGGATGACGTGGCCATGCGGGTTGCCGCGCGTTTCGAAGATTGCCGCCACGCCCATCTTGGTCATGCCCATGAAGCTGTGCGGCGCGGCCGCAGCCAGCACCGCGTCGGCGGCCACCTGCACGCTGCCGTCGGTGCCGTTCTTGAAACCAACCGGGCACGACAGGCCCGAAGCGAGCTGGCGGTGGCTTTGACTTTCGGTGGTGCGCGCGCCGATCGCGCCCCAGGCAACCAGGTCGGAGATGTACTGCGGCGACAGCAGGTCCAGGAACTCGGTGGCCGCGGGCAGGCCCAGCGCGTTCACTTCCAGCAGCAGCTCGCGCGCTCGGCGCAGACCTTCGTTGATGCGAAAGCTGCCGTCCAGCCGCGGGTCGTTGATGTAGCCCTTCCAGCCGACCGTGGTGCGCGGCTTCTCGAAGTAGACGCGCATCACGATCAGCAACTCGGGCTTCAGCTCGTCGGCCAGCGGTTTCAGGCGGCGCGCGTAGGCAATCGCGGCGTCGTGGTCGTGTATCGAACAGGGCCCGACCACGGCAATCAGCCGGTCGTCGCGGCCTTGCAGCACTGCGCCGATGGCCTCGCGGCTGTGTTCGACCACCGCTTCCACCTCGGCGGTGACGGGCAGCTCTTCGAGCAGCACCGCCGGCGAGACGAGGGCGCGCACGGCGGCGATGCGCACGTCGTCGATGCGCGTGGTGTCGAGGGTTTCGTCGTTCATGGCGGTGCGCGCCGGGCGGTGCTCTCGCGCAACCAGCCGGCGAACGTGGGCTCGTCGATCTCGCCGGCAGCCAGGCCGAACACAGCAACGGTCGACTCCGCCTGCGATGCGGTGAGGCGGTATCCGTTCAAACCGAGGAACAAGCCGACCGACAGGAAAGCGGCACGCTTGTTGCCGTCGACGAAGGGGTGGTTCTTCGCCAGGCCGTAAGCATACGCAGCGGCCAAGTCGGCGAAGTCGGGTTCACCGTAGGCGGCCAGGTTCTGCGCCCGCGCGAGAGCCGATTCGAGCAGTCCCTGGTCGCGGATGCCGCTGGCCCCGCCATGCATCGCCAGGCTTTCGTCGTGCAGCAGGATGAGCAGCTGGCGATCAACCCAGTGCCAGCTCATGTTGGCGCCCTATGGCCTTCGGCCGGTCCCGTCGCGCGGGAGCGAGCCCTCGGCAAAGCCTGCGGGCTCACTTCGCCAGCGCCCGGAACGTGTCCCGGTACTCGCGCATGAACTCACGCCCGATCTCGAGCTGCGCTTCGAAGCTCGGGTCCAGCGGCGTGAGCGCAACACCATCAGGTGTCTCGGTGACGTAGACGGTGTCGCCCTTCTCGAGCTTCAGCCGCGCCAACACCTCCTTGGGCAGGATGACGCCGACCGAATTGCCGATCTGGGTGAGCTTCAGTGCATGCATGGCGGTCTCCCGACGTGGTTATAACGGATGTTATACCAGCCTCGGAAGCCGCCACAAGTGCAGCAAGCGCGCGTCAGGCCACGGGTTTCGGATTCCTCAGCCTCAGGTGCAGTTCGCGCAGCTGATCCTCGTCCACCGCGCTCGGCGCACCGGTGAGCAGGCATTGCGCGCGCTGCGTCTTCGGGAACGCGATCACGTCGCGGATGCTCTCGGCCCGGGTCATCAACGTCACCAGCCGGTCCAACCCGAAGGCCAGGCCGCCGTGCGGGGGCGCGCCGTATTGCAGCGCGTCGAGCAGAAAGCCGAACTTCACCTGCGCGTCTTCGGGCGAGATCTTCAGCGCGCTGAAGACCTTGTTCTGCACCTCTGCGCGGTGGATACGCACCGAGCCGCCGCCCAGTTCCCAGCCGTTGAGCACCATGTCATAGGCCTTGGAGATGCAAGCCCCCGGGTCGGTGTCCATCAGGTCTTCGTGGCCGTCTTTGGGCGCCGTGAACGGATGGTGCACGGCGTTCCAGCGCTGGAGCGCCTCGTCGTGCTCGAACATCGGGAAGTCGACCACCCACAGCGGCGCCCAGACATCGTTGAACAGGCCATGGCTGCGTCCGAACTCGCTGTGGCCGATCTTCACGCGCAAAGCGCCGATCGAGTCGTTGACGACCTTGGCCTTGTCGGCGCCGAAGAAGATCAGGTCGCCGTTGCGCGCGCCGGTGCGCGCGATGACTTCGGCCAGCGCGCCGTCGTGCAGGTTCTTCACGATCGGCGACTGCAAGCCGTCGCGGCCCTTGCCCGCGTCGTTGACCTTGATCCAGGCCAGGCCCTTGGCGCCATAGATCTTCACGAATTCGGTGTAGGCGTCGATCTCGCCGCGGCTCAATCCTCCCGATGCTTCGCCGCCGCCGGGTACGCGCAAGGCCACGACGCGGCCGCCTTTCATGTTCGCGGCACCGGCGAAGACCTTGAAGTCGACATCCTTCATCACGTCGGTGAGCTCGGTCAGCTCGAGCTTGACGCGCAGGTCGGGCTTGTCGCTGCCGTACTTGTGCATCGCCTGGGCATAGGTGAGCTGCGCGTACACCGGCAGCTCGACGCCCAGGGCGTTGCGGAACACCGTGCGGATCATGCCTTCGGTGATGGCGCGGATCTCTTCTTCGCCGAGGAACGAGGTCTCGATGTCGATCTGCGTGAACTCCGGCTGGCGATCGGAGCGCAGGTCTTCGTCGCGGAAGCACTTGGTGATCTGGTAGTAGCGGTCGAAGCCGGCCACCATCAAGAGCTGCTTGAAGAGCTGCGGCGATTGCGGCAGCGCGAAGAACATGCCGTCGTGCACGCGGCTGGGCACCAGGTAGTCGCGCGCGCCTTCGGGGGTGCTCTTGGTCAGCATCGGGGTTTCGATGTCGACGAAGCCCTGGCCGTCGAGGTACTCGCGCACCTCCATCGTCACCCGGTAGCGCAGCATCAGGTTCTTCTGCATCGCCGGGCGGCGCAGGTCGAGCACGCGGTGCGTGAGGCGCACCGTCTCGGAGAGGTTCTCGTCGTCGAGCTGGAAAGGCGGCGTGACACTGGCGTTCAGCACTTCCAGCTGATGCGCCAGCACCTCGATCTTGCCGCTGGTCAGGCCCGTGTTCTCGGTGCCCGCAGGGCGCGCGCGCACCTTGCCGACGACCTTCAGGCAGAACTCGTTGCGCACGCTTTCGGCGGTCTTGAATGTCTCTACACGGTCGGGGTCGCAGACGATCTGCACCAGGCCTTCGCGGTCGCGCAGGTCGACGAAGATCACACCGCCATGGTCGCGGCGGCGGTGCGCCCAGCCCATCAGGGTCACGGTCTGGCCCATCAGCGCTTCGCTGACCAGGCCGCAGTACGTTGTTCGCATGTCAATGCTCCGGAATCGATCGAAGGGGGTTGTGGCGTCGAGGCGGGGCGGGGTCGAACGCCCTCAGGACTGGCCGGCGACGGGCCGGGCCAGCCCCGTCAATTTCGTGCCGGGATCGCCGGGGCTGCGGCATCGCCTTCGGCCAGCGCCGGCGGCGCCACCACGCCCATCGAGATGACGTACTTCAGCGCCTCGTCCACGCTCATCGCCAGCGGCCGCACGTCGGCGCGCGGCATCATCAGGAAGAAGCCCGAGGTCGG
>JANNQO010000196.1:0-1628 GCA_031400795.1 Rubrivivax sp. | reverse complement strand
GGGGTGGTGCATGGATGAATCCTCTTGGAACAACGGTTGTCTGATGCAACGAAGCAAGCAACAAGCCTGCGCGATCTGCCGCGCTCGCGGGCGGGGGGAAACCCCGCATCGAGCGTCAATCGCAGCTTATCCCGCGACGATGACAGCCACGTCACCTAGGGAAGATGCCGAGACTTTCAGCCGCGCTCGCGTCGCAGCCACACAACGGTGGCCAGCAGCGCGGCGAGCCAGGGCCACGACAGCGCGCCGCCGCCGCCGCTGCCCGGGGCGACGCCCCCGCCGCCATCGCCGCCCGGCGCCGTGGCGGTGCCGCGGTCTTGGCCGAGTGCGGCAGCCTGCACCACTTCGGGGTTGTCGATCACCTCGGGCTGGCGCGCCGGTGGCACGTAGCTGGTCGGTGAGAGGGCATAGCGCAGCGCCTGCTCGGCGTCCAGGATGCCGGCCCCGCAGGTGGCCGCCGTGCAGATGCAGCGTCCGGGGTTGGCTTCGCTGCACACCCCGATGCGCGGCGAGGTGACATGCGGGCGGGCACTCTGGCGCAAGCCGGCCACCAGTTGGTCCCAGTTCAGCGCCGGGTTCACGCTCAACATCAGGCTCAGGGCACCCGCGACCAACGGGGTCGAGAAACTGGTGCCGAAGAGGCTCGCGTAGCTGGCGTTGCCGGGGCCACGGCGGCCGTCGTTGGTGGCAGTGAGCAAACCGCCATCGGCGAGCAGCGGGCCCCAGCGCGCCGCGCCATCGTCGCCGCCCACGGTGGCGATACCGGTGGCGCTCAAAGCCGTGCCGAAGTTGGAGTAGTGGGTCTTGAAACCATCGCGGTTCAGCGCCGCCACGCCGACCGTGCCCAAGCAGCTGGCCGGGCGCGTGACCGCAGTCGAGAACGTGTTGCCCGCCGCGGCCACCACCACCACGCCCAGGCGGCGCAATTCGTCGATGGCGTCCTGGTAGGCCGAGCCGCAGGCATTGGTGCCGCCGAAGCTGATGTTGACGATACGCGCCGGGTTGGCGTTGGCCGGCACACCCGCCACCGGCAGCCCGGCTGCCCAGCGCATGCCGTCGACGATGTCGGACAGCGCCGCGCCGCATTTGCCGGCCACGCGCACCGGCAGGATGCGGCCGTCTCGGTTGATGCCGGCACCGCCCTGACCGTTGTCGGTGGCCGCGGCGACGAGGCCGGCGATGATCGTGCCGTGCCAGCTGCTGTCGAGCTGTGTGCAGCCGCTGAACGCGGCATCGGCCAGGTCGGCGCTGCTGACCCAATCGCCCGGGTCGCCGGGGTCGGCATCGCGGCCGTTGCCGTCGTTGCCGTACACCGACTCGCTGACGAAATCGAAGCCAGGGAGGAAGCGGCCGGCGAGCTCGGGATGCGCGGTGGTGCCCGTGTCGAGCACCGCGACGACGGCGCTGGCGCTGCCCAGGCTGCCGGCGATGCCGCTGGTCCAGGCGCTCTGGAAGCCGGGCACGCCGCGCCTGCGGTCGGCCAGCACGTTGGCGTTGCTGCCGGCGTTGATGTGCAGCCACCCTTGCTGCGCGAACAGTGGATCGCTCGGCACCTGCGCCAGCGGCTCGCGCGTGTCGGCTTCCACCCAGGCCACGTCGGCGCGCTGGCGCAACCGCGTGGCGATGCG
>JANNQO010000195.1:0-1709 GCA_031400795.1 Rubrivivax sp. | reverse complement strand
CTGTTCGGCGTTTCGCTGGAAGTCAATGCTGGCGAGGCGGTGGCCGTGATCGGCCCTAACGGCGCGGGCAAGACGACATTGCTGCGCGCGATTTCCAAGCTCATCGGCACGACCGGCGGCGAGCTCGAGATGGAGGGGCGGCGCTACAACGAGATGCCGGCGCACGAGGTGATCTCGCTCGGCATCGCGCACGTGCCCGAGGGGCGCCGCCTGTTCCCGCGGCTGACGGCGGAAGACAACCTGCGCATGGGCGCTTATCTGCCTGCCGCGCGCGTGCATCTGGCGCAGCGCCTCGAGATGGTCTACGCGCTGTTCCCGCGGCTGAAGGAGCGCCGGTTGCAGTTGGCCGGAACGATGTCCGGCGGCGAGCAGCAGATGTGCGCCATCGCTCGCGCGTTGATGAGCGGCCCGAAGCTGCTGCTGCTCGATGAACCCTCGGCGGGCCTGGCGCCGGTGGTGGTGCAGGCTATCTTCGAGGTGGTGCGGCGCATGCGCGCCGAGGGCTACACGGTGCTGATCGTCGAGCAGAACATTCAGCAGGTGCTGCGCGTGGTGGACCGCGCCTACCTGCTCGAGACCGGCCGTATCCACACCAGCGGCCCGGCTGCCGAGCTGCTGGCCAACGACGACGTGCGGCGCGCCTACCTGGGCGTGTGACCGTGTGACCGGCTGAAGGCTGAAGGGCAGGAATGGCACAAATCTTCGATATCTTCTTCCTCGAGGCGGTGGTGAACGGCCTGCTGCTCGGCGGCCTGTTCGCGCTGCTGTCACTCGGCCTGAACCTGATCTTCGGCGTGATCGACGTGGTCTGGATCTGCTACGCCGAGCTGATCATGATCGGCATGTATGCGATCTGGTGGCTGCATGTGGAGCAAGGCACGCCACTGTGGATCGCCTTCCCGGCTTGCGTCGCAATCATGGGCGTGCTCGGCGCGGCGCTGCACCATTTCGTGATCCGGCCGGTGCTCGCGGCCGAGCCGATCAACCAGTTGCTCGTCACCGGCGGCATGCTGTTCCTGCTGCAGGCGGTGGCGACGGTGCTGTTCGGCGTGGAGTTCCGCAACCTCGGGGTGCGGCTGCCGGGAATTGCCATCGGCGAGATGAGCGTGTCGAGCGCACGCATGGTGGCGTTCGCGGTAGCGATGGCGGCGATTGCCGGAACCTACCTGTTCCTGAACCGCAGCTTCATGGGAACCGCCATCCGCGCGATCAGCCAAGACCGCGCCATCATGCCGCTGATGGGCGTGAACCCGGGGCGCGTCTACCTGTTGACCTCGGCACTCGGCGGCGCGCTGGCGGGCCTGGCGGCATGCCTGCTGGTGCTGCAGTACGACGTGCACCCGGCGATCGGCCTGTCGTTCGGCCCGCTCACGTTCCTGATCTGCGTGCTCGGCGGGCTGGGCAACCTGATCGGCGGCTTCGTTGCCGCCTTCGTCTTCGCCCAGTTCATCTCGGTCGGTGGCTTCTTTTTCCACCTCGAATGGGGCTACGTGATCGCGTTCGTGTTCTTCATCGCGACCATGTTCTGGAAGCCCGAGGGTTTGCTGTCGAAGCGGCGGCGCGCATGACGGGTTTTGTTGTGAACCGCCGCTGGGCCGTCGGCCTGCTGCTCCTCGCCGCGCTCGCGGTGACGCCGCTGTTCGGCCCCGGCAAATACGCGCTGCACCTGATGGTGATGGCGCTGCTGTGGTCCTACATCTACACGAGTT
>JANNQO010000194.1:0-4780 GCA_031400795.1 Rubrivivax sp. | reverse complement strand
CTCGCGGGAGGCGGCATGAAAACCGGACAGGTGATCGGCTCGACCAACCGCCTCGGCGAGACGGCTCAATCGCGCCCCGTCCACTACGGCGAAGTCCTGGCGACGCTGTATCACAACCTCGGCATCGACATCGACACGGCGACCGTTCGCGATCCTTCCGGACGGCCGCGTTTTCTGATCGACGGACACCGTCCGATCCCCGAGTTGATTGGCTGACGAATCGAGCCGACAGCCCCGATCGATGGGCCGCAACAAGCAAGACACCGATCGATTGGTCGTCGTACCAGCCCCCGCAGCCGAAGTTCACCGGCAAGCGCCTGTTTCGCAACTTCGACCTGGCCGAGCTGGCCAGATACATCGACTGGGGCCCGTTTTTCCAGACCTGGGACCTGGCGGGCCCGTTCCCCGCTATATTGAAAGACGACATCGTCGGCGCCGAAGCGATACGGGTGTTGTCGGATGGCCAGCGCATGCTCAAGCGCCTTGTCGAAGGCCGCTGGCTCACCGCCAACGCGGTGGTCGGCCTGTACCCTGCCAACACGCTGAATGACGACGACATCGCGATCTACACCGACGACTCCCGCAGCGAAATCGCGATGACCTGGCACGGCATGCGCCAGCAGACCGAAAAACAGGTGATCGACGGCGTGGCGCGCCCGAGCCGCTGCCTGGCCGACTTTATCGCGCCGCGCGAGACCGGCCTGAAGGACTACATCGGTCTGTTCGCCGTGACCGCCGGTATCGGCGTGGACAAGAAGGAACGGTATTTCCTGGACGACCACGACGACTACTCTGCCATCATGCTCAAGGCCCTTGCCGACCGGCTGGCGGAGGCTTTTGCCGAAGCCATGCACCAGCGCGTGCGCACCGACCTGTGGGGGTATGCGCCCGACGAAGCCTCCCGCCTGGAGGTGAACGACCTGATCGCCGAGAGATACCGCGGCATCCGCCCCGCGCCCGGTTACCCGGCTTGCCCCGACCACAGCGTCAAACGCGCCATGTTCGATCTGCTGCGCTGCGACGCGGTCGGCATGGAGCTGACGGAGAGTCTGGCGATGATGCCCGCTGCCAGCGTCAGCGGCTTCTACCTGGCGCATCCCGAAGCCACGTACTTCAACGTCGGCAGAATCGGTGATGACCAGTTGCGCGATTGGGCCACGCGGCAGGCCGTGGATCTGGCGCTCGCGTCACGCCTGCTGGCACCCGCGCTCGGCTGACGAGTCGCGGTGGCCGAGGGCCCGCTACCTCGCGCGATCTCGGCTTCCTGGTCTGATCAGGGCTGCAGCAGGCGCTGCATCTGCAAAGCCTCTGCCACACGCGCCGGGCGCACTTGCGATGCGCCGGCCAGGTCGGCGACGGTGCGCGCCACGCGCAACGTGCGATGCACGCGGCGTGCCGACCAGCCGAGCCGTTCGGCTGCACTGCGCGCGAACTGCGCGGCGTGCAGGTCGATGTGGCGCATGCGGGCCTCAGTTCAGCTGCCCACCCCATCCAGGATCACGAAGTCCAGCCCCACGATACCGACCAGCTGCGCCAATGTGTAGGGCACCGGGCTGGCAAACTGCGCGGCAATCGGCCCCGGCGGCTCGGGCAGCGGCTGCAGACCCCAGGGGTTGTAGACCAGCACGGTGTTGTTGGCGGGGTCGGCGGGCGTGGCGTCGAGCGCGTAGTGCGCGTGGCTGCCCACCAACAGCTGGTTGCCGAATGAATCCTTCTGCGTTGTGGTGACGCCGATCCAGATCACCTTGCCGGCGTTGGACGCCGTGGTCAGGGTCGCCACCAGCGCCTCCACTTCCGCAGGCTTGCTGCCGTCCACCCCCTTGAAGGCCAGGTAGGGGTTGCCGCCCACCGAGGTGGCGGCCAGCGCGGCCGGGTCCTGAGTTACCGAGTACATCGTGGCCTTGCCCGCAGCGATCTGCACCAGCGGATCGCCGTGCCCGCCCTCCACCGCGAGGTAGCTGTTTTGGCCGATGCGCTCGTTGCGCGGCAGGATGCCCAAGGTGTTGACCTGGGCATAGGCTTTCTCGAGCAGGGGCACCCAGATCTCGCCGTTGAGGTCTTTGCCTGCAGAGCCGGCATAGGCCAGCTTGCTGCTGTCATCGGGTCGGGCGGGCAGCATGTCGTTCACGGTCACCCAATGCGCCTTGCCGGCCGTGTCGAAGAAGCGCACGCCCCAGGTGCGTGTGCCGTCGATGGTGGGGTTCTCGACGATCATGGCCTGGATCGTCTCGGGCTTGGAGCCGGCAAGACCGCCGAAGACGGCAATCAGGTAGCAGTCGCCGGCGCTGCCCTGGTTGACGTCGGCAATCGCGATGCCGTCGACAAAGAGCCCGCCGGTGGACTTCGCGTAGCCGGCCTTCACCGCCTGCGCGTTGCCGGTGGCGGTGTCACCGGCGGTGGCGGTGTTGGGCAGGTCGCCACCGAGCAGCCACTTCGCCACGAGTTTCTCGAACTGCACCAGCGGCATGCCTGCACTCAGACTGCCGAGCTCGCTGCGCTGCGATTCACCGCCGGTGAAAAAGCGGTTGGCGTCGGAGCTCTCGACCATGCGCGAGAACACGTAGCTGAGGTAGTCGATCTCGGACGCCGTGTTGCCCGCGAATGCCGCCTTGCCGCGCGCGGCCAGCGCCTGCAGACTGGTGACCTCGTCGGCTGTGATGGGGGCGTTGCCTGCGGACTTGTGGGTGCTGATCACGGCCTGCATCACGGCCACCACTTCGGCGTACGACACGCCCTTGGCCGGCGGCTCGGTGGCCTGCGGCCCGGCCAGGCCCAGCGAGGACTTGGGCTTGGTGGTATCGCCGGCCAACGCCGCTTCGACGGAAGTGCGAATGGCCGGGTCCTTGAGCGCCGTGGTCCAGCCGTCGGGGGCGGGCAGATCGCTGTCGCCATCGATGTCCAGACCCTCGCTCAGCTCCAGCTGCGTGAGCTGCGCGTCGCTCAACAGGCTGCCGCCGGTGTATTCGCCGCTGGCGCTGAAGTTGGCCGCGTAGACGGCGCCCGACGGGTCCTGCGCGTAGACCTTGTAGCCGCCGGCGTCGGGCTGCACTTCGACGATCGACCAGCCCGCCGGCAGCAGCTCTTCGGTGAGCTCCTCGCTGCCCAGGCGCAGGCTGACCGGCGCGGCGCTGCCGCTGCCGACCTGGAAGCCGCCCAGCGCCGCCATGTACAGGTTCACGGCACCCCCTTCCAGCAGGACCGGCTCGTCACCAAAACCACCGTTGTCGTTGAGGTCGAGCTTGAACTGGTTCTCCACTGCGTACAGCTGCGCCTGTGACAGCAGGGTCACCGACGCGGCATCGACCTGCCCGGCCGCGTTCACTGTCACTTCGACGATGGTGTCGTTGGCGCTGTCCGAGCGCACAAACAGGCGGTAACCGCCCTTGCCGTCGGTCTCCACCGCCAGCGAAGAAAACCCGAAGGTGGTGTCGTCGATGGACTTGATGTCGCCGAAAGTCACCTTCACCAGCGATCTGGTGCTGGGACCGACGGACCAGCTCGCATCGGCATTGATGAAGAGCTGGGCACTGCCGATGTGGCGGGCATGGGGTTCGATGACGCGTTCTTTGGTGGATGCCATGCTGTCTATTTCCGTGAAATGGGCTTGAAACCCGTGCGCGCCGAGGGCCGGATCGTCGAGGGCGCCACGCGACTACTTGAGGTTGTCCAGCCCCGCCTTGGCGACCACGCCGTCTTGTTCGGAGCTGCCGCCAGAGACCCCCACGCCACCGACGATCTTGCCGTCCACGCTGACCGGCAGCCCACCCTCCACGGCGTTGGCGCCACGCAGCGTCAGCACGCGCAGGCCCGGGCCGGCGGCGGCCAGCACGTCCTGGAAGACCTTGGTCGGGTGGCGGTACATCGCCGCCGAGCTGGCCTTGTCCTGCGCCACGCCGACGCTGGCGGTCTGGGTGTTGTCCATGCGCTCGAACAGCACCAGCTGGCCGGCGTTGTCGACGATGGCCACGGCCATCGGGATGCCCATCTTGCGCGCTTCGGCCAAGGCCCCGGCCATGACCTTGCGCGCCTGCTCGGCGTTGACGTTGGGGCCGTACTGCGGCACCTGGGCCTGCGCGATCGTGGTCAAACTGCTGAGCACGGCAGCGCCGAGCAGCGCCACGCAGCGGTCGAAAAGCTTCATCAGTGTCTCCAGGTTGTGGACGATTGCGTGAAAGGGGTCGTGGTCCCAGCCACGGGGCAATCGTAGTCGTCGCCGACTTACTCGGGCGTTGGTTCGGCGGGTCGCAGACGCAGCTGCTCGAGGTGTTCCCGAATCTGCGCCACTTCAGCATCCGCGATCTGGGCTTCATGGCCTGATCAGCGCTGCAGCAAGCGCTGCATCTGCAAAGCCTCGGCGACATGCGCCGGGTGCACTTGCGATGCGCAGGCCAGGTCGGCGATCGTGCGTGCCACGCGCAACGTACGGTGCACGCGGCGCGCCGACCAGCCGAGCCGTTCGGCAGCGCTGCGCGCGAACTGCGCGGCGTGCAGGTCGAGCATCACGCGTTCGTCGATGCGTCCGGGGTCAAGCTGCGAGTTCAGGCAGCCTTGCCGATGCAGCTGTCGTTCGCGCGCCGCCGCCACGCGCCGCGCCACCACGGCACTGGCCTCGCCATCGGGCAGCGCCATCAGCGACGCGGGCGGCACCGGCGGCAGCTCGATCTGCAAATCGATCCGGTCGAGCAACGGGCCCGAGAGGCGGCGGCGGTAACGTTCGATCTGATCGGGCGTGCAGCGGCAGAGTCGGCCGCCAGCCGCGCCGAAGTCACCGCAAGGGCAG
>JANNQO010000193.1:0-51179 GCA_031400795.1 Rubrivivax sp. | reverse complement strand
CTATGGCAAAGCACAGCGATACACCCTCGCGTGATCGGTCGGTGAGCGTATTGGGCACGCACGTTCAGTGAGCATTAGCGCGACGGCCATTGCGATCACGATCGATCTTGTGGCGCCTTGATTGGCATCTTGTTGAACGCGCGGATTGAACGAGGGAGATGAGGGGGAGCTCCGGCCGAGTCGATTGCTTCGCGCGGGGTTGCGATTCGCATTTCGCATGTTTTCATGAGTTGACCCAAGCGTAAGTCTTGGCGACTCGCATCACATTTATTGAGGTTGGAAGTGGCTGGCGGAATCGAAAAGTTGACTGCCCTGAAAGTTGCGCGGCTCTCGAAGCCGGGGAGACATGGCGACGGTAAAGGCCTATGCCTCCAGATCACCAAGAGAGGCGCGAGGAGTTGGATATTCCGATTCGAGCGGGATGGCAAAGAGCGGTTCATGGGCCTCGGGCCATTGCATACCGTGAGCCTCGCGGAAGCACGGGAGAAGGCGCGGATGGCTCGACTCAATCTGGCCAACGGCGTAGATCCACTCGCGAAGCGCGGTGTCGAAGTCGCAACCAAGAAGGCTGAACAGGCAAGTAACCTGGACTTCGACACATGCGCAAAGCAATACATCGAAAGCCGCGAAGCTGAGTGGAAGAACGCCAAGCATCGGCAGCAATGGGAGCGATCGCTACAGGCCCATGTCTCGCCGCATTTCGGGCGCGTGCATGTGCGACGGATCGACACGCCCCTTGTCTTGAAAGCGTTGGAGCCGATCTGGCGAACGAAGACCGAGACCGCTTCAAGGATTCGTGAGCGAATCGAGCGGGTGCTTTCGTGGGCGACGACGCGCGGCTACCGCGAAGGCGACAACCCGGCTCGCTGGAAGGGCCATTTGGAGGAACTGCTGCCGAAGCCGGCGAAACTGAAGAAGGTTCAGCACCATCCGGCTCTGCCATATGCCGAAGCCAGCAGCTTCTTTCGTGGCCTCGCTACACAAATGGGTACTGCGGCGCGTGCGCTGGAGTTCACGGTTCTCACCGCGTGCCGAACAGGCGAAGTGCTCGGTGTGCAATGGGACGAGGTGGATCTGGAGGGTCGGGTCTGGACCGTGCCGCCCGAGCGCATGAAGTCCGGAAAGCCGCATCGAGTGCCGCTGGTGCCCGCGACGGAGGTGATACTGAAGAAGCAGTTGGGGCAAGATCGTGAGTACGTGTTCCCTGGCGGGAAGGAGGGCCGCCCACTCTCAACCATGGCCATGCTGACCGTTTTGCGGCGGATGGAGCGAAGGGACCTTACGGTGCATGGCTTCCGATCGACGTTCCGGGACTGGGCCGCGGAGCAAACCGAGTACCCCAGCGAGATGGCGGAGATTTCGCTCGCACATACCGTCGGCTCGGCGGTCGAGAACGCGTACAGGCGGAGCGACCTATTTGAGCGTCGTCGACGACTGATGCAGGATTGGGCCGCGTGGTGCGCCGATCGCTCGTCAGCCGCCCGCGAAGAAGCAGAGTGTGACAAACCCGCGGCGGGGACAGGTTGAGTCGTTTGAAGAGTTCTCCGCCCAACCCAAGGGCCTCTCTGCTGGGTACGGGGCGAGTGAAAGGGTTGACGTCTCCGCCAAACTCAGTGAGCCCCGTCCTGACACCCGGATTCGACACGGATTCCGTGGGATTTGAAGAATCGACGTGGGACGAACAAAATCACCCAAGTCCCTGCCGGTAAACAGTTTTGGTACTTTGTGAGTCGTCGTGAAGTCCTACGCGCTCAGCCGTCCACTCCGCCAACCATCTAGCAAACACGGGCCTTAGCGGCCCGTGTTTCGTTTCTGTCGACCAAAAGATCGTGCACAACCAGCAGCCCGAGGCGAGCTGGTGGCGGCACGGGGCTCACGCATTCCCGGCTGGCTGATTCCGCACGACGGGTTGTAGCGCCGATGCGCTCTCACACGACGCGCGCCGCAAGACCCGTGTTGTCGTTGCCGCGGTCCACTTCTACGGTGGCGGCGCGCGGCGAGCGCATTCCCGCCGGTGCGGCCAGCAGCGGCCAGCGCCCCGTGCCGGCCAGCGCCAGACCCGCCAGCAGGGCCAGCATCAGCACCACCGCGGCGAGCAGCAGCCACTGCGGCAAGGCCCACGCCGCCGCCGGCCGCGCCGTGCCGATGAAGGCCGCCAAAGCCCACCCGGCAGTGCTGAGCGCGCCGGTGACCACCAGCAAGAAACGTTCGCTCACACCGAGTTGCCGGCCCGCGGCCATGCGCGGCAGGCACCAGCGCCCGATCACTGCGCCGTTGGCCGTGAGCAGTACCACGATGCCCAGCTTCACCAGCGCTTTCGGCCGCTCGACGATCAGGGCGATCTGGCCGCTGAGGTCGATGCTGATGATCGCCAGCCCGGTGGTCCACAGCCCGGCCAGCAGCAGGATCATCAGCCCATGGGTGCGTTCGAGTTCGCTGCGCCCGATGCGGCCGCGCAGCACCCGCCAGTCGGTCACCAGCACCCGCTGCAACGCAAACACGCACAGCAGCAGATGTGCGTAGACCAGCAACATCCGGATGCCATCGAGCATGAAGTTTTCGTGGCTCATCGCCATCCCCTCGTCCAATCGCTGCGCACATGTGCCGGCAACAGCGCCGACGTTCGTGATTGAAACGCGAAATAGTGCACGGAATGAACGCGCCGGGTTACGAGCTGTAGGAGCCGTAACAGTGATGTTCAGCGCCGGCCGAACCGACTGAAACAAGCGTCAGCGGAAGAACAGCGCTACCAGGCCCAGGCTGATCGACGGAAACAGCAGCAACAGCGCAAGTCGCAACGCGTCCCAGGCCAGGAACGGGAACACGCCGCGGTAAGTCTCGCCCATCGGCACGCTCTTGGCGATGTTGTTGACGACGTAGACGTTCAGCCCCACCGGCGGCGCGATCAGGCCGATGCCCACCGTCGTCAGCACCAGCACCCCGAACCAGATCGCCTTGTCCTGCGCCGCCAGGCCCCAGAGGTCCAGCGCCATCAGCGCCGGGAAGATCACGGGGATGGTCAGCAGCAGCATCGACAGCTCGTCCATCACGCAGCCGAGCAGCACGTAGAACAGCAGCACGGCTGCGACGATAGCCAGCGGCGGCAGCGCCAGGTGCCCCACTGCATCGGCCAGTGCCGCGGGCATCGCAGTGAGCGCGAGCGTTGCGTTCATCATGTCGGCGCCGAGGAAGATCAGGAACACCATCGCGCTGGTCTCGGCGGTACCCAGAAAGCTGCTGGCGATGCCGGCCAGGTTCAGCTCGCGCTGCGCCAGGCCCGCCGCAAAGGTGGCGATGGCACCGACCGCCGCACCTTCGGTGGGCGAGAACAACCCGCCGTAGATGCCGCCGAAGACGAGCAGGAAGATCGCGACGATCGGCCAGATCGCGGCCAGTGCGCGCCAGCGCTCGGGCCAGGGCAGTCGCTCGGTGGGCGGCGCCAGTTCGGGCTTGCCGCGGCACACCAGTGCCACCACGGCGATGTAGCCGAACATCGCCAACAGCCCCGGCACCATCGCCGCCGCGAAGAGCTTGGCGATGTTCTGCTCGGTGAGGATGGCGTACACGACTAGCGGCACCGAAGGTGGGATCAAGATGCCCAGCGTGCCGCCCGTGGCGAGTGTGGCCGTGGCCAGCCGCCCGCTGTAGCCACGCGACTTCATCTCGGGCCAGGCCACCTGCGTGATCGTGGCCGAGGTCGCCACCGATGAGCCGCACACCGCGCCGAACGCGCCCGCGGCCAGCAGCGAAGCCATCGCCAGGCCGCCGCGCACCGGCCCGAGGAAGGCTGCCGCAGCGCGGAAGAGGGCGCGCGAGAGTCCGCCCTGGGTGGCGAACTGGCCCATCAGCAGGAACAGGGGGATCACCGACAGTTCATACACCGACAGCCGCGCCACCGCGCTGCCCTTGAGCAGGTTCACGAGCGCCGGCTCGTTCGTCATCGCCCAGTAGCCCAAAGCGCCGGGAACGAACATCGCCGCCGCGATCGGCACGCGAAGGCCCATCAGCAGCAGCATGCCGGTGAACATCGAAGCGCCGATGACGGTGGGTGTCATGTCGAACGTTGGTGATCAGCCGGCGCGCGACCGCGGGCGAGATCCAGCGCCTGCGCCAGCGCCACGATCGCGGTCAGCCCGAGCCCCGGCACCAGCGCGGCGTACAACCACCACATCGGCAGCGCGAGGATCATCGAGGTCTCGCCGGCCTCGCGCACCGCCAGCGCGCCGGCGCCGCTGCGCCAGCCGAGCAAGGCGCACATCACCGCCACCGCCAGCGCTCCTGCGGCATCCAGCCCGCGTTGGCCGCGTGCGCTGAGGCGCTGCGTGAAGAAGTCGACGATGATGTTTGCGCCGCGCCACTGGCACCAGGGCAGCGCCAGCGCGATGGCGCAGCCGATGCCGAACTGCGTCAGCTCGACGTCGCCGGGGATCGGCCGCGCCCACAGCGCGCGGCCGGCGATGCTGGCCACTGCCATCGCCGCCACCGCCAGCGCCAGGGCCGCACCGAGCAGCGCGAACGCCGTCACCAGCGCTCGCAGCAGGGAGATCACACGCAGCTTACTTCTTGTAGCGGGCCAGCAGTTCGCGCGCTTCGGCCAGCATCTGCTTGCCTGGCTGGCCGCGCTTGTCCATGTCGGCCACCCAGTCGTCGTAGAGCGAAGCGCTGGCCTTGACCCAGTGGTCGAGTTCGCTGGCCGGAATCGTGTAGAAACTGTTGCCGCGTTCCTGAGCGGCCTTGCGGCCGGCGGCCTGGCTGTTGTCCCAGGTGCGGCCGATTTGCTGCGACAGCGCCGCGCCCGAGTTGTCGTCGATGACCTTCTTCAGATCGGCGGGCAAGCCGTCGTACCGGGCCTGGTTCATCGCGAAGACAAACACCGCGCTGTACAGCGCCGGCCGCGTCGGGTCGGTCTCGCTGTGGTACTTCACCATCTCGTGCAGCTTCAGCGACGGCATCACCTCCCAGGGCAGCAGGAAGCCGTCGATGGTGCCTTTGCTGATCGCATCGGGCACTGCCGGCACCGGCATGCCGACCGGGCTGGCGCCCAGCGACGCCAGCAGTTTGTTCGTTTGCCGCGTCGGCGCGCGCATCTTCAGGCCCTTGAAGTCTGCCAGCGTCTTGATCTGCCGCACGTTGCTGTGCACGTAGCCTTCGTCGTGCACCCAGGTGGCAAGGAGCTTGGTGCCTGCGAACTCCTTCATCGAGTACTTGGCGAAGAAGTCCCAGGTGGCACGCCCGGCGGCTTCGGCCGAGTTGGTCATGAAGGGCAGCTCGAAGACCTCGGTGCTCGGGAAACGTCCGGCGGTGTAACCGGGCAGCGTGATGGTGAGGTCGTCGACACCGTCCTTGACGCGATCGACGAGCTGCGCCGGCGTGCCGCCGCCCGACATCGCGGGCAGCAGCTGGCACTTCAGGCGGTTGTTCGATTCCGCGGCGATCTTGTTGCACCAGGGCGTGATCACGTTCCCCGGCGCCATCGCCTGCGGGTTCCAGATGTGGTGGAACTTCAGCGTGATCTCTTGTGCCGCAGCGGGCAGTGTCAGCAACGCGGCGATGATCGAGATGTTCAGTGATTTCATACGTCAGTCCCCATGACTTTGTTCAGGCCCAGACCTCGGCCGCCGTCTCCACCACCAGCCGCAGCTTGTCGCGCTGCGCCTGCACGGCGATGTTGTTGCCATGCACGGTGCTGGAGAAGCCGCATTGCGGGCTCAAGGCCAGCTGTTCGAGCGGCGCGTGCCGGGCGGCTTCGTCGATGCGGCGCTTGAGCGTGTCTTTGCTCTCCATCGCGCCGAACTTGGTGGTGACCAGGCCGAGCACGACGATCTTGCCCTTGGGCAGGTAGCGCAGCGGACGAAAGTCGCCCGAGCGATCGTCGTCATACTCCATGAAGTAGGCGTCCAGGTTCATCTCGGCGAGCAGCGCCTCGGCCACCGGCTCGTAGTTGCCTTGCGCGGCGAAGGTGCTCTTGAAGTTGCCGCGGCACAGGTGCATCGCCAAGGTCATGCCCGCGGGCTTGCGCGCGACGACCTTGTTGATAAAGCCAGCGTAGCGGTGCGGCAGCTCGTCGGGGTCGTCGCCGCGCTGGCGCGCCGCCTCGCGCATCTTCTCGTCGCACAGATACGCCATGTTCGTGTCGTCCATCTGCACGTAGCGGCAGCCGGCGTCGTAGAGCGATTGCAGCTCTTCGCCGTAAGCCTTCGCCACGTCGTCGTAGAAGACGGGGTCGAGTTCGGGGTAGTGCTCGCGGCTGATGCCGGCGCGGCCGCCGCGGAAGTGCAGCATGGTCGGGCTCGGGATCGTCACCTTGGGCGTGCAACCGGCCGCGACCTGGCTCTTCAGGTACTCGAAATCGGCGCGCTGGATGTCAGCCACGTGACGCACCTTGTCGACCACCTTCATCACCGGCGGCGCGAGTTCTTCGCTGCCGTCGGGCTTCTTGATCAGCACCGGGACGTCGGTCTGCACGCCGCCGAGCTGCTGCAGGAAGTCGATGTGGAAGTAGGTGCGGCGGAACTCACCGTCGGTGATGCTGTGCAGCCCGACGTCCTGCTGGAACTTCACGATCTCGGTGATGGCGCGATCTTCCACCGCGCGCAGCGCGGCGGCATCGATCTCGCCGCGCGCTCGTCTGTCGCGCGCTTCGATCAGGTAGGCGGGGCGCAGAAAACTGCCGACATGGTCGGCGCGGAACGGTGGGTTCATCGAGAGCCTCCGAAGGGGGCAACGATGCTAGCGAACCCGCACCACCACCCGCCCCCGGACCTGCCCTGCCATCAGCCTTTCGGAGCGCTCGATCGCTCCGGTCAGTGGAACTTCGTCGATCATCGTTTCCAGGAGTGCCGGATCGAGATCGCGCGCCAGCCGCGCCCAAGCTTCTTCGCGCTTGGGCAGCGGACACATCACGCTGTCGATGCCGGCGAGCTGAACGCCGCGCAGGATGAAAGGCAGCACGCTGCCCGGCAAGTCACTGCCCTGCGCCAGCCCGCAAGCCGCGACGATGCCGCCGTAGCGTGTCTGCGCCAGCGCGTTGACGAGCGTATGGCTGCCCACCGCATCGACCACCGCGGCCCAGCGCTCTTTCTGCAGCGGCTTGCCCGGCACGCCGAACTGATCGCGCGACAAGACCTGCTGCGCGCCGAGCGTCTTCAGGTACTCGCTCTCGCTCGCCTTGCCGGTCACCGCGGCCACGCGATACCCGAGCCGCGCCAGCAATGCGATCGCCACGCTGCCCACGCCGCCGGTGGCACCGGTCACGAGCACGTCGCCATCGCCCGGCTGCACGCCATGGCGCTCGATTGCCAGCACGCACAGCATCGCGGTGTACCCGGCCGTGCCGATGGCCATCGCCTGGCGTGTGCTGAACGCACCGGGCAGCGCGACCAGCCCATCGCCGGCAAGCCGCGCGGATTCGGCCAGGCAACCCCAGCGCGCTTCGCCGACGCCCCAACCGTTGTGCACCACGCGGTCGCCGGCCTTCCAGCGTGGGTGGCTGCTCTCGATCACGGTGCCGGCACCGTCGACCCCCGGCACCATCGGCCAGCTGCGCACGATCGGCGCGCGGTTCGTGATCGCCAGGCCGTCTTTGTAGTTCAGCGTGGAGTGGTCGATCGCCACCAGCACGTCGCCCGGCGGCAGCCCGCCCTCGTCGACCGCCTGCACCGCGGCGCTGAATCCTTGTTCGTTCTTCTCCAGCAGCAGCGCCTGGAACATCGTGATCTCCTGAGTTCTTGTGGCTCTGCCACTTTACTCATCCCCCTCGGGGGCGGTGGTGGCAACGCCACCGCCTGGGCGCCTCATTTCGCGTCGTTGAGTTTCCAGTCGTAGTCCAGATAGGCCACGCTGGCTTGGCCGCCGCGGATGCGTTCGCGGTCAGCCGGCGCATCGGCCAGGCGATCGGCATGGCGCGCCAGGAAGACATTCAGGCTCGTGACGCCCTTCAAGCCGAGGCGGAAGTCTTCGCCGAACCAATCGAAGATCTTGTTCACCTCGACCTTCTGGCTGGCGGTGTTCCAGCGGTTGCGGCTGCGGTCGCTCATGAAGCGCGCCGCCTGCTCGTCGAGCTGCGCCTCGAGCCGCTCGGCGACGAAAGCCTCTTCGCGAAGCGCAGGGCAGCCGATCGAGGCGCAGTTGACGGCGAAGTGCACGCGCGGGTCGTCGTAGCTGCCGCGCTTCCTCAGCATGTCGTGCTCGATGTTGTCCAGCGAGAGCTGGGTGCCCAGCAGCGGCACGATCTTCGGCTTCCACGGGCTGGACAGCAGGCTGCCCAGGTCTTTGATCGACTCCAGCTTGGGGTAGCGCGTGAGAATCAGCTCGACCGTGAAAGCGTTGTAGGCGTTGATCAGGAAGGCCATGCGCTGCGCCGCGGGCCAGCCGTCGAAGGTGGCGCTGTCTACCGCCGAGAGCGTGGCCAGATAGGCCTTCAGCGCGTCGCGATCGGTGGCGAACGCCGCGTAGCGCACTTGCGATGCACGGCCGCCCTGCAGCGGCACGACGTGTTTCTTCAGCAGCGCGCTCCAGGCGGCGTGGCTGTGGTCGAAGGCCTGGCCGAAGGCGCGCGGCGCGAGGGCGGCCAGCGATGCCGCGCCCGCGGTGGCAAGAAAGTATCGGCGTCGAATCATGATGGCTCCAGGCTATGCAGCGGTGCATTGAATACGATGGCCGGCCACAGTCGGATCAAGGCCCCGAATCTGACAGCGTTGCGTATCACGACAAACACGCAGCGCGCGGAGGCGCCGCATTCGGCATCATCGCACCATGAGCATTGCCGCCTGTGACTGGAGTGCCAACCCGCGAGGCTGGACGCTGCGCCTGGCGGGGCGCTGGGTGGCGCAGGGCCCCTGGCCCATGCCGGCAGCCCCGGCGGCGGCGGCGAATCTCGAGGTCGAGGTCGACGGCTCGGCGCTCGAGGCCTGGGATGCCGCCGGTGCGGCCACGCTGTGGACGCAGCTCGAGCCGCTGTCGCGCGCCGGCGCTCATCTGAGCTGGACCGCGGTGCCCGAAGGCTTGCAGGCCTCGCTGGACCTGGCGCTGCCGGCGCCGGGCGAGACCACGACTGCGCCACCGGCAGCGGCACCGCTCGCACCGTGGCGGCAAGCCTGGCAGAGCGCGCTGCGCACCACCGCATTCTTCGGCGAGGTGATGCTGGCTTTGGCCGGATTGGCGCGCGGCAAGAGCGACATGCGCGCATCCGACCTGCTGCGTCAAATCGACACCACCGGCCCGCTCTCGCTGCCCATCGTCTCGCTCACCTGCAGCCTGGTCGGGCTGATGTTGTCGTACATGGGCGGCGCGCAACTCGACCGCTTGGGCGCGCAGGGCTTCATCGCCGATGTGGTGGCCGTGGGCATGATGCGCGAACTGGCCGCTTTGATGACCGGCGTGATCCTGGCCGGGCGCATCGGTGCGGCCTTTGCCGCGCAGCTGGCCAGCATGCAGGCCGGCGAAGAGATCGACGCGCTGCGTGCGCTGGGCGTCGAGCCGGTGAGCTATCTGGTGTTGCCGCGACTGTTGGGCCTGGTGCTGGTGGCGCCGCTCCTGGTCGCCTACGCGGCGCTGCTCGGCGTGCTGGCCGGGCTGCCGGCGGCGGTGTGGGTCTACGGTGTCTCGGCCGGCGAGTACCTGCAGCGCGCGGTCGCGGCAATGACCTGGACGCATCTGTGGATCGGCCTCTTCAAAGGCACCTTGTACGCGTCGCTGGTGGCGCTGGCCGGCTGCCTGGAAGGGCTGAACGCCGGCCGCAACGCGCAGGCCGTGGGCGAGGCCACGACTCGCGCCGTGGTGCGCGCGCTGGTGTGGATCGTGATGGCCTCCTGCGGCACGACGGTGATCTTCCAGAGCCTGGGCCTGTAGAGATGAGCGCCGCCGGGCCGCCTTGGGCCAGAGGCCCAAGGCCTTCAGCAGGCACAAGCAGTCCGCAGGGACTGTTTGTGTCCGGCCTCAGCCCGCCAAGGCGCTCGCTCCCCAAGGGCCACGAAGGGGCCCCTGACGGGGCCGGGGGGAGCGGCCCGCAGGGCCGTAGGGGGCTTCGATGAGTGTTGCCATCGTCAGCGTCGAAGGCCTGGAGATGCGCCACCATGGCCAGCTCATCCAGCGCGGCCTGACTTTCGACATCCGCCGCGGCGAGGTGCTGACCATCGTCGGCGCCAGCGGCAGCGGCAAGAGCACGCTGCTGCGCCATCTGATCGGGCTGCAGGCACCGGCGGCCGGGCGCGTGTGTTACGGCGGGCATGACCTGTACGAGGCCGACGACGCGCAACTGGCGCTGCTGCGCCGCCGCTTCGGCGTGATGTTCCAGGCCGGCGCGCTGTGGAGCGCGATGACGGTGGGCGAAAACCTGATGTTGCCGATGCGCCTGTTCACTCGGCTGCCGCGTGCCGAGCGCGAACGCCAGGCGCGCTTCAAGCTCGCGCTGGTGGGACTGGACGGCTCGTTCGACCTGGAACCCGCGCAGCTCTCCGGCGGCATGAGGAAGCGCGCCGCGATCGCCCGCGCGCTCGCGCTGGACCCCGAGATGCTGTACCTGGACGAGCCCGGTTCGGGGCTGGACCCGCTGAATGCCGCACGGCTGGACGAACTGGTGCTGAACCTGCGCCACGACCTCGGCACCACGGTGGTGATGGTCACGCACGAGATCGACAGCGTGTTCGTCGTCTCCGACCGCATGCTCTATCTGGACGAACAAGACAAGACCATGGTGCCGCCCGATTCGCCGAAGGTCCTGCTCGAGCGCGGCCCGCGCGCCGTGCGCGAGTTCTTGAGCCGTGGGCGCGAGAGCGCCGCGGTCCCGGTGCATCGGCAGGCGTACGCGTCGGACGAGCTGCAGACATGACCCGCTCGCACCCGCTGCGTGTTGGGCTGTTCGCCCTGGGTGCTGTGCTGCTGCTGGTGGCGGCGGTGGTGGCGGTGAGCGGCGGGCGGCTGTTCGCGCAGCAGGAGACCGCCGAGCTGCACTTTGCCGGCAGCGTCTACGGCTTGCAGGCCGGCGCGCCGGTCGTGTTTCGCGGCGTGCGCGTGGGCCGGGTGGTCTCGGTGACGGTGCGCGACGACGGCAAGGCGTTCGCCGTGCCGGTGCGCGTGCAGATCGACCGCGAGCGCTTCATGCCCGGCAGCGCCGGTGCCGCGCCCGCTGATCTGAGCAGCCTGGTGCAGCGCGGCCTGGTGGCGCGGCTGGCCACGCAGAGTCTGCTGACCGGGCTGCTCTATGTCGACCTGGACCTTGGCCCGCCGCCGGCCAGCCCGCCGGTGCTCGACCCTGCCGCACCGCTGCGCATCCCCACCACCGCGGCGGCGCCCGGCTGGCAGGCCCAGCTCGCGAGCCTGGACCTGAAGCAGCTCGGCGCCGATGTCTCGGCTGCTGCCGTGGCCGCGCGGCAGTTGCTGGCCGACCCGGGGCTGCGCCAATCGGTGGCGCAGATGGCCCAGTTGAGTGAATCGTTGGCGCGCGCCAGCCAGTGGTTGGAAAAGCGCCTGCCGCCGCTGGCCGACGGTGTGCAATCGACGATCGGCAAGGCGGGCGATGCGGCGCTTTCATTGTCGGCTGCGGCGCAGCAGCTCGGCCGCGCCGCGGATCAAGTGGCCGGCGCCGCGGGCCGCGCGCAGGGTCTGTTGGCCAATGATTCGCCGCTCGTCGGCAGCGTGCGCCTGGCGGCCGAGCAGCTCGCACAATCTGCCGCTGCGCTGAAGCGAGCGGCCGCGGACGACGGCGCGTTGATGCAGAACCTGGACGGCACACTGGCCGAGATGCGGCGTGCATCCCGATCGGTGCGCGAGCTCGCTGAACTGCTCGAACGCCACCCCGACGCGTTGTTGCGCGGCAAGCCCGAGGAGCGCTGATGAACCACCACGGCCTGGCACTGCTCGTGGCGACCCTGGTCGCGGCTTGCGGCACACCGGCGCCGCCGGCTCGGCTCGTGCATCTGCCCAGCGCACTGCCTGCCGGGGTGGTGGCGGCGACGGCGCAACGCGGCGCCTGGCAACTGCTGTGGCCGCTGCGCTTGCCCGAGTACCTCGACCGCGACGCGCTGCTGGTGCCACAAGGCCAGGCCGGTCTGGCGCCGCTGCCCGGCTGGCGCTGGGCCGAGCCGCTGCGCGAGAGCGTGCCGCGGGTGCTGCATGAGGATCTGGGCACGCTGCTCGGCGCCTCCAACGTCTGGACCTCGCCGCTGCCTGCCGGCGTGGTCGTGCAGCGGCAATTGCGCGTCGAACTGCTGTCGTTCGAAGCCAGCAGCGATCGGCGCGAAGTGCTGTTGCGCGCGCGCTGGACCTTGGCCGATGCGGCCGGAGTGCAGCCGGCGCAGACCCACACGGCGCTGGTCCGCGCCAGCGCGTCGGCCGACGATGGCGATGCGCTCGCCGCCGCGCACCGCTTGGCGCTGTGGCGGCTGGCCGAGCGCATCGTGGCGCCCTGACATCACGCTGGCGGCGCAAGCAGTCTCTCAGCGCACATCGGCATGCAGCGAGCGCAGGCGGTCCGCCGCCGCCATCGTCGCCGCATAGCCGGCGGCGATCGAGCGCTCGCGGAACTCGCGCGACAGGCTCACCCAGTAGCCGAACTCCGGGTGCAGCAGCACATCGGCCAGGCGTGCGTCGGGCTCGGTCAGTTCGCGCTTGCGGCGGTCGCTGTCGCGGTAGCCCTCGGCACCCGGCGGCGCCTTCGATTCGTGCGCCGAGGCGTCCACCGCAAGCACCCTGGCTGCACCCAACGAGCGTGCGATGCGCACCGGCAGCGGCATGCGCTGGTCGGCATCCGCATAACGCTGGCCGCGGATGCGCACCGGCGAGAACTGGCCTTCGATCGCCGATGAGGCCTGCACCGCCAGGCCCGCGTCGCCCTGGTTGAACCCGACCACCTGGCCGTCGGCCAGGCGCTGCGCGACACACACCACCGGCAGCGGCAGGCGCTGCAGAGGCAGCCGCACCAGATCGCGAACGAAATCGGCGATCGCGGCGCCCGACAGGCGCTCGCCGCTGCCGAGGTTGATGCGCGCCAGCTGCCAGGGCTGCAGGTCCAATGCCATCCTTTCGAGTGCGAGGCCGCCGACACCGGCGCCGCGCAGCACGGCCACGAACGCGCCGACCGAAGCGCCGACGATCAGATCGGGCGCGAGTTTCAACTCGTCCAGCGCCTTGATGACCCCCACATGCACGAAGCCGCGCGGCCCCCCGGAGCTGAGCACCCAGGCCACGCGCGGCGGCCTGGCCAGCGGCGCACTGGCAGGGGTGTCCGGCCCGCGATGGTCCTCGTCGGGCGACAAATTGCAACCCGCCCACGCCGCCGCGCCGAGCAGCCAGCCGCGGCGCGCGATCTGTGGCACAACCTCGTCTTGCACGTGGAGTGTTCCCATGAACCGTTGGTGCTCGATTCTGATCAGTCTCACGCTCGCTCTGCTGGCCGGTTGCGGCACCCCGTACGCGACGGTGCCGAACAGCCAGGGCCAGCCGGTGATGCTGCTCGGTTTCGACCCGGTGGCCTACTTCACGCGCGGCGCGCCGACCCGCGGCCTGCCCGAGCATCGGGTGAGCCTGCCCGAGCGCAGCTACTACTTTGCCAGCGCCGAACACCGGCGCCTCTTCGAAGCCGACCCGCAGCGCTACGAGCCCCAGTACGGGGGCTTTTGCGCCAGCGGCGCCGCCTTTGCTGTCAAGCTCGGCAGCGACCCGACGGCCTGGCAGATCTACCAGGGGCGTCTCTTCATCTTCGGCGATGTGCTCGGGCAAACCGCCTGGCAGGTCGACCCGGCCTGGAACGTCGCCCATGCCGATGCGCTGTGGCCGGCGATGCGCGACACCGGCTGGCGCGGGCAATCGCTGTCACGCTACCTGAACAAGGTGCCGCACTACCTCACCGGCGCGCAGATCAAGGCGCAATGGGAGGCGAAGAACCCCGGCGGGGCCTGGCCGGCGTTTGACCCCGGCGGCATGTTCAACAACCTGTTTCTGAAGCCCCCCGGTTGGCGCGCAGCCGAGGGTTTCGGGCAGCCGGCGCTGGGCTACCCGAATTAGCGCGGCCAGCGGGCGCTCGGGCGGGCGCGGCGCTGGCTTGTGCCAGCCGCGCCCACAGCGACTCCTCGTTCGCCAGCTGCGGCTTCAGGCCGATCGTGCTGTCACCGTCGTCGGCCGGCCAATGGAAATCCGAGGGCCGCGAGCGCCGCATCGTGTTTCCGAACACTGCCCAGCCGCAAGCCAGCCCGATGACCACCCCCGCGGCCAACATGGCGTCCGGTGAACTGCCGAGCCAGCCGGCCATCGTTGCCGCCAGACCCATGGCGATGCCTGCCAGGGCCACCAGACGCACCGGCCCCTGGCGGACGGGCGCGGAGGACGGCACGATCAAGCCGCCAGCCGCTCGGTCCACCCGCCGCGCTGGCTGGGAATCTCCTGCTGCCAATCGAGCTCGTGAATGGCCGTGTTCAGTTGCACGATGCGGTAGGTGTCGTCCAGCGACTCGCCATCGTCCTGCATCAGCCTGACGTTGGACAGGATCTGCATCGGATCGGACAGCGTCACCACGTGGTTGATCATTTCGGCCCACTCGAATGCCACGCCGATCCAGCGGCCGTCCTGCTCCATGCCCCACAGCGCCTGACCACAGCGCAGGTCGGCATGATCGGCATCCAGATGAACGGATGTGCCAAGATGACGAAAAGAGGCACAAGTTCGTTGAAAATCACGAAGATGGATGTGCACAGGAGCCCAGTTGATGACTTGCCAGGCGGGTATGGACATGATCGAACTCCGTCGGTTGCTGAGATGTCCGCAGTGTTCGGCGCCAGCAGCCACAGCAACAAGCTACCTAGTCTTGTAGGTTCCCGGTCGTAGTTCATGCTTCTCGATCGATATTTCGAGGTCAGCCGGGCGAGCGACATCGCGTCTTTCGAGTCGCAGCTCGTCGGCTTTGCGCAGGAGATGGAGTTCCCGCTCGTCTCGGGCGCTCTGGTCGTGGATCGGCCGGCCCCGGGCGCCAAGCCGGTCTTCCTGGCCTTCGGCAACACGCCGCAGGCCTGGCAAACCGCGTCGCAGGACTACGACGATTCGATGCGCAGCCCGATCAACAAGCTGTTGAAGCGCATGTCGGTACCGATCCTCTACGACCAGGATCTGTTCACCTCCAACAATGCCGGCGACATCTGGGAGAAACAGGCGCCGTTCGGGTACAAGACCGGTATCGCGGTGGCCTTGCACCTTCCCAACCACCGGCATTTCCTGATCGGCGTGGACCGCGAACAGGCGCTGCCGAAAGACCAGCGCCGGCTGACGCGCCTGATGGCCGACCTGCAACTGCTGGCGGTGCACGCACAGTCGGCGGCGGCGGCGCTGCTGATCCCCGCCTCCAACGATGTCGCCGACCCCAAGCTCACGCAGCGCGAGCTGGAAGTCCTGCGCTGGACGATGGAGGGCAAGAGCGCCTGGGCGGTGGGTGAGATCCTGGGTGTGAGCGAGAACACCGTCAACTTTCACCTGCGCAACATCTTCAAGAAGCTCGAGGTGTCGTCCAAGCACCACGCTGTGCTGAAGGCCGTCAACCTCGGCCTGATCTGACCGCGCCTGATCGGCCGGACTGGCGGCTACGCTTTGTCACGCACCCTACAAGGTTTTGTAGCTTCGGAACCGATCCCAACTTGCTGACACTCTCGGCGTTGCCGGTCCCTCCGGCATGGACCAACCAACCAGGAGCGCTGTATGAGCATTTGGGAATTCCTCTGCGAAGCCCTCGGCATCCCGCACACCGGTGGCTGGTAAGTAAGTAGTCTCGGCACGCACGAGGAGGACCTCGTCCCCTCGTGTTTTGGCGTCATACCCCGCTCGGGCATGGCGCTTTTGTTTGTCGGCGAACGCTCGCCGGGTGGTCCATTTCACCCACCCTTGGTCTTGGCCGCTGCTACGTCGCGAGCCAGTTCTTCGCCCGTCCTGTAGTGCGGCACGCGGAAGATGAGCCGCTTGTAGCGCTGCACCCAGCTGTTGCTGCCGGCCACTTCTTCGGCCCAGTACTTGTCGGCCAGCCGGGTGTTCTTCGGCACGTCGAGCATGAAGCCCTCGCGCGACCCGGCGCCGCCGAAGATGTAGAGCTTGCCGTCGAAGATGCGCCACGAGTCGCCGTCGCCGCCCCACGGGATGCCGTAGACGATGCCGTTGGCGCAGTAGCCGCCGTACTGCGGCAGATACTTCTTCGGGTCCTTGTCGAACAGCGCCTTGTGTTCGGCGCTGGCGAAGCGGAAAGTCACGCCTTCGTAGACGCTCGCGATGCCACTCTGGCCGAGTGCATGCCGGCCCTGCGTGAAGTACGCCACCACGTCGTGGCCGTGCAGCATCAGCGAGCCAGCGCCATCGGGCACGGCGTTCACCGGTTTCAGCGCCGACGACGGGTTCTGCGCCGATATCGCCGAACAACCCGCCAGCACGGCCACGGCCAGCGCCGCGGCGGCAATTTGAATCCGATTCATCGAGAGGCTCCTTGTAAGCTGAGCAGATCTTGTCGCCAGCTCGACGCGGTGGCGCCGCCGCGCTGGCAATCAGCATAGGGCGGCGTCCAGCCGAGCAGGGCACTGGCGCGTTCGCAGCGCTCGCGCAGGTGCTGTTCGTCGCGGCCGTGCAGGTGGATGATGCCGTAGCGCCAGCTGCCGAGCCACTTGAAGTCCCGCGCCAGCGCATGGCCGCCGCGCGGGTAGGCGTAGAGCAGCGCATCGGGAAAACAGCGTGCGAACTCGGCCTCGAGCCGCGCATCGGGCATCGGCGGCGCGGCGTCGCCCGGGAAGACGCGGTACACGAAGCTTGCCGCAGTGCCGCCCACCGGCGCGATGCCGGGCAGGGCCAGCGGGTCGCTGCCCATCGCCAGCGCGATCGACATCGCGTGCGGATCGATGCCCAGCACACGCAGGTACAGGTCGGAGAACTGCGAGGCCAGGCGCGGGTTGAACTCGATCACCGCCAGCCGGTCGGCGGCGGCGTCGAAGAAGAACTCCATGTTGAAGAAACCGTTGTCGAAGCCGATTGCGGCGAGAAAGCGCCGCGCCACATCGAGCGCACGCTGCTGCACCGCCGGTGCGAGCCGGCTGGGCAGCTCCCAGCGCATGAAGGACTGCGTGCCCGGCGCCATCACGGCGTCGACCACGCCCAGCAACTGCACCTGGCCGTCGCAAATCCAGCCGTCGAGGTTGTACTGCGGCGTCTCCATCGGCACCGGCTCTTCGAGCAGCATGCGGTGTGCCGTGCCGGCCTCGGGCAGCCGTGCCCGGCAGATGCGCTCGAAGGGCTCTACGAGGCGCTTGATGACCCACAGCTCGCGCCAGCCGAAGCGCGTGTGCGCGACCAGTTCGTCGCGGCTCGCGACCTCGCGTGCGAGTACCGAAAACGCCGCCTTCACGGGCTTGACATAGGTCGGGTAGCGCAGCCTGGCGGGGATCTCGCCGCCGTACACGGCGTCCAGCTCGGCAAAGCCGACGTTGGCCTCGGGCGCTACCTGCTGCAGCACGCGCCGAGCGTGCAGCTTGTGCTGGGCGGCTAGCACAGAGGCCACCGAGGGTGCACGCAAACCCAGCTGCTCGGCAACCAGGGCCGCGGCCAGCGCGCCGAACTGCTCGTGGTGCGAGACCACCCCGCGCCAGGCGAGGCGCCGCCCGCGCGCGGCCTGGCGGCATGCGAAGCGCTCGAGGTCGAAGCCGACCAGGTGGGCGTTGTCGGGAAAGGCGAACAGATCGAAGCCGGCTCCATCCAGCCCGAAACTCGCCAGCGAGCGGTTGAAGCCCTGTGTGTCCCAGTCGTAGCTGAAAAGCGCTCCGATGCGCGGCAGCGTCATGTCGTGGCGAACCTTCGCCACGCAGCGCGGGCGAACCAGGGCAGCAGCGCCAGCGAGAGCAGAGCAGCGCCCAGCGCCGGTGACCACAACGTGCCGCCGGCGGCCCAGTTCGAGAGTTCGGTGCCGGCCACCACGTAGGCCGCGCTGCCCGGCAGCATGCCGATGAAACTCAGGGCGGCGAAGCGTGGCAGCGGCATCCGCGTCAGTCCCATCAGCGGGTTGACCAGCGCGAAAGGCACCACCGGCGCCAGGCGCAGCGTGAGCAGCACCAGCGAGCCGTCGCGAGCCATCGCCGCTTGAACCCTGCCCAGGTGGCGGCCGAAGCGCCGCATCGCCCAGTCGCGCAGGCCGTGCCGGGCGACCAGAAACGACATCGCGGCCCCGGCGGTGGAGGCCGCTGCCACCATCGCCGTGCCGCTCCAGACGCCGAAACACAGCCCGGCGGCCAGGCACAGCAGGCTGCAGCCAGGCAGCGTCAGCGCCGCCAGCAGCGTGAAGATCACGAAGAAGCCCCCGCCGAAGAGCCAGGGCGAACCGGATTGCAAGGCCGTGATCTCTTGCTGCCTATCGAGCAGCCAATCCGCGGAGGGCAGATCGCCGAGCAGCCAGGCGACGGCCAGCCCGAGAGCCAGCAACCCGGCAGCGACGATCGATGCCCGGCGGGGGAACGCTCGAGCGGGCAGGGCGACGGGGCAGGGCATCATGGCAGGTCGGGTGGACGAGGTATTTTCTTACGCACCGGCAGGACTGCCGGATGCTCCTATCGTGTCAGCAGTCGCCGGCTCGCGTAACTCAGCACATCCACCAGGGCCACGAGCAACAACATCGCACCCAGGATGGTGGCGGTCTTGCCCATGTGGAACAGGCCCATGTGGAAAGCCAGCAACTGGCCGAGCCCGCCGGCGCCGACGACACCAAGCACAGCTGCGGCGCGGATGTTGTTCTCCCAGCGGTACAGCGAGTAGCTCATCAACTGCGGCAGCACCTGCGGCAAGGTGGCGTAAAGAAACACGCGCAAGGCGCCCACGCCTTGTGCGCGCAGCGCCGCACCGGGGCCAGGCGGGGCGTTTTCGATCGCTTCGGCGAACAGGCGGCCGAGCACGCCGCTGGTGTGCAAAGCCAGCGCCAGCGTGCCGGCAAAGGGACCGAGGCCGGCGGAGATGAGCAGCAGTGCCGCCCAGACCAGCTCGGGGATCGAGCGCAGTGCGTTCAGAACCAGACGGGTCGGCCCGCGCGCGAACGCGGCGTCACCGGCATGGGCGCGGCTTGCCGGCAGG
Source organism: Rubrivivax sp. (assembly GCA_031400795.1). GTDB lineage: Bacteria > Pseudomonadota > Gammaproteobacteria > Burkholderiales > Burkholderiaceae_C > Rubrivivax. Next base: position 32,111 of record JANNQO010000193.1, on the reverse strand, counting down.
GCCAGCAGCAAGCCCAGCCCGGCGGCCAGCAGCGTGCCCAGCGCCGACATCGCCAGCGTCTCGGCGGTGCCCGCCGCGACCTTCAGCAAGAACGGCGTGCTCAGGTCGGGCGGGAAGAACTCGCCGAAGAAGCGCGCCATCGAGCGCAGCGCCTCCAGCGACAGGAATTGCCCCCATTGCAGATCGAGCGACCAGAAGCTCGCACCCACCAGCACCACGAGCCCGAGCGTGAACCAGCAGGCCTTGCAGCGCGCGTCGAAGATCGGCGGCGGCAGCCTGTAGGGCGAGTTGGCGGCGCGGTCAGTCATCTCGATCGTTAACCCAACGCCTTGCGCAGCACCGCGCTCACGCGGTCGGCCAGCGCCACCAGCGCGATGAAGACGAGCAGCATCGTCGCCACCTCGCCGCCGTTGAACATCTTCATCGAGTTGTCCATCTGCTGGCCCAGCCCGCCGGCGCCGACGAAGCCCAGCACCACCGAGCTGCGGATCGCGCATTCCCAACGGTAAACGGTGTAGCTGGTCAGCTCGGCAGCGTTCTGCGGCAACAGGCCGTAGCAGAAGGCCTGCAGCCGGCCGCTGCCGTTGCGCAGCAGGTTCTCGGTGACATGGGTGTCGCCGGACTCGAGGATCTCGCCGTAGACCTTGCCGAGCATGCCGCCGTAGGTCAGCGCGATGGCCAGCACACCGGCCGTCGGGCCGAGGCCGACGACACGCACGAAGACCAGCGCCCAGACCAGCTCGGGCACGCTGCGCAGCAGGATCAACAGCGCGCGCAAGGCCTGGCGCATCAGACCCGGGCCGGCGGCCATGCGCCCGGACAGTGCCGAGATCGACAGCGCGCGTGTCGACGCGAGCGCCAGCGGCCATGCGAGCAGCAGCGCCAGCGTGATGCCTGCGGTGGCGATGGCCACGGTGCGCCAGGTCTCCTTGGCGACCAGCACGAGGAACTCGCCGCTGAACACCGGCGGGAAGAAGCTCGCGATGAACTGCGCGCTGGTCTTCACGTTGTTCGGCTCGAACAGCACCCAGGGCCGGAACTCGGTGGCCACCAGCATCGGCCAGCACAACAGCAGCGCGGCCGTGCTCCAGAACAGGCGCGGCAGCCAGGCGGGGTCGCGTGACGGCGCGGGCCTGAGGGCGTGGCCGTTCATCGGCGCTTGCATCTTCGCGTCATCGGCAATGCATCACCACCGGCTGCGGCTGCGGCGCTTCGGGCGAAACGGCCGCGGCCGGCTCGCCGCGCAACTCGTCCTCGCGCTGCTCGTACAGCCTTGCCAGCATGGCTTGCGTGACCTGCGCCACCGGCAGATCGAACGCCAGTCGGCCGCCGCGCAGCCCGACGATGCGCGGGAAAAAAGCCAGCGCCATGTCCACCTGGTGCAGCGTGGTCACCAGGGTGATGCCGCGTTCGCGTGCGGTGCCGGTGAGCGTCTCCAGCGCCTGGCGCGCACGCGACGGGTCGAGTGCGGAGAGCGGCTCGTCGACCAGCCACAGCGTTGCCGGCGCGAGCAGCGCGCGGGCCAGTGCGATGCGCTGGCGCTCGCCGCCGGACAGCCGGTCGACACGCTCGAAGAGCTTCTCCTCCAGGTCGAAGCCCTGCAACGCGGCATGCGCGGCGGGGATGTCGGCCGGATAGAACAGCGAGCGCAGGCTGCTGGCCAGGCTCATCGCCGGCAGCCGCCCTGCCAGCACCGCGGTCACGACACGCTGGCGCGGCGGCAGCGGCGGCACCTGCGGCGCCAGGAACAAGCGACCGCGCAGGCGTTGCAATGCGCGCCGCGGTAGCCGCCAGGGCGCCTGGCCCTCCAACTGCAGCTCGCCTTCGGCCGGCGGCAGCGCACAGGCCAACACATGCAGCAGCGTGGTCTTGCCCGCGCCCGAGGGGCCGATGATCGCCAGTTGCTCGCCCGCGGCAACGCTGAGCGACAGCGCGTGAAGGGCCGGCGCAGCACCGGCGCGCGCCGCGGGGTGACAGGCGGCCAGCGCCGCCAGTTCCAGCTTCATCGACGCGCCGGATTCAGATCAACTCCGCGCTGCGCGCGGCGGCTTCGATGCCCTTGTAGTTCTCGGGCTTGGTGGGGATGTAGCGCGTGGCGCGGTTCAGCTGCAGGATTTCCTTGCCCTCGGCGGTGGCCGGGTCGAGGTCCAGCAGCGCGCGCTGGATGCGGTTGCGCAGCTCCACCGGCATGTCGGCATGCACCGACCAGTTGTAGTTGAAGTAGGGCGGCGTGGTGTAGAAAACGTCCACCGCCTTGGTGTCGACCTTGTTCTCGGCGACGAACTTCTTCCACACGGTGATGTCCAGCGCTGCCGCGTCGACCTTGCCGCTGACCACCGAAGCGATGGTCGCGTCGTGGGCGCCCGAATAGGCCACGCGCTTGAAGTCCTTCTCCGGATAGATGTTGGCTTGCAGCAGATAGCTGCGCGGCATCAGATGGCCCGAGGTGCTGCTTGGCGAGCCGAACGAGACCTGCTTGCCCTTCATGTCGGCGAGTGTCTTGATGCCCGAATCGGTCTTGGCGATGAACACCGACTGGAACTTGGTGTCTTCTTCGCGCTGCGCGATCGGCACGATCTTGCCGCCCGAGCGGATCTGCGCCTGCACGTGGGTGAAGCCGCCGAACCAGACCAGCTCGACCTTCTTGTTGACGAGGGCTTCCACCGCCGCCGGGTAGTCGGTAACCGGTGTGAACTCGACTTTCATTCCCAAACGTTTTTCGAGGTAACTCGCGATCGGCGTGAACTTGCGCACCTGCTCGGTGGCCGCCTCTTCGGGGATGGTGGTGACACGAAGCACCGGTTGGGCAGCGGCGGCGAGGCCGAACGTGACCAGCAAACCACCGAGCAGCGAGCGCAGGGTGCGCGAAGAGGACAGGTCGAGCATGGGTTTCTCCAGCAGCGTTGGGGGATGAAAGCTTCGTGCGCGGCGTGCGACGAAAGCGTGATTGAACCTCAAAGACGGATGTCGCGCAGCGCGCTGCTACATTGCAGCCGCTGCGCACAAACCAGGATGCCCGATGCGAACACCATCGTTCATGCAGTTGTTCGAACTCGATCGGGCGCTGCTGGCCGCCGAGGCCGTGCAAGGCTTGAGCCGCCCGAACGCCGCGGTATCGCCCAAGTTCTTCTACGATCCGCTTGGCTCGCGGCTCTTCGAAGCCATCACCGAACTGGCCGAGTACTACCCCACGCGCACTGAAGCGGCGATCTTTGCGGGCCATGGGGCGGCCATCGGCGCGGCGGCGAACGCGGCGTTGGGGCTCGGGTTTTCCCTCATCGATCTGGGCGCCGGCAATTGCCGAAAGGCGGCTTCTTTGTTCGCGGGCCTTGCGTTGTCGCGCTATGTCGCGGTGGACATCTCGGCCGACTTTCTGCGCGAGGCGCTGGCCGAGCTGCAGCCGCGCCACGCGCAGCTCGAGATGGTCGGCGTGGGGCTCGACTTCTCGTCGCGCCTGACGCTGCCGTCCGGTCTCGCCGGCGATGCGGCGCTTGTTTTCTACCCTGGCTCCAGCATCGGCAACTTCACGCCCGAAGCGGCGCTGGCGCTGCTGCGCCAGGCACGCGAACTGAGCCCACGCAGCGCGCTCTTGATCGGCGTGGACCTGGTGAAGGACACAACCGTGCTCGAGGCCGCGTACGACGACGAACTGGGCGTCACCGCGGCCTTCAACCTGAACTTGCTGCGCCACCTGAACGGGCTGATCGGCAGCGACTTCGAGCCACGGGGCTGGCGCCATGTGTCTTTCTTCGACGAGGCTCAGTCGCGCATCGAAATGCACCTGCAAGCGCGCTGTGATCTGGCCGTGCGCTGGCCCGGTGGCGAGCGCCGATTCGCCGCGGGCGAACGAATCCACACCGAGAACTCGTACAAGTGGCGCGCCGACGACTTTGCGGCCTTGCTGCGTGACGCCGGTTTCACCCGGGTGCGGCGCTGGAGCGATGACGCCGGAGCGTACGCGGTGATGCTCGCATCATGAAGGCCAGCGGCACGGTGCTCATCACCGGCGCTTCGTCGGGCATCGGCGAGGCCTTGGCGCGGCGCTTCGCGCGCGAGGGTTTCGCGCTGCTGCTGGTGGCGCGGCGGGAGGACAAGCTGCGCGCGCTGGCCGCCCGGATCGGCGCGGAGCAGGGTGTGAAGGTGCAGGTGCAAGCTGCCGACTTGGCGCTGCCCGATGCTGCCGCGCAACTCGCGGCGGCCTGCAAGCGCCGGCGCATCGCGGTGGAGATCCTCGTCAACAACGCCGGCGTGCTCGAACAAGGCGATTTCGCCGCGATGTCGGGTGCCAAGCACCTGGGCATGATCGACCTGAACGTGCGCGCGCTGACCGCGCTGATCGCCGCCTTCCTGCCGGCGATGCAAGCGCGCGGCAGCGGACGCATCCTGAACGTGGCCTCGATCGCCTCGTTCCAGCCGGTGCCGAGCCTGGCCACCTACGCCGCCACCAAGGCCTACGTGCTGTCACTCACCGAGTCGCTGGCCGAGGAGCTGAAGGGCAGCGGCGTCACCATCACCGCGCTGTGCCCGGGCATCACGGCCACCGCGATGCTGAGCGGTGCCGCCGAGGCCAATCCGATGCTGGCGCGGCTGCCCAAGGGGGTGGTGGGTGATGCTGATCAGGTGGCCGATCAGGGCGTGCGCGGCTGCCTGCGCGGCGACGTGATCGTGGTGCCCGGCGCTGTCAACCTGGCCGCCACCTTGGCCTCGCGTGCCACGCCGAAGTGGCTGTTGCGCAAGGTGTCGGGGGTGATCGTGCGGCGGGCGAAATAGCCGGACTTCGCGCCGGTCACTCGGGCTTCACGCAGTCCACCAGCCTGGCATTCAACTCGAGCGCCAGGCGCAGCACGAAGTCGTGTTTGCAGAACGGCGCCTTCTCGGCATCGCCGAGCTGTTCGGCAACGCTGCCGATGCGGTCGCCCAACAACTGGCTGAGCGTCTTGCTGTCTTTCAGCCAGCGGCGCGCCGCAGCGGCGTGGCTGGCGGCCGCGGCCGGTGCGCTGGCGGCGGCAGCCGCAAACATCTTGCCGCTGTGCGTCGAAGCATCGCCCAGACGAAGCACGTCATCGTCGTAACCGGCCAGCTTCTGCGCTGCGGCATCGGCGGCGCCCAGCTTGCGCGCGTAGGCCGGGCGCAGCGTTTCGAGCAGGGCACGTTGTTCGCTCAACTGCTCGGCGTAGCCCAGCGCTGCCCCCTCGCACGCCGCAAAGCGCGGTGCCGCGGCATGCTCCTTGACCCGCGCCTGCGGAAAGACGGCTCGGCATTCGGCCTGCGCCGCCGCCATGACGGGCAGCAGCGCCGCGGCCATCATCGCCCAGCGCAGCGTGCCTGGCCGCGGCATCACCGCGCGGTTCCTGGCCGGCAAGCCTTCACGCTGGCTCCCGGCGGCAAGCGTGTTTCGCCGTTGCCGCAGGCGCCCTGCAGCAGCGCCAGCGTGACGTTCTTCGCCCGCGACAGATCGGCATGGCTCAGGTCGACCTCGTCGAAGCTCACGCCGGCCAGATCGACATCGATGAACGTGGCGTACGAGAGATCGCTGCGCGAGAAGCTCACGTTGGCCAGCTGCGTGCCCTGGAACTTGGCCGAACGGAGTTCGGCGCGGTCGAAGTGCAGGTTGCGCAGGCGCGTCTTGGCGTCGAACGAGGCGAACTTGGCCTGGAACAGCGTCACCCGCTTGCGCGGTGTGGCGGCACCCGTGTCGCCGGGGGCGAAGGTGCGGCTGTCGAACTCGCTGTCTTCGAACACCGCCTCTTCGAACAGCGAGTCTTCGATCTCGGTGCCGATGAACTTGCAGCGCACGAACGTGGAGAAGTTCAGCGCGCTGCGCCGGATGCGGGCGCCGCTGAAATCGGTGTCGACGAAACGGCCGTAAGCGAGCGTCGAATCCTCGATCGGCGCCGAGCCCAGGTCGACGAGGTGGAACTGCACATAGCCGAGCTTCACCGAGCGCAGGCTGGCGCCGATCAGCTTGGTCGGGTTGCGTGCCGGGTCGGTGCCGGGGTTGATCTGCAGCCCGTCGCCGGCGCTGTGGTCGAAGCTGGCGTTGCTGAAGTCGCCCGACAAGCGCATCGGCCGCTCGCTGCTGCGCGCGCTGAAGGTGGCGTGGTCGAAGCGCGAGCCTTCGGCGCGCACCTCGTCGAACTGCGTGTCGGTGATGTCCATGTGCTGCATCGCCGCGTTGCGCAGCTTGGCGCCGCGCAGCGACACGCCGTCCAGCCGCGAGCCGGTCATCACCGCGTGGCTCAGGTCGGCGTAGTCCAGCCCGGCAGCGCTGAAACGGCTGCCCGGCATGAACGCCTCGCTGGCATTCATGCTGCGCAGGTCGCGCGACTCCAGCACCAGCGCGCGCTGGCCGTCCAGGTAGTTGCGCAGCGCTGCCGGGTCGGCGAGCAGCTGTTGCCAGTTGCCGGGCTTGACCGTGAAGCGCCCTTCCTTGACCACGGAATAGGGTTCGATGCCCAACGCTTCCCAGACCTGCCGGCCGGGCGCGAAGGTGGCGCAGCCCGAGCCGGCGCCCACGCCCTGGCAATCGTCGGCGGCCAGGCCGCGCATCGCCGATTCAGACAGGTACACGAGCACCGCGCCCAGCACCAGCAGCGCGCCGGACATCGCCGCCGCCTGGCGCCGGCTGGGGCCGGGCTCGGGCCGCGGCGAGCCTTCGGCGGCGGGCATCACCCGGCGCAGCGCGTTGCGCGCGGTGATGAGGTAGTGCATCGCGAAGCCGATGCTGAGCAGGATCAGCAGGATGTGCAGCAGCGTCACCCCCCGGTGGTGCGCGACCGCGTAGCGTGCCCAGTAGCACAGCAGCACCACCGGCACCAGGCCCCAGCCGAGAAAGAGGCTCAGCCAGGCTTCGAGCAGCGCCGAAAAGCGGTGCGAAGCCGACAGCTCGCGCCGCTCGCCGCGAATCACCGCGCTGGAGATCAGCCAGGGGTAGACATAGTCGTCCAGCCCGCGCCCGTCGGGGTGGTACAGCGGCAGCCGCGCGATGCCACGCCAGAAGCGTTCGAGGTAGAGGTGGAAGTAGACGAACAGCACGGTCAGGATCAGCGGTGCGTAGATGTAGAACCAGACGATCGAGACGTTGACCTGGATGATCGGCAGCGGCGTCGCGTTGGAGTTGGACATCAGCGCCGCGTCGGTGGTCGTGGCGATGGTCAGGAACGAATAGACGCAGGCCAGGATCAGCGCGAGGAAGGTGGTCTGCGAGTTGCGCGAGATCTCCTCGAGTTGTTTGATGTTGTCCTTCTGCGAGGCCAGCACCGCGTCGGCGGCCGGGGCCTCGATGGGCGCGGCGCTCACGGCGGAAGTCACAGTGGACATTTGTCGAACGAGATGCGCCGCTGCGGCCCGGGCAGCACGGCCGACCACTGTTTGTCGCGCAGCAACCGTTCCATGTCGCTTTCGATCGACACGCGCAGCGTGCGCGCCGACGAGCCGATCGACTGCTGCGCCGTCGTGCTGCCGGCCAGGTCACGCACGGCCTGGCAGTCGGCCTCGAGCTCCTGCTCGATGAGCATCGCGCGTTCACCGCCGCGCACGATGTCGTGGTTCTTCTGCAGATGCACGCATTGGCGCAGGAACAGCCACTGCTGCGTGCGCTGGCCGAGGAAGTAGATGGTCGGGTTGACGACGATCTCCACAGCGGCGCCGCTGCCGCCGCTGCCGATGACCCGCGCCTCGGCGAAGTAGCGCGTGGCGGTGGCGTCGTAGCGTGGGCCGATCTCGCGCTTGTCGACCCGGCAGCGTTCGGTCAGCGACGGCGCGCCGGCGAGCACGGTCTGCATCAAGCAGGCTGCGGCCCCGATCGTGAGGGTCTGCAAGCATCTCGCATTCATGGCGCGCAGGCTCCTGTCGTCACTCGACGCAAGCGCGGAGTGTGGGCGCTGCGCAGCGCGCGCGCAATTCCTACCGGTGGGGGGGATGCCTACACCGCGCAGCTGCGAAAGCCGGCGAAGATGTCGTTGCGAGCGGCCGGGAAGTAGTTGCGATAGCGCGGATGCTTCAGGCGCGGCGCGGTGGCGAAGGAGGCGCCGCGCAGCACCGGGCGGCCGTCGAACCAGGGCAGCGAGTAATCCCGATACGGGTGTGCCGTGAAACCGGGGTAGGGCGTGAATTCGCTCGCGGTCCATTCCCAGACCTGGCCCCAGGCGAGCTCGTCGCCACGTGTGATCACCGCATGTTCCCACTCGGCCTCGCGGGGCAGGCGCCGGCCGGCCCAGGCGCACCAGGCTTGCGCCTCGTGATGTGAAACGTTGACCGCCGGCTGTGCCAGATCCAGCTCGAACCAGCGGCCGAACACCGCGCGTTGCCAGGTGCCGCCCTCGCCGCGTTGCAGGTAGCGCGGCAGGCCCGGGCTCGAGCGGCGGCGCCAGACCCAGCCGTCGGCGCTCCACCAGCGCGCATCGTCGTAGCCGCCGGCGTCGACGAAGGGCAGGAAGCGCGCCCAGCTCAGCGCTGCGCGGTCGATCGTGAATGCGGCCAGCTCGACGGGGTGCGCGCCGAGTTCGTTGTCGAAGGCAAAGCCGGGGGTGTCGCTGCCCAGGCGGTGCGTGGCAGCAGCCACCTCGACATCGCCCTGCGGCCCCGCAGCAGCCGGTGCCGTGGCGGCCAGCGCTTGTGCGACATCCAGCCCGAGGTGCTGCGCCATGTAGACCCAGGCCTCGCGGTGCATGTCTTCGTGCGCCAGCACGAGGCGGAAGAAGTACAGCGCGTCGTCATCGCGATCGTCGTCACTGCGCATCGTGTCCAGCAGTGCCAGCGTCTTCTTGCGGACCACCGCGGCGTAGTGGCGCGTTGTCGCGGCTGAGGGCAGGTCCAGGTGCCAGCGCTGCGTGTGCGCGACCTTGGACGAGTCGTACAGCGCATCGGCGTTCGGCCACCAGGGTGCCGCGCGCACGGCGCCGAGTTCGGCTGCGGCGCCGCGCAGGCGCTGGCTGTTGCGCGCGATCCAGAACTCCTCGAACCAGGCGATGTGGCCGAACTCCCAGCGCGGCGGGTTCAACTCGGCCGCGTAGGGCAGCTCCAGGCCGGGCGGCAACAGGCCTTCGAAGGCGTCGAACAGCCGCAGCAGCAAAGTTCGTGCATCGGCCAGGCACGCCGCCAGTTGGCGCGGCGTGCCCCGGCGGTGGCTCAGCGGGTCGTCCATCATCTAACCTAGGGGGATGTCCTCGAAGCCACGACTGTGTCTGGTCACCCCCGCGCTGGCGTCGGCCAACAACGGCAACTGGCAGACCGCGTCACGCTGGGGGCGTTGGCTGTCGGTTCATTATCGGGTTCGGCTGGTCGAGCGCTGGGACGGTGCCAGCGACGACCTGATGATCGCACTGCACGCGCGCCGCTCGGCGAGTTCGATCGAAGCCTGGTGTGCCCAGCTCGTGAGGCGCCCCTTGCTGCTGGCGCTCACCGGCACCGACCTGTACCGCGACATCACGAGCGATGCCGCCGCGCAGCGTTCCCTCGATCTGGCCGATCGGCTGCTCGTGCTGCAAGACCTGGCGCCGCGCGCACTGCCGGCCGAACACCGGGGCAAGGCGGTGGTCAGCTTCCAGTCGTGCAGCGCCTGGCTGCCGCATCAGAAGACGCGCCGCCGGCTGCGCGCCATCGCAGTGGGCCACCTGCGCGACGAAAAATCGCCCGAGACCTACTTCGAGGCGGCGCGGCTGCTCGCTGGCCGCGACGACATCCTGCTCGATCACATCGGCGCCGGGCTGGATGCGGGCCTGGCCGAGCAGGCCCGCGCGCTGATGGCCGAGTCCGCCCACTGGCGGGGGGACCCATCCGCCCGCGGGCAGGGGGCCGAGTCCACCCGCGGGCGGACGGCCGCGCAGCCGCACTACCGCTGGCTCGGCGCGCTGCCGCATGCCGCGACGCGCGCGCGCATCCAGCGCGCCCATGTGCTGGTGCACATGAGCCGCATGGAAGGCGGCGCGCATGTGGTGATGGAGGCGCTGCGCAGCGGCACGCCGGTGCTTGCCTCGCGCGTGGACGGCAACGTCGGCATGCTGGGTGCCGGCTACCGTGGCTATTTCGAGTGGGGCGATGCGCGGGGCCTGGTGACCCTGCTCGAAACGCTGCGCGACGATCCCGCTATGCTCGCGACCCTGGCCGGACAAGGCGCGCAGCGCGCGCCGCTGTTCGACCCGATTCAAGAACGCCGACGCCTGCTCGACATCGTGTCGTCGCTGATGGAGAAACGATGAACGCCATGCTCGTCTACCCGCAACTCTCCGCCGAGGAACTGGCGGCGCGCTGGCGCGAACTGCTGGTTCAGCCGGGCCTGCCGGATCGCTTCGAGATCGACGAATACGGGGAGATGATCGAAATGAACCCACCGGTGGTGCCGCATCAGCGCATCGTGCGCGCGCTGCAACGGCAGATCGAAGATCAGCTTGGCGGCGAGGCGCTGCCGGGCACCGGCGTGCTGACGTCGATTGGCGTGCGCATTCCGGATGTCGCCTGGCGCATGCAGTGGACGCAGGGCGACCCGGCCATCCCCGCGCCGGACATCTGCATCGAGGTGCTGTCGCCCGACAACACCCGGCGCGAAGTGGCCGAGAAGACCACGGCCTACCTGGCCGCCGGAGCGCGCGAGGTGATCATCGTCGAGCTCAGCGGCCGCATCCGCTGCTTCAGTCAACAGGGCGAATCCGAAGCCAGCGCGCTCGGCCCGAAGCTCGCTCTGCCGGCGGGAACCTATCCGCTGTAGGAAGGCGCCGAACGCGCGCCGCTGCTCGACCCGCTGCAAGAACGCCCACGCCTGCTCGACATCGTGTCGTCATTGATGGAGAAAAAACCATGAACGCCCCTGAAAGACCCCTCGAACCGCGCCTGACCTCGCTCTCCCACGGCGGCGGCTGCGGCTGCAAGATCGCCCCGGGCGTGCTCTCGGAGATCCTGAAAGGCACCGCCGCGATGCCGATCCCCAAAGAGCTGCTGGTGGGCATCGAAACCGCCGACGACGCTGCCGTCTACCAGTTGAACGACGAGCAGGCGCTGATCGCCACAACCGACTTCTTCATGCCGATCGTCGACGACCCGTTCGACTTCGGCCGCATCGCCGCCACCAACGCGATCAGCGATGTCTACGCGATGGGCGGCAAGCCGATCCTGGCGCTGGCCCTTGTCGGCATGCCGATCAACGTGCTTTCCACCGCCACCATCGGGCGTGTGCTCGAAGGCGGCGCGTCGGTGTGCCGCGCCGCGGGCATCCCGATCGCCGGTGGCCACACCATCGATTCGGTGGAAGCCATTTACGGCCTGGTGGCACTCGGTCTCGTGCACCCGAAGCGGGTGAAGCGCAACGCCGACGCAAAGGTGGGTGACGTGCTCGTGCTCGGCAAGCCGCTGGGCGTGGGCGTGATGTCGGCGGCGCTGAAGAAAGAGCAGCTCGGCGCGGCCGGCTACGACAAGATGATCGAGATCACGACCCAGCTCAACACCCCGGGCCCGGACCTGGCCGCGCTGCCCGGCGTGCACGCGCTCACCGATGTCACCGGCTTCGGCCTGGCGGGACATGGTTTGGAGCTGGCCCGCGGCGCCGGCTGCGAGGTGCAGATCGACTGGGCGGCAGTGCCGCTCTTGCCCGGCGTGCGCGATCTGGCGGGGCAAGGTTTCGTCACCGGCGCTTCGGGACGCAACTGGGCCGGTTACGGCCGCGATGTGGTGGTGCCGGCGGCATTCGCGAAAGAAGACCAGGCGCTGCTGACCGATCCGCAAACCAGCGGCGGGCTGCTCGTGTCGTGCGACGAGAGTTCGGTCGGCGAGGTGCTCGCCATCTTCCAGCGCCATGGCTTCGCGGCGGCTGCACGCATCGGGCGCGTGGCCGCCGGCGCGGCGCGGCTCGTGGTGCGCTGATGGCTGCGCGGCGCCGACTCGACCTGGTGCTGTACGGCGCCAGCGGCTTCGTCGGCCGCCAGACGGTGGCCTACATCGCGATGCACGCCAGCGACTTGCGCTGGGCCGTGGCCGGGCGCAACGAGGCCAAACTGCGCGAAGTGCTGGCGAAAGTGGGCGGTGCTGCTTCCGAGGCCGAGGTGATCGTCGCCGATGCGCACGATGCCGCCGCGCTTGATGCACTGGCAGCTGCCACCCGAGTGGTGTTGAGTTCCGCCGGGCCTTATGCCGTGTTCGGCAGCGAACTCGTCGCTGCCTGCGTGCGCCAAGGCACGCACTACGTCGACATCACCGGCGAAACGCCCTGGGTGCGCGAGCTGATCGACCGCCACCACGAACAAGCGCGCGCCGACGGCACGCGCATCGTGCCCGGCTGCGGCTTCGACTCGGTGCCCTCCGACCTGGGTGCCTGGATGCTGACGCGCGCGATGCTCGAACGCCACACTGAAGCCTGCGCCGACATCAAGGCCAGCTTCGCGATGAAAGGCGGCGTGAACGGCGGCACCGTGGCTTCGCTCTTGAACATCATGAAGATGGGCCGCGACGAGGCCTTCATGCAACCCTTCCTGCTCAACCCTGAAGGCAGCGCACCGGCCGATGTGAAGCGCCATGCCGACCCCTTCGCGCCGCATCACGACGATGACCTGGGTGCCTGGCTCGGCCCGTTCGTGATGGGCCCGATCAACACGCGTGTGGTGCGGCGCAGTGCGGCGCTGGCGCGGGCGCGCGGCGACGAAGGGTATGGCGATGACTTCCACTACCAGGAGTACATGCACTTCGGCGACGGGCCGGCCGCAGCGCTGGCCGCGGCCGGTGCGAGCAGCGCCGCGGTGACGGGGCAGGGCGCGCTCGCGCTGGCGCCGATGCGCTGGCTGCTGTCCAAAGTCACGCCGGCGCCTGGCGAGGGCCCGAGCGAGCGCGCGATGGACGAAGGCTTCTTCCGCTGCAAGCTGGTCGCGCGCAGCCCGTCGGGCCAGGTGCTGCGCGGCACGGTCAGCGACCAGGGCGACCCCGGCAACCGCGCCACCACCAAGTTCGTCTGCGAAGCGGCGCTGGCGTTCGTGCACGACGCGCGCTACCTGCCCGGCGGGCGCGATGGCGGCGTGCTGACGCCGGCCACTGCGCTGGGCGACGTGCTGGTGAACCGGCTGCGCCAGGCGGGCATGAAGCTCGAGGTGGATGCCTGAAGCGGGGTGCCGAGCGTGGCCCGCCTGGCTGTCGATGAGGTCGAACGTTACCGGCGTGACGGCTGGTTGATGCCGCGGCGCGGCGGCGAATCGCTCGGCGCAGCGCCGCACCGGCGTGGCGCTGCGCTACATGCCGGCCTCCTCGGTCTTCGAGCGCGACCTGCGCCCGGCCGACGGCAAGACCGGCGTGGCGGTGAACTTCGCCCAGCGGCCGATCTGGCTCGTGCGCGGCGTGGATCGTTCGGGGCGCAACGATTTCGTGGTCGGGCACCGGGAGTAGGTCATCGCCGTGGGATTGCGCCGGGGGCTCCAAGCAGGCAGCATCGGCGCTCTTCTTGTCCAGGGAGCGCCGATTTGAACCAATGGTGGAACCGTGCCGGAGCAACGCTTGCCGCGACGGCGTTGCTCAGTGCCTGCGCGTCGCTGGGCGGCGGCGCCGATCTCGGCCCTGCGCCCAAGCTCGACCAACTCGGCGCCTTTCGAGTCGCGATGAGCGGTGCCTCGCCGGCCGCGCAGCGCTGGATCGAACAAGGCCCTGCTGCTGGCCTACGGCTTCGAGCACCGCAAGGCGGCGCAGGCTTTCGAGCAGGCGCTGCGCGAAGACCGCGATTGCGCGATGTGCGCCTGGGGTGCGGCCTATGTGCTCGGGCCAAACATCAACCGCTCGCGCGAGTACGTCGACGTCGAATCGCTGAAGCGTGCGTTCGGCTTCGCGCAGCAAGCCGCCACGATTGCCAAGCGGCTGCCGGCCGCGGCCGTGTCGGCGCGCGACCAGGCCTTGATTGCCGCGATGCAAGAGCGCTACGAAGCCGACCCGAAGCCGGTGCCCAAAGCAGCGGCCGACGGCGAGGCCGGCGCGATGTGCGCCGCAGCCGGCTCGCCGTTCGCGGGCATGGCCGCCGCCGCGCACCCGCGCGAGCAGGCCTATGCACGTGCCATGGCCGAGGCCTACCAGCGCTGGAGCGCCGACACCGACGTGCCGGCGATGTACGCCGAGTCGCTGATGATGCTCACGCCCTGGTCGTGGTACGACCCGAAGGGCAAGACCGCGCATGGCAACGCCGCCGCTGCCATTGACGTGCTGCGCAAGGCGCTGGTGTCCGCGCCCGAGCACCCGGGGCTGATCCACTTCCTGATCCATGTCACCGAACAAGGGCCCAACGCAGCCTGGGCCGAGGCCGGCGCGGATCGGCTCGAAGGCGTGGCTCCGGGGCTGCCGCACCTGGTGCACATGCCCTCGCACACCGGCGTCAAGCTTCTTGAGTGCGGAGGCGAGCACCATGTGGTGCCCAGTGCCCCACGGGTGGGGTCGTGCATTGCGCGTACGCCAGTGACGGACTCCATCCGGCAGGGCCACAACGATCTGGGCTGCAGCACCGAGCGCAAAGGCAGCCCGCATGTGCTGGTCTGCACCAAAAACCAAGCCGGCTGCGTGCGGCGGGTCAAGCAGCGCCGCGTGGACCTGGAGGACTTGGCAAGGCTCGGGTGATGGCCCGCTACGTATTGATTCCGGCTCGCCCCGCGTGCCGCGACACCGCTAACGTTTCACCCAACAGGCCGCGCGGGCGCAGCACCAGCATCGCGGCGATCAGCACGCCGATCAGCACCACCTGAAGCGCCGCGCCGCGCGCCTGTTCGGCCTGCGGGATGAACAGGCGCAGCAGCGTGCCGGCGCCGGCCCAGAAGCCCCACACCAGGTAGGCGCCGAGCAGCGCGCCGCGGGCGTTGCCCGAGCCGCCGACGATGAGCATCGCCCAGAGCTGGAAGGTGAGGATGGGCAGAAAGTCTTCGGGCGCGATGTAGCCGACGAAATGCGCCTGCATCGCGCCGCCCAGGCCCATCAGCATGCTGCCGATGACGAAGGATTGCAGCCTGAACAGGAACGGCGATTTGCCCAGCGATGCCGCGGCCTCGTCGTCTTCGCGGATCGCGCGCAGCACGCGTCCCCAGGGGCTGGCTACGAGGCGTTCGAGCGCCTGGTAGGCGATGAAGAGCACGGCCAGTGCCAGCGCCAGATAGGCCAGCGTCCAGGCCAGCCCGGTGCCCAGCCAGCTTTGCAGAGGCTTCGGAATGAACTGCACGCCAAACGGGCCACCGGTGAGGCTGTGTGCGTTCAGCGCGATCAGCTGGATCACCACCGCGATGCCGAACGTCGTGATCGCGAGGTAGTCGTCGCGCAGCCGCAGCGTGAGCAGCCCGACCACGGCACCGGCCGCGCCCGAGGTGAGCATCGCGGCGAGCCAGCCCAGTGCCACCGGCCAGCCGAAGCCGCCCAGGCGTCCGTCGGCCGGCGGAGTGGTCAGGATCGCCGAGGTGTACGCACCGATCGCGACGAAGCCCGCCACGCCGACGTTGAAGAGGCCCGTGAAGCCCCATTGCAGGTTCAGCCCGAGCACGATCACTGCGAACACCGTCGCGAAGACGAGGAAGAAGCTTGCGTACGAGACGATGCCGGTGAGATCCATGATCGAGATCAGCGCCGTTCGCCGAAGAGGCCCGTGGGCCGCACCAGCAGCATCCCGATCAACACTGCGAAGGCGGCCGCGGCGCGCCACTCGGCACCGACCCAGGCCACCGCGGCGCTTTCGGCCAGGCCGACGATCAGGCCGCCCGCCACCGCGCCGCCCACCGAGCCGATGCCGCCCAGGATCACCGCGGCGAAGAGCGGCAACAGCAGATCGAGGCCGATCGTCGGCCGCAGTTGCACGGTGAGGCCCGCGAACACGCCCGCCACCGCGGCCAGCGCACCGCCGAGCAGCCAGGTGAATCGCAGCATGCGTTCGGGGTCGATGCCGGCCACGCGCGCGAGCATCGGGTTGTCGGCGGTGGCGCGCATCGCGCGGCCGGTGGTCGATCGCGTCAGGAAGAGGTGCAGCGCCACCACCGTCACGGCGGTGAGCGCCAGCACGAGCAGCTGGTCGGCCGTGATGCGCAGGCCGCCCATCGTCGAACGCGGCAGCAGCGGCAAGGCGATCTGCAGTTCCTGCGAGTAGTAGCGCGGAATGCCGCCGTAGGTGAAGAGCAGCGCGTTGCGCACGGCCAGCGCCGCGCCGAAGCTGGCAATGACCAGCGTGATCGAACCTTGCAGCCCTTTCGAACGTATTCGCTTGAAGAGCAGCGCATCCAGCGCCAACGCGAACAGGGCCGTGAGCACCGCGGCGACGAACAAGGCTGCGAGCAAGGGCCAGCCGAAGCTGAACGGCGCGATCGGTGGCGCATCGCCGGCCCAGCCGATGGCGGTGAACACCGCCAGCGCGCTGAAGGCGAAGTAGGCACCCCAGGCGAGCAGCTCGCCATGGCCGAAATTGGAGAAGCGCAGGATCGAGAACGTCAGCGTCAACCCGATCGCGCCCAACGCGATGATCGAGCCGATGATCAACCCGTCGGCGGCGATCTGCAGCATCAGGCGGCCACCCGTCCCAGGTACAGGTCGGCCAGGCGCGGGTCGCCGCGCAGCTCGGCGGCCGGCGCCACCAGCCGCTCGCGGCCTTCGACGAGCACCACGCCGCGGTCGGCCAGCGCGAGTGCGGCTTTCACGTTCTGCTCGACGAGCAGCAGCGTGACGCCGCTGGCGCGCACCTCGGCGAGTTTGGCGAAGACCTCCGCCACCAGCTTCGGGCTCAGGCCGGCCGAGGGCTCGTCGAGCATCAACACGCGCGGTCGTGCGATCAATGCGCGGGCCACCGCGAGCATCTGCCGCTGGCCGCCCGACAGGCGCCCGGCGGGCAGTGATTGTTGACGTTTCAGATCACTGAACATCGCGTACACGGGTTCGAGCCGCTCGCGCCGGTCGGCACCGACCAGCGCCGCGGCGAGTTCGAGGTTCTCGGCCACCGTCAGCCGAGCGAACACGTTCTCGGTTTGCGGCACGAAGGCCAGGCCCTCGTGCACCCGGCGGTGCGCGGGGGTCGAGGTGATGTCGAGTTCGCCCAGCCGCACGCGCCCGGCGCTGATCGGCACCAGGCCGGCCACGGCTTTGACGAGCGTGGACTTGCCCGCGCCGTTGGGGCCGAGGAGGGCCACGATCTCGCCCGGCTGCACGGCCAGCGTGGCGCCGCGCACGATCGGCAGGCCGGGTTCGTAGCCGGCCTCGAGGCTCTCGATCGACAACGCCGTCATGCCGCTTCGCCGAGGTAGGCCTCGACCACGCGCGGGTCGGCCAGCACCGCCTGCGCCTCGCCCTGCATCAAGAGGCGCCCCTGCGCCATCACCAGCACCGGGCTGCACAGCGACGCCACCAGGTCCATGTTGTGCTCGATGATCAGGAAGCTGGTGCCCATGCGGTTCAGCGCCGCGATCTTCTGGACGATCAGCTCGAGCAGCGCCGGATTGACTCCCGCGCCGGGCTCGTCCAGCAACACCAGCATCGGCCTGGCCACCATCACGCGCGCCAGTTCGAGCAGCTTGCGCTGCCCGCCCGAGAGCACACGCGCGGGCTCGGCGGCGAGTGCGGCCAGGCCGACGAAATCGAGCCAGTGCATGGCTGCGTCGCGCGTGCGCCGCTCCTGTGCTGCGACCGCGGCCGGGCGCAGCCAGTTGGCCCAGAAACGTTCGCCGAGCTGCGCCCGCGGCGCGAGCATCACGTTCTCGAGCACGCTCATCGCCGGGAACGGGCGTGGGATCTGGAAGCTGCGCGCCACGCCCGCGGCGAAGAAGCGCTCGGGCGGTGCGCCGGTGAGGTCGTGACTGTCGACCAGGATGTGTCCGCTGTCGGGCTTCATCGCGCCGGCCAGGCAGTTGAAGAGTGTGGTCTTGCCCGCGCCGTTCGGGCCGATCAACCCGGTGATGCGGCCGCGATCGAGGGTAAACGTGAGCCCGCCCACCGCGCGGTGGCCGCCGAAGGCTTTGATAACCTCTTTCGCCTCCAGCAGCACCTCGTTCTTCATGCGCGCAGAAGGATAGCGGATGGCCGACGATTCATTCGAGCTTCACGACCTGCGTGTCGAAGTGGTGGCTCCCGAGGGCGCGCGCGTGCTGTGCGGTGCCCAGCCCGGCGACCATTTCGAGCTGCGCGGCGAGATGCTGCACCTGCCGCCGGGGCAGGGGTTTTCGATCTACTCGCTGGCGGCGCTGCTGCCGCTGTTGCCCGCCAAGCAGCGCGGCACGCACCCGAACGACTGGATGAGCACCGATGCCGAAGTGGCCTGCCCCGACCCGAACTGCCCGACGCGATTTCGCATCACGCGCATCGGCACGCGTCGCTTCAGTCATGCACAAACCACGGCTGTGCCGCTGAAGACCGACTGATGGCCCGCATCGAGACAGTCGAACTCGCGCCTGGCTACCGCATCCAGCGCATCGTGCGCGGCGGCTGGCAGCTGGCCGGCGGCCATGGCGAGGTGCTGGCCGACGAAGCGGTGCGCGACATGCAGGCGTTCGTCGATGCCGGCCTGAACACTTTCGACGGCGCCGACATCTATGCCGGTGTCGAGGCGCTGTACGGCCGCTTCAACGCGATGCAGCTCGCGGCAGGGCGGCCGCCATTGCAGGTGCACACCAAGTTCGTTCCCGACCTCGACGATCTGGCGCGTGTCGACGAGGCCTACGTACGCCGCATCGTCACGCGCTCGCTCGAGCGGCTGCACGCCGAGCGGCTGGACCTGGTGCAGTTCCATTGGTGGGACTGCGCGGAGCCCGGCCTCGTGCGGGTGGCGCACATCCTTGCGTCCTTGCGCGGCGAAGGCCTCATTGCCAACCTCGGCGCTACGAACTTCGACACGCCGCACACCGCGCAGATGCTCGATGCCGGCGTGCCGCTGGTGAGCATGCAGGTGCAGTACTCGTTGCTG
Source organism: Rubrivivax sp. (assembly GCA_031400795.1). Lineage (GTDB taxonomy): Bacteria > Pseudomonadota > Gammaproteobacteria > Burkholderiales > Burkholderiaceae_C > Rubrivivax. The sequence continues at coordinate 13,243 of JANNQO010000193.1, read as the reverse complement.
GATCGGCGGCCCGAGCGCCGGCTGGTGCCGCTGGCGCAAGAGCGCGGCTTCCAGCTGCTGTGCTACGGCGCGCTGGCCGGCGGCTTTCTCAGCGATGCCTGGCTCGGTCAGCCGGAGCCGGTGCAGATCAGCAACCGATCGCTGATCAAGTACAAGCTGGTCATCGACGACAGCGGCGGCTGGGGCGCGTTCCAGCAACTGCTGCGCCTGTTGCGCGGCATCGCCGACCGGCATGGCGTGAGCATCGCCGCGGTGGCCACCCGCTGGGTGTTGCAGCGCGCAGGCGTGGCGGCGGCGATCGTCGGTGCGCGCTACGCGCGGCACCTGCCCGACACGCTCTCGGTGTTCGGCTTCCAACTCGACGAGGTCGATGAAGCGAGACTCGCCGCGCATCTCGAAGCCCACCCCGGCCCGGATGGCGACACCTACGCGCTGGAACGCGACAAGACGGGCCGCCATGGCCGCATCATGAAATACAACCTGAGCAGAACCTGAAGGAGCTTCGACGATGAAACCGATCCTGTGCGCCGCCATCCTCGCGGCGCTTGCCGTGCTTCAACCTGCGCAGGCGCAATCGCCTTCGTGCACGCACACCGCCGGCATGGTGGTTTCGCTGACCGGCCCCGCGGCGCGCTTCGGCCAGGCGGCGGCCAAGTCGGTGGAGCTCGCGTTCAACGAGCTGAATGCCGCCGCAGGCTCGCAGGGCGTGGCCGGCTGCCGGTTAACGTTCGACTTGCGCGACGCGCAAAGCCAGGGCTCGGTGGCGGTGGACCAGGCGCGCCAGCTCGTCGACTTGAAGAAGGTGCCGGCGATCATCGGCGGCATCATCTCGTCGGTGTCGATCCCGATCGTCACCTCGGTCACCGGACCGGCCGGCGTGGTGCAGATCTCGCCGGCCTCGACCTCGCCGACGCTCACGCGGCTGGGCAACGAAGGCACCAGCAAGGGCTGGTTCTTCCGCACCATCACCAGCGATGCGCTGCAAGGCACGGCGGCGGCCAAGTACGCGCTCGACCAGGGCCTGAAGACGCTCGCCATCATCCACGTCAACAACGATTTCGGCGTCAACATGCTCGCCGAGTTCCGCCGCGACTACGAGGCGCTGGGCGGCAAGATCACCGGCGTCACGCCCTACAACGCGAACCAGCCGTCGTACGCCGCCGAAGTGACCAACGCGATGAAGGGCGAACCGCCGGCGCTGTACTTCATCGGCTACCCGGGTGACGGCACGAGCGTCATCCGCACCTGGGTGAGCCAGGGCGGCGCGCGCAGGTTCCTCTTCAACGACGGCATGAACGCAGCCGACTTCATCAAGGGCGTCGGCCCGCAGTTCCTGAACGACGCCTACGGCACGAGTTCGGGCACCAACAAGACAGCCAGCACCGAGTATTTCGCCAAGGCCTACCCTTTGATGAGCGGCGGCTTCGATGCCGGCGCACCGGCTGCCGACCGGGCCTTCGACGCTGCGGCGATTCTCGGCCTGGCGGTGGCGCACGCGGGCAAGTTCGAGGCTGCGGCGATCCGCGATTCGATCCGCCGCATCACCGGACCCACGCCGGGTGCCGAGGTGGTGCATGCCGGGCCCGAGGGCTTCAAGCGCGCGCTGCAGCTCATCCGCGAGAACAAACCCCTGCGCTACGTCGGCGTGATCGGCGCGGTGGAGTTCGACAAGAACGGTGACATCGTCGGACCTTTCCGGACCTGGAAGCTGATCAATGGCGAGGTGACCACGGTCGGCCAGATGAGCACCGAGGACGTGCAGGCGGTACAGGCGAAACTGCCGCCGCGTTGAGCGTGGCTGCACAACGCCCCGGGCGCACCGAGCTCGCGCCGGGCCTGGAGATCCCGCGCATCGTCACTGGCCTGTGGCAGGTGGCCGACCAGGAGCGCGGCGGTGTGCAACTCGACCCGCAACGCGCCGGCGCGGCGATGGCCGAGTACGCCGCGGCCGGCTTCGATGCCTTCGACATGGCCGACCACTACGGCTCGGCCGAGGTCATCACCGGGCAGCTGTTGAATTCGTCGCAAGGTGCCGGCGTGCGTGCCTTCACGAAGTGGTGCCCGCCGCCCGGGCCGATGACGGCCGAGGTGGTGCGCGCGGGTGTGCAGCGCTCGCTCGACCGCATGCGTACCGATCGCATCGAGCTGCTGCAGTTCCACTGGTGGACCTTCGAGCACCCGGGTTGGCTGGACGCGATGGGCGAACTGGTGCGGCTGCGCGACGAAGGCCTGATCGCCCACATCGGCCTGACGAACTTCGACACCGCACACCTGCGCGTGCTGCTCGCTGAAGGGCTGCCGGTGGCGAGCAACCAGGTCTGCCTGTCGCTGCTGGACCGGCGTGCCACCGAGGCGATGAGCGTGCTGTGCCTCGAACGCGGCGTCAAGCTGCTGGCTTACGGCACGCTCGGCGGTGGTTTCCTCAGCGAGCGCTGGCTGGGTGCGGCCGAGCCTGAAGAAGTGGGCGACTGGAGCAAGATGAAGTACCGCCGCTTCATCGACGCGATCGGCGGCTGGGGCGCGCTGCAAGGCGTGCTGCACGCGGCGGATCGTGTGGCCGCCAAACATGGCGCTTCAATTGCCAACGTCGCCACGCGCTGGGTGCTCGAGCAGCCCGCGGTGGCCGCGGTGATCGTCGGCGCGCGCCTGGGCGAGCGCGAGCACCGCGGCGACAATCTGAAGCTGTTCGACTTCGCGCTCGACGACGACGACCGCGCGCGGCTCGCCGAGGCCTTCGCCGCCACGCAGCGCATCCCCGGTGACTGCGGCGACGAGTACCGCCGGGCGCCGTTTCTCACCGCCAGCGGCGACCTGAGCCACCACCTTGCGGCGCTGCCCAAGGTCTTTCCACGCGAAGCGGTGGCCGGTCATGTCGATCGTTGGCGGGTCTCCAGCGGCAGCCGGTGGGAGCCGCTGGCGGGTTATTCACGCGCGGTCAGAACCGGCCAGCGCATCCTCGTCTCGGGGACCACCGCCACGCACGGTGCGGGGCGGCTCGTGGGCCTGGGCGATGCGGCGGCGCAGACGACCTGGATCCTGGACAAGATCGCCGCCAGCCTGTCCTCGCTCGGCGGCCGCCTCGAGGACGTGGTGCGCACGCGCGTCTACCTGCGCGACGTGGCCGACTGGGAAGGCGTCTCGCGCGAGCATGGGCGGGTGTTCGGTGCCATCCGGCCCGCCAACACGCTGTTGCAGGTGGGCGCTCTGATCGGCGAGGGGTACTTGGTGGAGATCGAGGCTGAGGCTGAAGTGCCGTGAGACTGACACGCGAAGGGTGCTCAGATGGGTGCAAGCACTCGGGCGCTCTGAAGCTCGGATTCTTCATCCAGCCCGTCCACCCGCCGCTGCGCTCCTACGCGGACGTTCTCCGCGAGGACCGCGAGGCGGTCGTGCTCGCCGACCGGCTCGGCTATCGCGAAGCCTTCATCGGCGAGCATCGCGTCGACTCAGCCGAGACGATCACCTCGAGCCTCGCCTTCATCGCAAGCCTGGCCGATGCATGTCCGTCGATCACCTTCGGCACGGGTGTGCTCCCGCTCGCCAACTACCACCCGGCGATGGCGGCTGCGCAGGTCGCGATGGTCGACCACCTCGTTCACGGCCGGTTCGTGCTGGGTGTCTTCCTTTGCGATGTGGCGCCTTGGCGTGGGCCGAAAAAAGGGCAACCCGGGCTTTTCAATCCACAACCTGTGCGGGCTGCGTGGCGCGCGGGTCTGGGCGGTGGTGCAGCGATCAACAGCTCGCCTGGCTACAAGGTCTTCATGAACTCGACCAACGCGTCCTTGTCGGCATCGGGCAGCCAGGTTCCGTACCCGTGGCCGGCGTTGCTCTTGCCCTGGTGGCTGACAGTCGTGTCGTAGAAGAAGCTCGTCGGGCAGCTCGGCTTGCCCTGGGCGTCGGGGACGGTGGCGCTCAGCCAGCCGAGGTTCTTCCAGTCGTACAGGTCGCTGCCGCGGCAGAACTGCTTGGGGCGTCGCGCGGGCTCGTTGAGCAGGTCGCGCAGCGTGGGCACCGAGCCGTTGTGCAGGTACGGCGCCTTCAGCCACACGCCGTCCAGCAGCGTGTTCACGTAGCCGTTCTGCACGCGGAAGTGGCGCAGCTGCCACTGGCTGGTGCCCAGCGTGTTGAGCGAGGCCGCCAGTTCGGGCGTGAACTCCTCGATGCGCCGCGCGCTGGTGCCCAGGCCGGCGATGGGCTCCACGCGCCCGATGCGGTCGCCGCCCGCGGCGTGACAGCGTGCGCAGTGGTCGCTGAACAAAGCCTCGCCGCGCTTGGCCAAGGGCCCGTCGATGGCCTGCTGGCCCGGCCGGATCAGGCTGGCCGGCAGGTGGTCTTCATAGCGCGGCGGCAGCAGGCCGATGATCCAGTCGGTCACCCGCGTCAGCCGCGCGAAGTCGAGGTACTCGATGCGCGAGCCGATCAGCGAGAGCGCCGAGATCACGTTGCGCTCCACCAACACGTCGGTGTTGCCGTCCCAGTGCATGCGAAAACCCTCGCGCGCCTTCTGGTTCCACAGCGGCGGGAAGTCCACCGAGCCGCTGATCTGGTCGTCTTGCGGCGGGTGCACGAAGACACGTTTGTACAAGCCCCAGGTGTCGACGCGGCCGGGGCCGAAGTCGGGCAGCCGCGAGGGGTTGTTGGGGTAGATGAAGTCGAACTTGCCTCGCTCCATGCTGGCCAGGTACGTCGGCACGATGGGGATGATCAGGTAGCGATACAGCAGCCGCTGAAACCAGCCCAGCTCGGCCTTCTGCCGTGCCAGCGCGCGCTCCACCGCGGGCATCACCTTGTCGGCGGTGAAGTCGGGGTGGGTCAGCGCCGAGAACAGGAACAGGAAGTACTGCTCGATGTCCACGCTCTGGCCAACGCCGCCGAGGATGACCTGCGGCTTGTCGGCCGCGCTGGCCCTCAGCGTGCCCTGGTGGCAGAACGCGCAGTTCATGCCGACGAAGTCCATGCCGAAGACACGCCGTTTCGAGAAGCCGATGGGCCGCTCGAAGACCGGGCTGCCGGCCGCGTGGCCGTCGGGCAGATCGCGTGCGTCGGTGCGTTGCTCGGTCACCAGGCCGAAGGCGTCCAGGCCTTTCAGCCCGTTCTTCGGGCCGTGGGGGCTCGGGATGACGGTGGCTGGATCGAACAGCTCCGGCAGCGCCTTCCACAGCCAGTACGGGATGGGGGCTTGCGCCAGCGGGTGGTCGGCACCGATCGAGCCGTATTTGAACTGCGCCTCCATGTGCGCAAAGTCCTCGGGCGCGCCGAAGCGGTGCCGCCAGGCCTGCCACAGGCTCGCCACCACCAGCACGATCAGCACCAGCCACAGCAGGCGTTTCTTGCTCATGTCGCGGCTCCTGCCTCAGGCGTTGATGTTGGCTTTGAGCGCTGCCGGGTACAGCTTCCACACCGTCCAGGGCTGTTTCTGCATGCCGCGCTGCTCCATCTCCAGCGCCCAGGAAAAGCGCTTCATCTCGGCGGCGCCTTCGGTGTCCAGCGCGAGGTAGCCGAAGTCGTACTCGAGCATGCGCCGCGTCACGTTGAGATTGAAGTTGGCATTCACCAGGCGCTGGTACACGTCCAGCGGCTCGCGCTGCCCGCTGGCGTAGACGCGCACCGGCTGGCGGTGTGTCCACAACTGGTAGTTCCAGACGAAGCTGCCGAGCAGTTCGTGCTGGGCGCTCACCAGGTAGATGCAGCGGGCGATGAAACGCGCCAGCGCCTCCATCGCGCCCGTCTGGCCGAGCGTCTCGCGTGCGAGCCCCACGCCGTTGGGCACCAGCCGGTTCAACTCGTCGATCCAGGCCGCCACCGCGGTGTCCTGCGCCAGCGCCGCGTCGTCGGCGAAGTAGATGCGCAGGTAACGCCGCGCATGGTCCAGCATCAGCTCGAACAGCTGCGCCAGGTTGTCCTCGGTCGGCGTCTCGAAGCCCTGCCCGAGCACACCGCGGCGGCGCGCGTCTTGCGGCGGGTCGTTGTGCACGATGTCGAAGGCGCCATAGCTGTCGTCGAACAGCCGGCACTGGCCTTCGAAGCTGAAGCTGAACACGGTGTCGAAATCGCCGCCGCGCAGCATCTGGCCGCGCGTGACCATGTCGTTGCTCTGCTGCGTGCCGTAGATGTAGGGGAACATCAGCCGCAGCAGCGGGTGCCCGGCCGGCAACTGGTTGCGCGTGGCAATCGCCAGCATCGCGCCGCCGGCCAGATGCACCCAGTTGAAGTGGCGCACCAGCGAGAGGTGCGTGGTGGCGGCGCACAGCGCGAGCTTCTTGGCCTGCTCCCAGCGCGGGTCGGCCGGCGTGGTATCGCCGAGCGCGCTGCGGATGCGCGTGGCATTCAAAGCGCGGCGGCGCGTGTCCACTTGGAAGCGCACCAGCACACCGAGCTTGCGCAGCCCAGGCTGGTGTTCGTACTGCGAAAGCGACAGCAGGTCCCATTCGAAGACACCCGGCTCGCCGTCCACCCGCTGCGTGTAGCAGGCATAAGGCCCACGCACGGCCAGCGCGCCGAGGTCGGGGCTGCCGAGGTACTCGGCCGGCAGCGTGGGCGCGGCAAACCGCCAGCGGTGCAGCGCGGTGTAGGAACGCTCGAGCGCGAGCTCAGGATCGGCGTTGATTGGCGGCAGGCCAGCCTGCATCGGCGAGAAGGCGCTGTAGAGCCACACCTGCAGCCGGTAGAAGAGCGTTTTGGTGGTCTGCCTCTCGTCGGCCGGGATGTCCTGCTGGCGCGCGGCCATCACGCGCTGCAGCGGCAGGCCGGCCACCGCCTCGGCCATCGTCACCGGCTCGATGCGCCGGCCGCCGTCCGAGGGCACCGGAATGACCAGCGGCTTGTTCAGCACCGACTTGAAGATCGCGAGCAGGTTCCAGAACCAGCGGCGCACAAACCACAGCGGACGCCAGACGAGGTTCCACATCAGGCGGGCCATCATGTCTCGCTCCCGACGGCCTCGGCCGGAAACTGCTTGTGCGCGTCGCCCAGCCAGGGGTTGGCCCGGGTCACCTCATCGAAGGCGCGCAACGGGTGCCGCGCCGGGTCCAGCCGCGGCCCGGTGTCCCAGGGCTCGAAGGCGTGGCGGATGTTGGCCAGCCCCGTGGAGGCCAGTTCGGGGAAGTGGCGCAGGATCACCGTCTTCAGGTCCGTGCGATCGATCCAGCGCAGGCCCTCGGGCATGTAGTGCTCTTCGTTGAAGCAGTCGGTGTAAAAACGATCGGACTGCAGCCGCCGCGTGGCGTTCAAGATGAAGATCTGGAACATCGTCTCGCCGAAGCCGAAGTTGGTCGGCCGGTGGCCCTCGGCCAGCGTGCCCACCAGCAGGTCGATCTTCTCCACGTCGGCCGGGTCGGGGCCGTAGATCTCCTTCAGCTTGCGCACCGCCGCGGTGTCGTCGCACAGGTCCTCGAAGCGGGTGATCGGGTGCAAGCCCAGCTGGCGGCGAAACTCGTTGTAGCGCGGCACGCCGCGTTCGCGGGCGCGCACGATGTCCACCGTGCCCATGTCGAAGAACGGGTTGCCGGGGATCGACAGCTCCTGCAGAAACCGCGGGTAGTTGTTCAGCACCAGCGCGCCGGGGTGCTGGTTGCCGAACGAGTAGAAGAGGTCGGCCATCGCGTAGGCCGCGGTGACACGCGGCGAGCCCGACTGGCGCGAGCGCACGAAGTCCAGCGGCTCGGCCGGTGCGGGGTCGTCGCGCCGCTGCAGCATCAGTTGCTCGGGCAGCAGCGAGTGCAGCCGGTAGACCTCGACGAACTCCTCGGTCAGCCCAAAGCCGCGGCCATGCTTGTTGATCGGGTTGCCGACCACCCCACCGAGCTCCGGGTTCTCCACCTTGATCGCCGACAAGGTCGTGCGCGGCTCGCCGTGGCGGTGCGTGAAGTTGCTGATCAGGCCGTACCAATTGGCGTTCATCGCGCCCCACAGCGCCGGGTTGGGCAGGATCGCCGGCGTCCACTCGATGGTGTGGATCTTGGCCATCACCGCGGCGTTGATCAGGCGCGCCACGTTGAAGAGGCGCTTGTCGTCCCAGTCGGGATAGCCTTCAGCCAGCATGTCGCAGATGGCGTTGTGCTCGTGCACGAAGAGCGTGTGCAGCATGCTCATGCCCACCCACCAGTTGCGGTTGAAGCCGGTGTCCTCGACGCCGTTCTTGCCCAGCGGCAGGCGGCCGTCGGCCTGCAGCTTCATCTTGCCGCCCATGCCGCTGCGCAGGCGGTCTTGCGTGGCCTGGTCGCTGCCGTAGAGCTGCGAGCCGTCCCACCAATGCGTGACCTCGTTGACGGCGCTGTAGGCGGCCACCTCCTCGCCCGGCATGCGCGTGGGATCGGCCTGGCCGCGGCCGATGAACATCTTGGTCTGCCAGTAGCGGCGGCGCGCGGCGTCGTCCTCGGGCAGCGGCACCTCGATCACCTCGTCGTAGTGGATCTCGCCATGGTTGATCCAGTCGCTGTTCATGAACTGGATCCAGCAAGCCGCCAGCAGGTTGAGGAAGGGCACCTCCTGCACGCTCGGCTTGCCCTCGGCGCCGTCGGGCCGCGACAGCAGCGTGCGGCTGATGAGGCGTGGGTTGGGCGTGAGCAGCAGCTCGCCGAACTCGGGCTTCACCGCGGCCAATTCCACGTTGCGCAGGAAGCGCGTGCCGGCGGCGCCTTCCTTGGGGTCGGCCAGGTTGTTCCAGCTGCCGTCGGCGGTGCGGAAGTGCGTCACACCCACCGGGGGCTGTTGGCCATCGGCCTGGAAGCCCACCAGCACGCCCGCCGGATAACTCGTGCCCAGGTTGTTGGCGTTGAGCTTGTCGCGCATGTAGGCCAGCGTCAGGATGGCCAGCGCCTGCGGGCGGTGGTACCAGTTGGTCCACACACGGTCTCGATAGCCGGCCAGCCAGCCCCACAGATGGGTGGTGATGTCCACCACCACCGTGGCCACCGCGCCCAGCGCGTGGCCGATGGCGTGGAACAGCCGGCGCAACCGGCCCCGGCCCGGCGGCTTGCGCAGCGGCGCGGGCAGCGTGCCGTCGGCCACCTGCGGCGGCGCGAGCAGCTTCTCGCGCTCGAAGTAGTACACGTCCGGCACATGCTGGTCGACGCGGGCGGCGAAGTTGCGCTCGGACAGGGCCTGCATCTGCTGCCAATCGGCGCGGCGCGGGTCGTCGGCCGCAGCGCCGGCGAGCGCGGCTGCATAGTGCTCGGCGGCGGCCCCGTAGTGCTCGTTCTGGAAGCAGGCCAGCGCCAGCAGCGCCCGCGCTTCGGCGCCGGGCTGGCGGCGCACCTCGTCTTCCAGCAGGGGCGCGGCGGCGGCGTAGTCGCGCCGCTCCAGCGCCTGTCGGACCTCGGGCGAAATCTCTGCAACGGCGTACATGGTCGTCACTGCCTCCGTGGGTTGTGCCTCAGGCGCGCTCGAGCACCGGTTGTGGCGGCTCGGCAGGCTCTGCCTGAACCTGGGCCAGCCAGCGCGTGGCCAGGCCCAGGTAAGCCAGCGCGCCGTTCTGGCGAAACACCGCGGCCGCCAGCTCGACGCGCTGGGCATCACCCAGCAGGCGGCCCTGGTCGAACAACACCAGACCGCGCTCGACGCGGAAGGCATCGCGTTCGGTGATGTCCTGGCACTCGCGCCAGGCCTTGCGCGCGGCCGAGGGCTCGCCGGCCAGATGCAGCGCGTTGCCGTGGTGGCGCAAGGCCTGCGGCAGCCACAGCGGCATGTGGCGCGCGCAGCGCACGGCCGCGGTACTGGCCTGCACCGCTGCGGCCGCAGCGGTGCTGTCCTTTTCGGCGGCGGCCGCCGTCGACTCGCGCTCGGCCAGCGCCACTTTCACCGCGGCGGTGGCCACGCGCAACTCCACCACCTCGAAATCGCGGAACAGCCCTTCGCGGGCGGCGATGCGCTGGCCCTCTTCGACGAGCGGCAGCGCTTCTTCCACCCGCCCCTGCAGCACCAGGCACTTGGCGAGCAGCGACTGCTGGTGCAGCAGGTTGTCCCAGGCCTGGATGCGCAACGCGGTGGCGTGGCCTTCGCGAAGCACGCCTTCCGCCTCTTCCAGCGGGCCCAGCGCCATGAACACGCTGCCGTGGTTCTGCAGCCCCCAGCTCGCGAGCTGCGGGTCGGCCGCGCCCTTGCCGGCGCGCACCATCTCCTGCGTGATCTGGCTTGCGCCGGCGAGGTCGCCGCGGGCAATCAGCACCCACGACAAAGTGATCGCGGCAGCGCCCGAGCGGTGCAGGTCGCCGCATTCGCGGTACAACGCCAGGGCCTTGCCGGCGCGCGCCTCGCACTCATCCCACTGGCCGTCGTACATGTCCAGGAAGGCGAGGCAGAACCAGGCGAATGCGATGGCACCCGGGTCGTCCGAGCGCTGCGCCACGGCGATGGCGCGGTGGTGGTAGCGCCGTGCCAGGCCACGCAGGCCGAAGGTCATGAAGCCGAAGCCCAGCGTGCTCAAGCCGCGCGCCTCGGCCTGGGCATGGCCGCTCAACTCGCCCACGCGCAGCTGGAGCAGGCCGTCCAGCAGCATGCGCTCCTTGTCGAGGAAGTAGTCGATCCAGCTCATCACGTCGGCGATGGTGGCCGCTTCGGCGGCGGTGGCGACCTCCATCGCACGCCGCGGCGGCAGGCGGATGCGCTCGCGCCAGCGGCTCCAGGCATGCGCGCCCAGGTAGCGCAGCAAGGCCAGGCGCACCCCGGCGCGCGTGGCGGGATAGCGCATCCCCAGCTGGGCCAACGCCTGGCGCATCTCCGCGTGGGCCGGTTCGTACTGACCGGTGCCGAAGAGCGCCGCCCCCACCTTGCGCGCCAGCGTGGCGCGTTGCAGCGGGCTCAGGCGGTCGCCATAGGCCTTCATGTAGGCGGCCTCGGCGCGCCGCAGGTGTTCCAGCGCCTCGGCATCGGCGGCCATGCGGCCGGCCTGGTCCCCGGCCTTGAAGAGATATTCCTGCGCCTTCTCCCAGTCTTCGGCGCAGGTGTAGTGGTGCGCCAGCAGGCTGGTGAATTCGTCCAGCCGCCCGGCGAACAGCCGCTCGATGGCCTGCGCCACGCGGCGGTGGATGGCTCGGCGCTGGTCCTGCAGGATGCTGCCGTAGGCCGCTTCCTGCACGAGCACATGCTTGAAGATGTATTCCAGCTCGGGCTGGCGCTGCTTGAGCCGGATCAGCTCGGCGTCTTCCAGCTCCGACAGGCTCGTCGCGAGCGAGCCCTGCGCCTCGGCGATGCTCTCGAGCACACGGTCGAAGAAGCTGCGGCCGATCACCGAGGCCAGCTTCAGCGCCTGCTTCACCTCGTCGTCCAGGCGGTCGATGCGGGCCATGATCAGACCTTGCACGGTGTCGGGCAGCCGCACCTCGGACAAGGGCTTCACCAGGTGCCAGGCGCCGTGGCCGTCGCGCGCGAGCACGCCGTCGCTGACCAGCGAGCGGATCACCTCCTCGACGAAGAAGGGGTTGCCGCCGGTCTTGCGCACGATCTGCTCGTGAAGCATGGCCGGCAGCTTTCCGGTACCGACCAGGTTGCTCACGAGCTGGGCGACCTGGGCTTCGTTCAGCATGCCCAGCAGCACTTCGCGGCAGCGCGGGCCGGCCTGCTCGGCGACGAATCGGCGCACACGCTCGACGGCGCCATCGGGGTCGGGCCGCGTGGGCACGAGCACGAGCAGTGGGCCGGACAAGGCCAGCGGCAGCAGGTGCTCGGCCAGCTCCGCCGAGGACTGGTCGGCCCAGTGCCAGTCTTCCAGCAGCAGCACCACCGGACGGCGCTGCGCCAGCGCCTCGAAGAGCTGGCGCATGCAGAGGAAGACCTGGCGCTTGAGGCCGGGTCCGTCGAGGTACCTCACGCGGTCTTCATGCTCGGGCGGCGCGCGCAGCGCCAGCACCGTGGCCACGTAGACCAGCAGCTCGGGCATGCGCTCGCCGAAGAGCGCCCCGAGTCCGCTTTCGAGCTTGTGCCAGCTCACGCCTTCGCCGTCGTCGTCGTCGATGGCGAAGATGGTCTTCACGATCTCGACGAAGGGCCAGTAGCTCAGGTGGCGGCCGAAAGACAAGGCATGGCCCTCGAGCCAGAGCAGGTCGGCGCCGCCATGGCGGCGCTGCAGCTCGGCCATCAGGCGCGACTTGCCCGAGCCCGCCTCGCCGGTGATGACGACGACGCCGCCCTCGCCGCGGCGCAGCGACGCGACCGCCGTGGCGGCCGCGGCCAGTTCGGCATCGCGCCCGACCAGCGGCGAGGCGATGCCAAGCCCTTGCGCGCGGTCGCCAGGGTTGGCGTTGCCGTCGCGCGGCGTCGCGCGCGGCCGGGCTCGCACCAGCTCGTGCACCGGCCTGGGCTCGCGGATGCCCTTGAGCAGGTGGTTGCCCAGTGGCGTGAACTCGAACCAGGTCTGGCCGATTGCCTTCACCACCTCGCTGGCACATACCTGGCCTGGCTGCGCCAGGCCCTGCAGGCGCGCGGCGATGTTCGTGGTGTCGCCCACGGCCGTGTAGTCCAGGCGCAGGTTGTCGCCGATCTTGCCCACCACCACCGTCCCGGTGTTCAGGCCCATGCACACTTGCAGGCCGGCCAGCTTGGGCGCGTCGTGCAGGCGCTGGCGGATGGCGAGCGCCGCGGCCAGCGCGCGGCGCACATGGTCCTCGTGCGCCAGCGGCGCGCCGAACAGCGCCATGAAACCATCGCCCAGAAACTGGTTGACGGTGCCTTCGACGCCATGCACCTCGGCCAGCGCCAGCTCGAAGAAGGCGTTGAGCATCTCGTGCATGGCCTCGGCTCCCAGGCGTTGCGCGGCCTCGGTCGAGTTGGCGATATCGCAAAACAGCACCGTCACCTGCTTGCGCTCGCCTTCCAGGGCCGAGCGCGAGGTGAGGATCTTTTGCGCCAGGTGCGCCGGGGTGTAGCTGCGCGGGCCTTCAGACGCGGCGTGTGACGCCCCGGCGGTGGCGGACGCGGCGACGGGCGCGCCGCACGCATCGCAAAAGCGCGCCTCGGCGCGATTCTCGTGCCCGCAGGACAGACAACGCATCAGGCTCCTCGACCCTGGACCGACCTCGTTCGGCGCGCTGCCCGGTCTTGCGCCGGGCAGGCTCCCCCGCCAACCTTAACCCAGGCCGATGGGCAGCGCCAGACGGATGCATCCCGCTGTCAGCGCAAAGTCGTAATGTCCCCTTTGTGCAAAGTAGAAGTGTCCCCTTCGAGGCTCGATGGGGACGGCTATGGAAGGGGATTGCAACGATGGGCTGTTGGCGATGAGCGCCAAGGAGCGAGAGCGCTTGGTGGTGAT